>DASSTP010000168.1:0-2980 GCA_035707845.1 Gemmatimonadales bacterium | reverse complement strand
CACGATCAGTGC
The DNA here is from genome assembly GCA_035707845.1 of Gemmatimonadales bacterium. Taxonomy (GTDB): domain Bacteria; phylum Gemmatimonadota; class Gemmatimonadetes; order Gemmatimonadales; family GWC2-71-9; genus CAMLHP01. The sequence continues at coordinate 2,968 of DASSTP010000168.1, read as the reverse complement.
CGGGGCCTGGCCCAGGCGGGATACCAGGCTCTCGAGCGCGCGGACGAATTGTGGCAATGATGCGAGCTGGCCACTGGATTCTCCGTGCGCCGGCTGATCGTAGGCGAGCACCTGAAACCCGTCTTCGATCAGCGGCGACACGAGTGGATGCCAGCGCGCGGCCCGGCTGCCCCAGCCATGCAGCAGGATGGCGAGCGGACCCCGGGTGCCCCACTGCCAGGCCGCGAGGGTCTCGGTTCCCGTGCGGATGTCGGCTCGGCGACCGGTCGCGAGAAAGGCCGCCTCGGTGTCCCGCAGCTCGCGCGGTGGCGGGCGGCAGAAAAGCCGCTCCGCATATTCCGCCGCGAGCCCTGGCGCCATCGGGGCGAGCGCGCGGAAGCCGGCGCGCAGCACGCGAAGCCGGGCAGAAGCCTGTCCCATGACGAAAAGATAGCGGCCCTCGCGGTGGTGACGGTTTCGCGATAGACTTGGGCGGTTCCCATTCAGATGGTCGAGAGGTCGAGAGGTCGAGGCAGTCATGCACTCGACCCCTCAACCTCTCAACCCCTCGACCCCTCGATCCCTCGACCCCCTTGACCGTCTCAACCATCACGCCCTTTCGTGCTTTGGTGCTTTCGTGTGCGCTGCTGTTGCCGGGCTTGCCCGCTGCGACGCAGCCGCTCAGCGCACAGGAGCTCTCGCCCGGCTCGGCCTCGGTCTTCCGCCAGTTCGGGAACCGGGTCGTCAAGATCGAGATTTCCGAGAACGGCTCCGCCGCCAAGGCGTCACTGGGCTCGGGCTTCTACGTCTCCGGCGACGGGGACGTAATCACCAACTACCACGTCATGTCGCAGGTGGTCCAGGACCCCGATCGCTACGACGCGCGCATCATCACTGCCGCCGGCGACACGCTGGGCGTCACGCTCCTCGCCATTGACGTGGTCCACGACCTTGCGCTCGTGCGCAGCAGCCGGCCGCCGGCGGCGTGGTTCGCCCTGCATGATGTCACCCTGGAGCAGGGCGACCGGCTCTTCTCCCTTGGCCATCCCAAGGACCTGGGGCTCAGCATCGTCGAGGGCACCTACAACGGCCTCCTGCGGCACACGCTGTATCCCAAGATCCACTTCACCGGCTCGCTCAACCCGGGCATGAGTGGCGGCCCGACGCTTTCCGCTTCGGGTGATGTGGTGGGCCTCAATGTCTCGACGGAAGGGAACCAGGTGAGCTTCCTGGTGCCGGCCAGTGAGGCGCTGGCCCTGTTCGAGGGCAGCCGGCGCCCGGGCTTTGCCCCGGTGGCAGACTTTCTGGCCGAGGCGGGCCGCCAGATCCTGGCCTACCAGGATGAGTACCTCGACCTCGTTTTCCGGAAGCCCATTCCCACGGTGAAGATCGGCAAGTTCACGCTGCCCACCGAGCCGGCCGCGTTCTTCAAGTGCTGGGCCGATGCCGACCGCAGCGCCGAGCAGCCGTACGAGACGGTGTCGCACCAGTGCTCCACCGATGATTACGTCTATCTCTCCGAAGACCAGGCGGCCGGCACCATCGAGCTGTCGCACGAAGTGCTGAGCTCCGCCGAGCTGGGGCGCTTCCGCTTCTACGCCCTCTACGGCACGGAGTTTTCCGGCGGCGACGCTCCCCTCTGGGGCGACAAGGAGAACGTGACCAGCTATCGCTGTGTCACCCGCAACATCGCGCGGAAGGCCGGCACCTTGCGGACCGCCTTCTGCGCCCGCCGCTATCGGCGCATGGAGGGTCTCTACGACGTGGTGGTGCGGGCCGCTGCGCTCGCCAAGGGATCGGAGGGGCTGGTGACCACGCTCACCCTGGCCGGTGTCAGCTTCGAAAATGCCGAACGCGTGGCGCGCCGCTTTCTCGAAAGCATCTCATGGACCGAGTGATCATTCTCGAGGTGCGCGACCGGCGGCTCCACCTGCTCGCGCGCCAGCGCGTGCAGCAGTTCCCGGTGCGGATCGGTCGGGCCTACGACAACGACGTCATCCTGGACGATCGTCACGTGGATGCGCACCACGCGGCGCTGTCGCTCGATGATGATGGCGTGGTCGTGATCGAGGATCTCGGCAGCATCAACGGGGTCCGCGACGGCCTGCGCGGTGCTGCGTCGCCCCGGCTCCGGCTGGCGTCGGGCGGCACCGTGCGACTCGGGGAAACGGTGCTGCGGGTGCTGGATGCGGGACATGCGGTGGCGCGCGCGGTACCGCTGGCGCACGAAAGCCGGCTGGCTCGCCTGGTCCGGACGCCGACCGCCGCCTGGATTGCCGTCGGCGGCTCGATGCTGCTCTCCATGCTGATGGCGTCGTTCCGGCTTTACGACGGCGAGAGCGCCGTTGCGGCGGTCAGTGCCGCGTTCCTGGTGCTGGCCCTGTTGTCCGTCTGGGCGGGGATCTGGGCACTCGTGGGACGGGCGCAGGGAGGACGGGCCGGGTTCCTGACTCACCTTGCCATCGCCTCGGCCGCGACGGCGGCGGGCACGCTCTGGGTTGCGGCCGCCGGCTATCTCGAATTTCTCTGGCCCGACTTTCCCCCGCGGAGCTTTCTCGAGTCGGCGGGTACGTGCGCCGTCTTCGTGGCCGCGCTCAGCGCCCACCTGAGCCTGGTGACCACCATGTCACGCCGGCGGCGGCTGCTCACCAGCGGTGTCGTCACGCTGGGACTCATCGGACTCGTGGCCATCGGCGAGCTGAGCGAGAGTTCCGATTTCGACAACGGACTCCACTACTCCGATGTGCTGCGGCCCATGGGCCGCAGCGTCGTGCACACCGTCACGCTGGAGAACTTCCTGGGTGATGCTGCAGCGATGCGGCCGGAGCTCGACTCCCTGGCGCGCGCAGAGGACGACGCTACGGGGTCAGCCCCGACGGAACGCCATCAGGAAACTGTGCCCTGATCGCTTCCTCGATCCGCGGGATCCGGTTTTCCGGGTTCGGGTGGGTGCTGAAGAATTCCGGCTGGCGGCTCCCGCCCGCCTCGG
>DASSTP010000167.1:0-4530 GCA_035707845.1 Gemmatimonadales bacterium | reverse complement strand
TAGGGGAAGGACGTCGTGGGGCGGTGATGGCGCCTACCCCGTTGGGCGCAGCAGCTCCATGAAGGCCGGATGAGGACGAATAGGGGCGAAACACGGATCCGAGTGCGCCAGCACGAGATAGCCTGCCCCACGGCCGGATTCGCCACGCAGCAGCGCCATCGCCTGCGCAGGCTGTCGCTGCTCGGCGGCGATGCATGCCTGCAGGTAGTGATTCATTCCGCGAAGGTATGGGCGGCTCTGTGCGCCAAGCCAGGACTCGATGCGTAGCGCCTCCACACTCTCGCCGCGGCGCGCGGCGAGGACGCCGAGCGCCGCCTGGTAGCCGAGATCATTCGGCTCTTCCTTCGCCAGGCGCTCGAAAAGCGCTCGCGCCTCCTGATTGCGCCATTCAGCGAGGTAAAGCATGGCCAGTTCTGGCCGCTCGCGAAGCTGCTCGTCTCGCGACCTGCTCCGGTACCACTCGACGGCGCGGGCCGCGAGTGCCCTCGCCGCGGCAGCGTGCCCATGGACTCGCAGCTCGTCGGCCACCTGCATCATGAAGACACCGGCATTGGGCGCTGCGGGTCTGACGGTCGTTGCGGACAGTCGCTGATCGACGACTTCTTCCAGCTCGTCGAGCCGTCCCATCGCCGCCAGCGCTCGGCCCTCCAACAGGAACCAGAACGAGCGATCGGGCATGATCTCCCGTGCTCGCTGGGCGGTCGCCAGCTCGCTCCGATAGTCGCCGATCAGATGGTAGGCCGTCGCCAGCGTCCACCAGTAGAGCTGCCAGCCACGCACATCGCCCCTGGTCGGATCCACGTCATTCAAGATGGCGATGGCTTCGCGAGGGCGATTGAGCCAGAGTGCTTCGGCTCCCCACTGCACGTTGAGCACTGATCCCGGTGCGATGGCTGCCGCCCGTTTCGCGGCGACGTACGGCGCGTTGGGATCGTCGCCCAACCATGCCATCAGCAAGTCGAGCAGTGCGCGATCGTATGCGCCGAGGCGATCCCGTGAGCGCATGAGCAGCTTGGCAATGGAATCGGCCTGCGCGGGTTCGAGCAGGTCGTAGTGGGCGATGGCGATCAGCAGCGACGGAGGCAGATAGCTCGAGTCCAGAGCTATGGCTTCCTGGAAACGCGCTATCGAAGCCCGCCAATCTGACGCGATGAAGAGATCCATGCCTTCGGCGTAGGCGCGATACGCCTCGTACGTGGGCGGTGGGCTGGAGACCCCTGCCTCGGCCGCGAGACGCGTGTCCAGCAGCGGGGCGAGCAGCGCGAGCACGCGAGGGCGCAGGAGCTCGATCGCCACCAGGGGCCTTTTCGCCGGGCCGCTTACCGGGCCGAGCGTCCGCACCACGACGCGACGGCGGGCGTCCGTGATGTATGCGCAGAACAGGAGGGAATCACCCTGCTCGTAGAAGGCGCCGGAGACCACGAGCCCCGCCCCTGTCTCTTCGGCCAGCGCGCGGATGGGGTCAACGTCCGGCTTCGCGTTCATCGCCGCCCGCATCTGTTGGGATGATGCCAGCGTCGCCGTGGCCGTGGTCACGTCCACGAGAGCGGTCCGCAGGAGACCCTGGACGATCCAGTCCGCTGCCATGGCGCCGGCGGGATCCAGGCTGGGGTCTCCGGTGCGGTTCTCGAACGGCGCGACCACCACCCGTTGCGGGTCGAGGACTGCCGAGTCGAGGTGGCGCGGGCGGACGAGAGTCAAGCTACCAAGCAGCAGTAACAGGCCGAACAGCCCGAACGAGGCCAGGCTGGACCGCGCTCTCGCAGCCTCGTGAGTCGTCTCGGACACGATGTCGGCCGGGCGCCGATCGCTCGACTCGGTCCCGGTAGCACCGGAATTCGGTGCGGAGTCCTTCTGTGGGGTGGAGACCGGCTCGGACCTGAATCGCTCGACCATCGCGACGACGTCCGCATCGGGTTCCGTGTCGAGATCCCGCCGAAGTACCTCGGCATGGTGAGCTGCCTGCCTCAGCGCACCCGCCCGGTCACCGGCCGCGTCCATCGCCTGCATGAGCTGCAGGGTCAGGCGACCATTGGACGGTTCCGCATCGGCTAGCAGCCGCCACCACTGCACGGCAACCGTCCACTCCCGCCGACCATTGGCTGCCTCCGCGAGACGCTCCAGCGCCGCGTGATACGCGCGGCGCAGGTGCTTCCGTTCCGTCTCCAGCCAATCCTCGAATTCCTTCGTTCCCGACAGGAAGAAGCCGCTCAGGAATTCTCCCTCGTACAGCGCGACCGCGTCCTCGAACCGGCCATCGGCCAGGGCTTGCCGGAACTCCATCGCATCGGACGAAATCAGGCCCCCCAGGATGCCAACGGCCTCTGCGCCAGCCGGGGAGAAAAACTCGGCGCCAAGCGCTCCGCGGAGGGAGTGCAAGGTATTTCGCAAGGCATGGCGTGCCCTGGCTTCGTCCAGCCGCGGCCAGAAGAGGGCGAGCAGCGAGTCTCGTCGCTTCAGCCCAGGGGGTTGGGCGCAGGCCAGATAGACGAGCAAGCCCGCGCGCTTGGGACCCTGGAGTAGCGCCTGGGCGGCCGGAGCTGGAGCACCCTCCAGTTCCAGCCGGCCCAAGGTGCGGAGGCGGAGCATCGGCACCTCGGTGGTCTTGCGCAACTGCACGGCCGCAGAAGCCGGAAAAGGCCCAGGCGACCGATTGGGGCATCTTCTGACGACGCCAACAGGCGTCGGACTGCCAACGGACGGCTGACGGACATCCGGCGGACGGGCTACTCCTATCATGAATGTATGGCTGGCCGTGACGGCCGTCAAACCGCATTGCGGGCCCGCACAGCTCCAAGTTCGGGGGCCGCAAGCCAGTCCTCACTCCCCCCCCAAAACCGTAAGGAGGCGGACAATGCACACCATGCGAAGGACTCGGGCTGCAATGCTGGCCGCAACCGTGCTGGCGCTCGTGAGCGCATGCTCGAAGGGCTCCCCATTGCCATCGGAGTATCACGGCGGGCTGGTGCTGGACGAAGCATTGAACTCCGCGCAGGACGTCGCAAATCCCAACCCCGAGCTCGCGGCACAGCTGGTCGAGCTCAAGGAGTTCTCGGTGAAGTACCATAGTCTCTCCACCGCGCAGGGCGACTATCCGGTCCTCTTCGTCGTTCCGGAGCTCACGAATCCTGACGGCTGCATCTCCGACAGGACCATGGGCGGGATGGGGTACCACTACGCTGGGAAGTTCCCCATCGATGATCACGTCAATTACCTCGAGCCGGAGCTGCTGGTCTTCGCGCCCAATAACGGTCCCCATAACAGCCCCGATGGCGCGACTCGCTCCCGGTTTGCCGGCTTCGACTACTTCGTTCCTTACAGCATGGTGTGGCCGGAGAATGGCACCCCGCCCACTTCCGCGGACTTGGGTCTGGCCATCGAGCCGGCGATCCCGTTCCAGAAGTCGCGCTTCGGCGGCTGGATGTTCCACATCTGGCTCTGGGCACACAACCCGGACGGCATGTTCGCCAACTGGAACTCCGCCGTGCCGCTCTGTCCGAATTCAGTGTACTGATTTAGGCGAGTGCAGCCTGCGGCCGCCAGAACTCTGAGCGGCCGCAGGCCGCTGGGTCACAGGCTTAGTCCGGCCCCCGTGGCGCTACGATGCCGGAGGCGAATGATGTCAGTCGAGCGAGAGGGAGCCGCGCGAGCGCTGGCGTGACTTCCGCTGGCATCCCATGCATATTCGTGGTGCTCCTCTGACCACCAGGACCACCACCGAATGGTGCAGCCGGACCCCGCCGCGGCCAGCGACGCAGCAGGCCGTCTCACGCCGCTCTCCGCCGCGCTCGCGGAGCGCTACCGCGTCGAGCGTGAGCTCGGAGCGGGCGGGATGGCCACGGTCTATCTCGCCGAGGATCTGAAGCACCACCGCAAGGTCGCTATCAAGGTGCTCAAGCCCGAGCTCGGAGCGGTGATCGGCGCCGAGCGCTTCGTGCGCGAGATCCAGACGGTTGCCGCGCTGCAGCACCCGCACATCCTCGGCCTCATCGATTCGGGCGAGGTAGACGGCACGGCGTACTACGTGATGCCCTTCGTCGAGGGCGAATCGCTGCGCGATCGACTCACCAGTGAGAAGCAACTCCCCATAGCCGACGCCGTGCGCATCGCCATCGAAGTCGCCGGAGCGCTCGACTACGCCCACCGGCACGGCGTGATCCACCGCGACATCAAGCCGGAGAACATCCTCCTGCACGACGGCCAGGCGCTGGTGGCGGACTTCGGAATCGCGCTCGCGGTGAGCCACACCGCCGCCGACCGGATGACCGAGACGGGGATGAGTCTCGGCACGCCGCACTACATGAGTCCCGAGCAGGCGATGGGCGAACGGGAGATCACGGGGCGCAGCGACATTTATTCGCTGGGCGCCATGACCTACGAGATGCTGGTGGGCGAACCGCCGTTCTCCGGCCCCACCGCGCAGGCCATCGTTGCCCGACTGCTCACCACCGAGCCGGCGCCGATCCGCGAAACGCGAAAGCGGGTGCCGGAGCATGTCGAGGACGCGGTCCTCACCGCGCTGCAGAAGCT
>DASSTP010000166.1:0-12335 GCA_035707845.1 Gemmatimonadales bacterium | reverse complement strand
ATACGCCGTGGTCCGTCTTCGGGCGGACGCGAGCGAAGCCTTCCTCAAGCGGGCTGACCTGGCCCAGTTTGACGTGATCCACTTCGCGACCCACGCGCTGGTCGATGAAGCACGGATGGACCGGACGGCGCTGGCGCTGGCACCCGGGGATGGGGAGGATGGCCTTGTGACCCCGTCCGAGCTCGCTGGCCTGCACCTCGCGGCCCGGCTGGTCGTGTTATCGGCATGCGAGACGGCGGGCGGAAAACTTCTGCAGGGGGAGGGAGTCGCCGGACTCACCGCTCCGCTGCTCGCTGCGGGTGCCCAAGTGGTCGTGGCCACCAAGTGGCGCATCGGCGACGAGAGCACCGGACGCATGGTGGACGACTTCTACCGAGCGCTCGCACACGGTCAGCCGGTCGGCGCAGCGCTCAGGTCGGCGAAACTCGCCGCGATCCGGCGGCATGCACCGGCCAGTGAATGGGCAGCCTTCAGCGTGGTCGGCGATCCGATGGTGACCATCGGGCTCAGGCAGCCAGAGCAGTCTCCGATACCCTGGATCCTGGCCATCATCGGCGGAGGACTGGTTCTGCTGGGAATCACGAAGGCGCGAAAGGGTCGAGCGCTAAGCGCCAAGCGCTCAGCGCCTGGCGCTTAACCATCGACCCTCTCACTGCGAGCGGGCGCGTATCTCCAGCAGCCTTACGCTGGAGCGCACTGACGCTCCGCCGGACAAGCTGGCGCGGACCCACCAGTTGTAGGTGCCGGCTGGAAGCTGCCGGGCAGCATCGGGAGTCACCATCGTGTCCGTGGTTTCCGCGGAGGCGACGACTGATCCGTCGGAGGCGAGAACTTCCATCCTGTAACCAGTGGCACCGGGCACCGGACGCCAGGCGAAGCTGAGCGGCTGGCCCGACGTTACTGAGACCCCGGGCGCGTGCAGCACCACCGAATCGGCGTCACCTCGAGCCACATCACCCGGCGGAGGCGTCCGGCGTACCACGGCCACGGCAAGCAGGATGGACGCCGCCAGGGCGACCGGCGCATACCAGTGCCAGTTGCGCCCTGACTTCGCCCTGCCGTCGGCACCGCCGCCGGCCTGCTCAATGCTCCGCAGCAGCTCGAACTCCGGCAGGCAGCGCGGGCAGGCCATCACGTGATCCAGCGTGGCGAGGCGGCTCTCCTCCGTGCCCTCCTTCCGCACCAGCGCCAGCAACTGCTCTGGCGGGACGCACGCCGATGCGGGCGCCGCCTCGCGCACGGCGTCACCGTAGAGCGCCTTCAGCTGCTCGTCATTCATGCCGCTCCCTCCGTCCGCTCCGGCCCGATTCCCTGTTCCAGCAGTCGCGAACGCAGATCGTCCAGGCCGCGATAGAGCAGGTTGCGCGTCTTGGCCTCCGACCAGCCGAGGAGACCGGCGATTTCCTCCCGAGGGTAGCCAGCCAGGTACATGCGAACCACCGGCCTGCGACTGGGTGCGATTGTCTCAATGGCCTGCGCGACCCTGCCCGCGAGCTCGGCGTGGGCCAGGTCCAGTTCAGGGCCGCGTCCGTGGACAGTCAATCGCTCGACGTGCTCATCGATTGAAACTGTCACGTCGCTCCTGCGGGCGCGGCGCCGCCGAAGCAGATCCACCGCTGCCGACATCGCGGTCCGATATACGTAAGACGCGGAGACCTGCCGGACCTGCTCACCCTCGCGCTGGGAACGCCAGAGGCGAATGCGGACGTCCTGCATCACTTCATCGAGGTCGGACTCGGCGAGGCGGTGGCGCAATCCCACCTGGCGCACCATGGCGCCAAAGCGGGCGACCACGGATTCAACGGCGGAGGAGAGATGATGGTCCTGCGGGGGAACGGTCAAGAGGTCAAGAGGTCAAGAGTCGAGGGGTCGAGGGGTCGAGGGGTCGAGGAAGTCGAGGTCGAGAGGTCGAGAGTCATTGCGCACTCGACCTCTCGACCCTCGACCCGCGTCTAATAAGCCGCCATTTCCTCCATCGCCGCCTTCATCGAGCCCACCTGCGGCAGGATCACTTCTTCCAGTTCGGGCGCGTAGGCCACGAAGGTGTCGGTAGAGGCGACACGCTTGACCGGCGCATCGAGCCAGGCGAAGGTCTCGTCGGCAATCCGCGCCGCGAGCTCGGCGCCATAGCCCCAGCTCAGCGAGTCTTCGTAGGCCACGATCACCCGGCTGGTCTTCTTCACCGAGGCGTAGATCGTGTCCCAGTCCACCGGCGTGAGTGAGCGCAGGTCGATGACCTCCACACTGACGCCGTGCTGCTCCTCCATCTCCTTGGCGGCCACCAGGGTCCGCTGGACCACGGCGCCGTAGGTCACCACCGTCATGTCCGTTCCTTCGCGCACCACGCGCGCCTTGCCGAACGGAATCATGAAATTCGGGCCGGGATTGGGCGCCTTGTTGTAGGTCTGGCGATAGAGGTGCTTGTGCTCCAGGAAGAGCACCGGATCGTCGGAACGGATGGCGGTGCGGAGCAGGCCGTTGGCATCGAGCGCCGTGCTGGGGCAGATGACCCGGAGGCCCGGTACGGCAGTGAAGATCGAGGCACCGGTCTGCGAGTGATAGATGGCGCCGCCCTTCAGGTAACCGCCATAGGTGGTGCGCACCACCACCGGCGAGCTGAACGCGTTGTTGGACCGCCAGCGCATGGTGGCCAGCTCGTTCCGGAGCTGCATGTAGGCGGGCCAGATGTAGTCGAAGAACTGGATCTCCACCACCGGCTTGAAGCCGCGCGTGGCGAGCCCGATGGCGCGGCCGACGATGTTGGCTTCTGCCAGCGGCGAGTTGTAGACCCGGTCGCTGCCATAGAGCCGCTGCAGCCCCCAGGTCACCTTGAACACGCCGCCCTTCCCCTTCACTTCCTCCAGCGCGTCTTCCCGGCTGCAATCGGCCACGTCCTCACCAAACATCACGATGCGCGGGTCGCGCGCCATCTCTTCCTTCATGCAGGTGTTCAGCAGGTCCACCATGGTGGTGGGATCACCGCTGAACTGGGGATCGTCCTCGGTATCGAACTGCTCGCTGGTGGGATCCACGTCGGGCGAATAGACGTACTGGTACACCGTGTCGGTGGCCGGCTGGGGCGCGGCGAGCGCCACGTCGGCCGCGACGTTCACTTCCTCCTCCACCTGCGCGCGGATGGCCTCGATCTCCTCCTCGCTCGCAATCCCCTGCTTCACCAGATACTTCGGGAACGTGGTGATGGGATCGCGCTGTGCTTCCTTCTCGCGCTCGGCGGGCGTCCGGTAAAAGACCTCGTCATCCGAGAGCGAATGGCTGTAGGGCCGGATCACGTGCGCATGCACCAGCGCGGGGCCGCGACGCTGGCGGCAATACTCCACCGCCCGCACCAGGGTGTCGTAGCTCTCCAGCGGATCGCAGCCGTCGCACTCCTGGATGAAGAGGCCGGGCATGCCGGTGAGCAGCTTCGAGATGCTGCCGCCAGCGGTCCCCACCTCCACCGGTACCGAGATGGCGTAGCCGTTGTCCTCCACCAGGAAGACCACCGGGAGCTTCAGGTTGCAGGCGCTGTTGATCGCCTCCCAGAACTCACCCTCGCTGGTGGTGCCGTCGCCGGTGGAGCAGAACGTCACTTCATCATCATGAAAGAGCCGGTCGCGGTCTTCCTTCTTCTCACCTTGCGCATACTTCAGCGACGCCTCGGCGCAACCCACCGACTGCAGGAACTGGGTGCCCGTGGGGCTCGACGCGCTCACGATGTTGAGCGCCTTGTGGCCCCAGTGGGACGGCATCTGCCGGCCGCCGGAATTGGGGTCGTCAGCCGCGGCCACCGCCGAGAGCAGTTGCTCGGTGGCCGTCATGCCGAGGCCGAGGCAGAGCGCGCGGTCGCGATAGTAGGTGTAGAACCAGTCGTAGGCGGGACGGAACACCTTGGCTGCCGCGGCGAGCACCGCCTCGTGGCCGGCGCCCGAGATCTGGAAGAAGATCTTGTTCTGGCGCTTGAGCTGGATTTCCTTGTCGTCCAGCCGGCGCGACAGAAACATGATGCGGAAGAGATCGAGCAGTTCCGCCTTGTCGAGCCGCTGGGAGGCGGCGCTGGATTTCCGGGTGCTGGTACGGGTTGCCATGTGACTCCATCCACAGATTGCACAGATTGTCCGCAGATTACACAGATCTCGCAGACTACCCTGATCGAGCGGCCAAGGTGGCACCTGTCAGTGTGCCATTCTGCGAGTCCGGAAGCGGCCGGATTGGTATGCTGAAAGATGCCCCGGCGGCGGGGATTGGGGAAGGACGACGGGACGGACGAGACGAACCGGGCGGACACGAGGGTCGCAGGTCGTACGTCATGAGCCGTACGACCTGCGACGTACGACGTACGACCTTCCTTCAGCGCTTGGCGCTCAGCTCTCTCGCCTTGTCAAACGCCCCCATTGCCGCCTTCACATCGGCATCGCTGCGAGCCAGCAGGTCATCCCGCGCGTCCCTGCCCCAGCGCACTTCGGCGGCACGAGAAGCCAGCCGCCGCATGACCTGATACTCCACTCCGGGCGCCAGCCTGGCCGTGACGTGCAGGTGATCACGCACTCGCGCCATGAACGGCACCAGCAGCCGAGCGCGCCACGCCGTGGAGTCATTCATCCAGGCCGCACGGGCGGCGTTGTCCGCGCCGAGTAGCGGCGCCACGCTGTCGGCCACGGCGACGGCAAAGTTGCTGTCGGCCGCGATGCTCCACCAGACCGGCGCGGCCTCCGCCTCAGGCAGTACGACATCGGGCTCGATCCCGCCGCCGCCCCGCACCGGGCGACCCGCATCCGTGTGGTAGACCTTCGTGGTGTCCTCGGCGTCCCCGGCGCGCAGGGTGTAATACTGCCCCACGTCGAGCCCCTTGTAGCGACGCTGGATTACCCGTCCGCTTGGCGTCACCACATAACCCACCGTGAGCCACACGCCGTCGCCATTGGGCGGCACCGGCAATAACTGCTGGATCAGCGCCTTGCCGAAACTGCGCTGGCCCATGAGCAGGGCACGGTCGTGATCCTGCAGCGAGGCCGCGAGCGCCTCGGCAGCGCTGGCCGTGCCGCCATCAATCAGGACGACGAGCGGCACGTCCCGATACTTGCCATCGCGCTCGGTGCGAATGTCGGTGCTGTCGCTGCTCCGCCGGCCCCGGGCCGAAAAGACCAGGGTGCCTTTCGGGAGCAGCGCGCCGCCGATTTCCACCGCGCCGGTGACGAACCCTCCCGGATTGCCGCGCAGGTCGAGCACCACCTGCCGCGCGCCCTGCTTCTTCAGCGTACCGAATGCCTTCTCGACGTCGTCGCCCGCATTGGCCGAGAATTCCTGGAATCGGATGTAGCCGGTGAATTCGTCCAGCATGCGCGTATCGGTCACGGCATGGGGCTCGAGCGGCCGGTACTTGATCTGGACGTTGAAGGTGTCGGGCTCGAGCCGGGAACCGCGGGCCAGCCCCAGCCGCGCGCGGGTGCCCTCGGCGCCGAGCAATCTCGTATTGATCCTGGCCGCGGGGAGGCCGGTGACCGACGTGTCATTGACCCAGCGGAGGCGATCGCCCGGGAGGATGCCGGCGCGGTCGGCTGCGCCTCCGCGATAGACGGCGACCACCGTGGGTTCGCCTTCCACGTCGTCGAGTGCGATCCCGGCGCCGCTCAGCTCGCCACTGGCCCACTGCATCTCCGCTTCCATGTCCTCGTGCCGCATGAAGCGGCTGTGCGGATCGAGGCTGCGGAGCATGCCGTCGATCGCGCCGTACACCAGCTGTGAGGTGGTGACGCTGTCCACGTAGTTGGAGCGGATCTGCCCCAGCAGTCCCGAGAAGGTCTGCAGGAGTTCATAGGCCGGTGGCTCGGGGCGCTGCGCCACGGCGCGGATTGGAAGCGCCAGCGCCAGCATGATTACGGCATATGCTTTCATGGGGACGATGGGGCGCCCAGCTTGGCAAGCTGCAATTGCGCGGCCACACGGTCCGCTTTCAGCGAACTCGGCGCCATCGCCATGAATTTGCGGTAGGTCGTGACAGCGCGTGCGCTGTCGCCCAGGGCAAGCTGCACCCGGGCGGCGAGGTAGACGTATTCCGCATTATGCGGATTGAGTGTCATGGCGCGGGACACGGCGGTGTCGGCCTCGGGCAGGCGGGCCGCGCGCGCGAGCGTGGTGGCGAGCTGATAGAGCAGCACGGGATCGCCAGGCTTGGTCTCGACGGCCCGCTGCCGCTCGCGGACGGCGGCGTTCCACGCACCGTTCCGCTCGTGAAGGTCCCCCAGCCTGACGTGCGCCATGTACATGCCGAGATCCTGCGACAGCACCTGCTCGAAATGCTGGCGCGCCTCGATGGTCCGGCCCGCCTTGAGCTCGATGACTGCCATGACGTAGCGGATCTCGTTGGCAACGAGCGGCAGCATGGCGTTGGTCGGAACGGAATCCTGCGCCTGCTCCAGTCGCGTGAGCACTTCCGTGAGGTCTCCGATGGCGTTGGCGTAGGAATCGCCCCGGGCATAGCTCAGCCCGCGCCAGTAGAAGAACCAGGTGGGAAGCTTCGCCCGCTCCCTGGGCGAGAAGTTCTTCATGGCCCATGACGGGAGAAAGACGAAGTTGGATTTCCCCCATCCGACGAACGGGTCCACCAATGCCGCCAACCGCATGTGGTCGCGCGCCTGCGCCACCACGGCCGTCAGGCTGTCGGGCACGCGCTGCTTTTCTGCCCACTCGCTCAGCTTGTGATAGCGCTCAAAGGGCAGGTAGCCGAGCGCAAGGTTCGCTTCGGGAAACCAGGGATCGATGCGGAGTGCCTGGCGCAGCAGGCTGTCGGCGGCATCGTAGTGCTCGCTGTCCCATGCATGCATGGCCAGCTCGTATTTCAGCTCCGCGTCGAGCGAGTCGGCCCCGGATCCCGCCGGGTCGGCGGCCTGCGCATGCCCTGCATGAGCGACAACGGCCGAGCACAGCAGGACCGCCAGTGCGCTGCCCAGCCGCTTCATTCACCTTCCGCCTGGTAGACGATCGTGCCTCCCACGATAGTGGTCCGCACCCTGGCCTTCCAGAGTTCCTCAGGCCGGATGGTGGTGAGATCGCGGTCGAGCAGGAGGAGGTCGGCCTTGTAGCCGGTCTTCAGCACGCCCAGGGCATGTTCGGCGAACATGGCGTAGGCGTCGCCGGTGGAATAGCCGTGCAGCGCCTCATCCACGCTGATCTTCTCCTCTGGAATCCAGCCGCCGGGGTTCTTGCCATCGAGCGTCTGGCGCGTCACCGCGGCGGCGATGCCGAGCATGGGATCGAGCGGAGCCACGCTCCAGTCGGAGCCGAAAGCCAGCCGTGCACCGGTGTCGAGCAGCGAGCGGAACACATAGCTGTCCTTCACCCGCGCCGGGCCAAGTCGCTTCATGGCCCAGCGGCCGTCGTCAGCGGCATGGTACGGCTGCATGGATGCAATCACGCCGAGCCGCCCAAAACGGGGAATGTCCTGGGTGCGGAGGTGCTGGGCATGCTCCACGCGGAATCGCCGGTCGCGCTGGCCGTGCGCCGTGAAGACGCTGTCATAGATATCGAGGATGAGCGCATTGGCGCGCTCGCCGATGGCGTGCACCACCACCTGGAGCCCGGCGCTGTCGGCCGCGCCGACCCAGGCGCGCAGCGAATCTTCCGGCGTGACGAGGAGGCCGAACGTGGAGGGATCATCGGCGTACGGCTCGAAGAACAGCGCCGTGCCGGAACCCAGCGAGCCATCCACGAATCCCTTGACGCCGGCCACCCGGATCCAGTTGTCGCCAGGACCGTTGGCGGTCAGCGAATCTGCCACGCGATGCCATCCGCCCAGCGCCGGATAGAAGCTGATACGGGTCTTGAGCAGCCCCGCCTTCCTCAGGCGACGCGCCGACGCGATCTCGCTCCATGACGCGGACACTGCGGAGACCGCCGTGACACCCTTGGACGCGGCCCAGTTGGTGGCGCGCACCATGGCCGAATCCATCTGCTCCGGTGTCGGGTCGGGCATGGCGGCGTAGACGGCATCCTGCGCCCCATCCTTCAGGATGCCGGTGGGGGTGCGGTTGGCATCGCGCACGATGGTGCCGCCCGGCTCGTCGGGCGTTGCCGCCGTGACCCGAGCGGCCTTGAGGGCGAGACTGTTGGCCAGCCCCATGTGGCCATCCAGGCGGTTGACGAAGACCGGGTTGTCGGGCGTGACCGAGTCGATCCAGTCACGCCTCGGCAGCGGCGCGCCGGCCCAGCGTTCATGATCCCAGTCGCCACCGGTGATCCATTCGCCCGGCTTCAGCTTCTTCGCGTACGTCTTGAGTCGCTGGATGAACTCGGCGGGTGTCGCCGCATCGCGCAGGTCCACACTGGCGAGCTGGAAGCCACCCGAGGAAAAATGCGCATGCCCGTCCATGAGACCGGGTGTAACCATCCGGCGGCCGTTGTCGATCACCTTGGTGGAGGCACCAACCCAGGCGGCGAGCGTGGTGCTGTCGCCCACGGCGGCAATGGTATCGCCCACGACCGCGACCCCACCGGCCCATGGCGCCGCCGTGTCGCCCGTCCAGACCCGGCCGTAGACCACGAGATCGGCAGCGGTGGGCGGCGCGAGCGTACCGGGGGAGTCAGAGGATGACGCGCAGCCGGCGAGAGCGAGCGCCAGGATCAGCGGTGCAGGTCGGAACATGTCACGGCCTTTCAACGGAGTCGGGTAAGCTTGCGCAGTGCCTCGAGCCGCTCCAGCGCGCTGCCGCCGGAGGCAGCCGGTGCCACGGAGAAGAGGTCGCGGATGTCCAGCAGGATTTCGAGCATGAGCTGGTCGCGCTGGAACGCGTTGTCGAGATCCCTCATGCGGGCCTCGGCGTCGGCCGCCTTGGCCTGCTCGTAGGATTCACGATAGATCGATTCGAGATTCGCGAGGATTCGGTCGCGGGATCGCATTGCCTGGGGTCCGTGTGGGAATGCAGTAGTTTACTGCAAGATGGGCGGGATGGGCAGGATGGGCAGGATGGGCGAGCTGGGCAGGGCGAACAGGGCGAGCGAGGCGAGCAGGTGGTCGCGGGTCGCGGGTCTGGAGTCACCCGCCAAACCTGCTCACCTGCCCACCTGCTCGCCCTGCCTACCTGTTCGCCCTGTTCGCCCTGTTCGCCCTGCTAACCTACGACCTACGACTCATTATGACTTCCCAAATCCTCCTCTTCACCGGTCCGCTCTACGAGGACCTCGAACTCTGGTATCCCAAGATCCGGCTGGAAGAAGCCGGCATCAAGACCGTCGTGGCCGGGCTCACCATGGATGAGGTGCATGGCAAGCATGGCTATCCCTGCACCCCGGATACCACGGTCGATGGATTATCGGCGGATCAGTTTGACGGCCTCGTCATTCCCGGCGGCTTTGCCCCCGACAAGCTGCGCCGGAGTGCCAAGGTACTGGAGCTGACGCGCGAGATTTTCGAAGCCGGCAAGCTGGTGGCCTTCATCTGCCACGCGGGCTGGGTGCCGATCTCGGCCAGGATCGTCAAGGGCAAGCGCGGCACCAGCGTCAATGCCATCAAGGACGACCTCATCAACGCCGGCATGCTCTGGGAAGACCGGAGCGTGGTGGTGGATGGCAACATGATCACCTCACGGAATCCCGGTGATCTGGGGGATTTCATGAGGGAGGTGTTGAAGGGGCTAGGGGCTAGGGGCTAGGGGGTAGGGGTCAGGGGTCAGGGGTAAGGAACTGGGGACTGGAGTTTAGGATTCAGCAGCGGCATCAGCCGTGACGCCCTGGCCCCTATTCCCTAATCCCTTATTCCCTAATCCCTCTCTCCATGCCCCTCTCTCCCCTGCAATCCCGCGTCGACGCCTGGATCAGCCAGTTCGAAGAAGGCTATTTCCATCCGCTCACCAACATGGCCCGGCTGGCCGAAGAGGTGGGCGAGTTGGCGCGCGACATCAACGACCGGTTTGGCCAGAAGACCCGCAAGCCCGAGGAACCCGAGGGCGATCTCGCCATGGAGATGGCGGACATCCTCTTTGTCATCATCTGCATGGCCAACCGGGAGGGGATCGACCTGGATGACGCGTTTGAGCGAATGATGGCGAAGATCGAGAAGCGGGATGCGGGAAGGTGGACGAGGAAGCAGTCGTAAGTCATAAGTCGTACGACCTATGACATGGGGCCTACGACTCCTCACTCCCATTCCCTCGGTGCTCCCTCCAGCTCCTTCAGCAGCACGTGATAGCTCTCCAGCCGGCCAGCGGCGATGTTGCCGCGTTCCACGGCCGCACGGATGGCGCAACCCGGTTCAGTGCGATGGCGGCAGTCCTGGAAACGGCATTCGCCGAGGAACGGCTGCATCTCGGGAAAGCAGGAGGCGAGTTCTTGCGGCTCGATGCCCCAGAGTCCCACCTCGCTGAATCCCGGCGTGTCCACCAGGAAGCCGCCATGGGCGAGCGGAATCATCAGGGCGCCCACGGTGGTGTTCCGGCCCCGCTTCACCTTGGCGCTGATCTCGCCGGTGCGGAGGCCCAGCCCTGGTTCCATCATGTTCAGGAGGCTCGACTTTCCCGCGCCGGACGGGCCCGTCACCACGGCGGTGTGGCCGCGAAGAGCGGCGCTGAATTCCGGGATCCCCTCACCGGTGAGGGCGCTGGTTTCGAGCACCCGATAGCCGGCGCGGGTGAAGCGCTGCGCGAGCATCGTAGCCGGCGCCTTGTCCACCTTGTTGATCACGACGGCGGCCTCGATGTCATTGGCTTCAGCCAGCACCAGGAGGCGGTCGAGCAATTGGGGCAGCGGGGCGGGATCGGTCGTGGCCGTCACGACAAAGACTTCGTCCAGGTTGGCGACAACGATGCGGGTGCCGCGCCCTTCGGGGACGCGCCGTTCAAGCACGCTACGGCGCGGCTCGACGGCGACAATGCCGAAGAGCTCGCCGCCAGCTTCGGGCTCGAGCCGCACCCGGTCGCCCACCACCACCCGGGACTCCTCCCGCTTCACCTTCTTCCGGAGCACGGCCCGGCGCTGCCCGTCGGGCGTCAGGACGCGGTAATGCGCCCCGTCGCGCTCGAGCACCGTTCCTGTCACCATTCGCCTGGCGCCGAGGCGATGGCTTCGTCGAGCGCGGCCTTCACGTCGTAGAGCGAAAGCGCCCGGATGCGGTCGTCCGCTTCCTCCGGCGTCCGACCCCAGGCGAGCGCCGCCGTCTCGACGTGCCCGACCGGCCGGTCGCCCGCCGGCGACCAGCGCACGAAGAGGAGCGTCGCGGCGTAGCGGCCGCGCTCGTCGGGTGCGTCATCCACAACGATGCCCACGGAGTAGGCCTGTCCATCGCTGCCGCCGAAGGCGGCGGCCCGTTCATGCGTGGCCATGTAGCCGCCGAGCGTCAGGTCCGTCATCCGTGCTTGACCGACTCCCTGACGATGTTGCCCATCATGAAGGCGATGTTGGCGGGGCGTTCGGCGAGGCGGCGCATGAGGTAGGGATACCACTGGGTGCCGAAGGGGACATAGACCCGCATCCGATGGCCGGCAGCGCGGAGTTGCTGCTGCAGGTCCCGCCGCACCCCGTGGAGCATCTGGAACTCGAAGCGGTCTTCCGGGATGCGATGCTGGGCGACAAAGCCGCGCGCATGCGCGATGATGCGCTCGTCATGGGTGGCAAGGCCAGGATAATTGCCCTCGGTCAGCAGCCGCTCCATGAGCTTCACGTAGTTCCGGTCCACGTCAGCCTTTTCCGGAAAGGCGATGTCGGGCGGCTCGAGATACGCTCCCTTGCAGAGCCGGACTCGCGCCCGCATCGCGATCAGCTCGTTGATGTCGCGCTCGGACCGCCGCAGGGCGGACTGGATCACCACACCGCAGTGGGCGCCGAAGTCCGGGAAAAGATGCTGGCGGAAGAAATCGAGGGTACGCTGGGTGTAGTCGGAGCCTTCCATGTCCAGCCGCACGAAGCCGTGGTGGGAGGCCGCGCGATCGAGAATCTCGCGCATGTTGCCCCGGCACAGGTCCTCGTCGATGTCGAGCCCCATCTGGGTGAGCTTCACCGAGACGTTGACTTCGATGTTGCCGGCGGCTGCCATGCGGTCCAACATCACGAGATACTGGTCCTTTGCAGCCGACGCCTCCTCGGGGCGGGTGACGCTCTCGCCCAGCAGGTCCAGCGAGGCGGTGATGCCGCGCGCCATCAGCTCACGGGCTGCCGCCACTCCTTCTTCGATGGTTTCGCCGGCCACGAACCGCGAGGCAAAGCGCCGAGCCAGCGGATTGGAGCGGACAAAGCGGAAAATGCCATTCTGCTGCGACAACCAGAGCAGGCCCTGACGGAGCATGCGGGTTCATTCCTCGACAGAAGTAAAGGGGTGCGGGCACCGCGCCTCGAAGGTAGCGCCTTTGCCC
>DASSTP010000165.1:0-9938 GCA_035707845.1 Gemmatimonadales bacterium | reverse complement strand
CGCCGCCTGCGCCAGTGGTGTCCGAGCCTCGGCGACGGCGAATGCCGCCACGATCGCGAGCGACACCCATCGCCCGGCGCCGCCATCCAGCCAGGCACGCCAGAATGCTGCCAGTGCCAGCAGCGCCACCGGCATGCTGAGCATGTGGGCGCGGTAGGGGTAGTAGGGGCGCTGGATGTGAATCACGAGGAGCGCGGCCAGGATCCACGCCACCAGGATGACGGCGGCCTTCCGGTGGCTGGACCAGAGCACCACCGCGCCGGCCACCGCGCATGCCAGCGCGGCCAGCCAGGTGGGATCGGCGAGCGTACCGTCGGCCAGCATGGAGAAAAAGCCGGCCGCGATGCCGGGGCCGTTGCGCGCGACATTGTAGCCGATGTAGGCGTCAAGGAAGGGTGAAAGCGCGCCCCCCAGCGCGAACCAGCCGAGCAGCAGTATGATCGGCAGCAGCAGGCCGGCGACAATGGCGCCGAGGCGGCCAGTCTGCCAGCGCGCGCCGGGTTGCCAGGGCGCGACTGCGATCACCGGTATGACCAGGAAGGCGAGATAGATCGGCTTGAGCAGGACCAGCACGCCGACCACGGCTCCCGACGCCAGTAAAGCCCAGCTGCCTGGCGGCGAGGGGCGCAGCAGCGGCACGGTCGCGAGCAGGAGGAGCACGGCCGCGAAGCCATCGGGCTGCGCGGTGGAATTGAAGCGCGTGCTGGCGTACGCCAGCACCCAGATCAGGGCGCCAGCCAGGGCGGCCGGCCGGCTGCTCCAGCGTGTGCCCACCCGGTAGAGCGCCACGGCTGCCGCAATGATGGCAAGCAGGTCGAGCGCGCGGATGCCCCACATGTTGCGGCCAAACGCCAGCTGCGCGATCAGCGCGGGCAGCGCCGCCACGGGACCCTTCACGTCCCAGGCATCGCGGTAGAGCATGCCGCCCCGCAGCACCACGTCGCCCATCCAGGCGTACACCCCATGATCGCTCTGGAATGGCCACCAGAGCGACGCCACGGCCCACGCTGCCGCGATCGCAGTGAGTGCGGCGAGGGTCACGTTCCGCAGCGACCACCTCACGCGGGCGTCACGCTGACGGCACTGACCTTGAACTCGGCGATCTTGGCGTAGGGATCCAGCGCCGGGTTGGTGAGGAGATTGGCGGCGGCTTCGCGGAAGTGGAACGGGACAAAGACCTGGCCCGGTGCCTGGCGGTCCGAGATCCGGCTGCCGATCAGCATGGAGCCACGCCGGCTGGAGACGCGCACGGTATCGCCATCGCGGATGCCCATGCGGGCCGCATCCCCGGGATTGAGCTCCACGATCGGCACCGGCTCGCGTGCATCGAGGCCCTGCGAGCGGCGGCTCATGGTGCCGGTGTGCCAATGATACATCTGGCGGCCGGTGTTCATGATGAACGGATATTCGGCGTCGGGCAATTCGGCTGGCGGCAGGTACTCGACCGGCACGAAGATCCCCTTGCCATCCCTGGTGGGAAAGCGTTCGCCAAAGAGGTACGACGTGCCTGGGTGGCCCGGCTCCGGCACCGGATACTGGATCCCGGCGCCCCGGATGGCGTCGTACGTCACGCCCCGCCACGATGGCGTGACGCTCGCGATCTCGCGCATGACGTCCTCGGCGCCCTGCCAGGTGGTGGAGAGGCCCAGGCGGTTGCTCAGCTCGATGATGATGTCGAGGTCGCGGCGGGCATTGCCCGGGGGCGGCAGGGCCGGCTCACTCAGCTGGATGCGCCGCTCGGTATTGACGAACGTCCCCTGCTTCTCGGCAAACGACGAGCCCGGCAGCACCACGTCGGCCCAGCGCGCCGTCTCGGTGAGAAAAAGATCCTGCACCGCGAGGAATTCGAGCCCCCGCACCCAGTCTTCGGCGTGCGAGATGTCGGGGTCGGAGATGACCGGATTCTCGCCCATGATGTAGAGCCCGCGCACCCCACTGCCAGGCCTGGTCATCTCGGTCACCATCAGCCCGTCCTTGAGCGACAGGCTCTCCTCCGGCACGTGCCAGGCCCGCGCGTACTCGGCGCGGTTGGCCGGGCTCGTGACCGTGCGGTAGTCGGTGTAGGCAAACGGAATGGCGCCGACGTCGCTGGCGCCCTGCACGTTGTTCTGGCCCCGGATCGGCATCATCGGGGCACCCCACCGTCCAATCATCCCGCAGGCCAGCAGCAGGTTGAGCAGGCTCGCGACGATATCGGTGCCGGTGGCGTGCTGGGTGAGTCCCATGGCCCAGAGCGTCGCGGTGCGCGGACCTCGGGCGTAGAGCTCCGCCGCCTGCGCGATGGTGGCCGCCGGGATGCCGGTGATCTTCTGGCCCAGCTCGAGGGTGTAGGGCTCGACGGCGGCGCGCACGGCCTCGAATCCGCTGGTGCGCTGCGCGATGAACTCCTGGTTCTCCAGGCCCAGGTCCAGGATGTGCCGCAGCATGCTGTTGAAGAGGGCGACATCGCTGCCCGGCTGCATCTGGAGATGGATGTCAGCGAGCGCCGCCAGCTCCACCTTCCGCACGTCGGCCACGACCAGCGTGGCGCCGCGCTTCACCGCCCGCTTGATGAGCGCGCCGAACACGGGATGCGATTCCGTGGTATTGGCGCCGGCGATGAAGATGACATCCGAGGCTTCCTCGATCTCGCGCATCGAGCCCGACGCCGCGGACGTCGCCAGCGCGCGGCTCATGGCGCTCACCGAGGTGGAATGGCAGAGTCGGGTACAGTGATCGAGGTTATTGGTGCGGAAGGCGCCGCGCACCATGCGCATGAAGGCGTAATTGTCTTCGTTGGTGCACTTGGCGCTGGAGAGCGCGGCCAGCGAATCGGGACCGTGGCCGTTGCGGATACGCAGGAGTTCCTGCGCCGCGAGGCTCAGCGCCTCATCCCATGTAGCGGGACGGAAGCGGGAATACCACTCGGCGGGTGTCGCCACCCGGTCTCGCACGTCATCGGTGCCGCGCTTGCGGAAGCCGGTGCGGGGGCCCTTGCCTTGCGACCGCTGGGGCGGCCGCGGCTTGGTGTCCTGCGCCATCTCCTCGATCAGGTCCCAGGGCCCTTCGCGACGCCGGGGCCACTCGCCAGTCCAGCGCCAGGTGCCATCGGCCTCCCGCTCCCAGCCAATGCGAATGAGCGGGGTGGTGAGGCGGTCACGATGCTGGGGGAAGTCGTACCCGAAACGTCCCTTCACGCAGGTGGAACCCTGGTTCGGGGTGTTTTCCTCGATCCACGGCGACGTGACGCGCATGAGCGCGCCGTCCTTCACGTGCAGGTCCACCTGGCAGCCGACCGCGCAGTAGGGACAGACCGACCGCACCACCCGGTCAGGCGCACGGAGTGCCTCCTGGCCAAAGCGATCCCGTGGGATGAACTCGAAAATGGCGTCGGTGGGGCAGACCCGGACACACTCGCCGCACCAGGTGCAGCTGGCATGGTCGGGGTCGCCATCACCGCCCACGATGATCTGCGCGCCGGACCCACGATCGGCAACATCGAGCACGCCGACTTCCTGGATGTCGGCACAGGCGCGCACGCACCGGGTGCACAGGATGCAGTGCGACATGTCATGCCGGATCATGGCGTCGCCCGGGCGCTCGTCGCCGGTCCGGAGCGGCAGCTCGTGGGAGGCGGCCGGCCGCACGCGGGCACCATACTGCACCACATACCGCTCGAACTCGTTGCGTGGGGCCTGCCGGCCTCCGTTACGAAGGTGCTCGCCCGGATAGCGCTCCAGCAGCAGCTCGAGCACACCGCGCCGCGCGGCGTGCAGCGGCTCCGATTCGCTCGCGACCACCATGCCGTCGGCCGCCTTGGTGGCGCAGGCCGGGACCGGCTTCGGCTGGCCCTCGACGGCGACGAGGCAGAGGCGGCAGTTGCCGACGATGGGGAGCTTGGGATACCAGCACAGCGTAGGGATGCTCTGTCCGGCGGCGCGGGCGGCTTCGAGGATGGTCGCGCCGTCGTTGAAGCTGACGGCCGTCCCATTGAGTGTCAGGGTGGGCATGCGCTCAGGCCTCCGCGCCCGCCTCCGCGCCAGCAGGGGCGTCGGGCTTGGTGAGGATCACGCCGCTGCTGGGCCGGGCGGCGCCGCGCCGGCGGTTTCGCGCCAGTTCGTCGCGCTGCCATCCATCGTACCAGCCGAGGACGGCTTCCGGCGCCATGCCGCCCTTGCCGGGCAGGATGAGGTGCACCCCGCCGGCGCCGGTGAGCTCCTGGAGCTGGCGAATGAAGACGGCGCGATCGCCGGCATCCACGCCGCCCAGTGTCGCGGCGTCGAGCACCAGCAGGTCGAGTGCCGCCGCGAAGGAGGGCATCCAGCATCCCGGCTGGACAAAGTAGCACTCGGCCGTTCCCGCGAGGGCCTCGCCGGCGAGCCCGGCCTCTACCTTGTCCACGCTGCCGAGGTCGGCCGCAATGAAGGTGACCAGCGCATCGTGCGCCGCGAGCAGGTAGGCGGCGGGCGCCGCGCCCGCGCCGGCCACGAGCACCACGTCCTCCGGCTCGATTCTCGGCAGCAGGGCCGCGAGGGCGCAATCCGGCTCCAGGCCCCAGTGGGTGGGCTCCCGTTGCGCCCGGCGGCGCTTGCCATGCTGCAGCTTCCACTTGTTGAAGGTGGGCAGACGCAGGCGCTTCATGATCAGCTTGTCCACGGCTTCCTGCATGAGCACTTCGGTGAGCAGGAACTGTCCGGAGAAGGCATCCTGCATCTCGCTCGCCGCCTCGCCCCCGATCTCGAGCAGGCGGTCGCGACCGAGCGAATTCTTGTATGTCTCGATGCGCTGCAGGACGTACTCGTGGTACTGCTGCTTGAGCGACGGCGGCGGCCGCCGGGCGCGGGTGCGGCGGGTCTCGGTGCCTTTCAGCATGGTTCCACGTGAACGACGACTTCCTGCAGCTGGAGCGCTTCGCGCAGCCGGTCTTCCACGGCGTCGGCAATGCCGTGAGCACTGGTAACGTCGGACCGGCCGTCCACGGCGATAGTCAGCTCCGCAAAAAGAGTGTTGGCGGCCGCGCGCGACCGGATGGAATATGCCGCCTGCACCCCGGGCACGCGCTCGGCTTCCCGGCGGATGGTCTGGGCATCGTAGGCGCGTTCGTCAACCAGTGTCGGAATGGCTCGCCGCACGATGGCGAAACCGGCCCGGCCCACCATGATAGCCACGATAATAGCGAGCACCGGATCGGCCCAGCCGTGACCCAGGCGGCTCAGCACCAGGCCACCGAGCACCGCCACCGTAATGAGCACGTCGACGCGGGTGTGGACCGCGTCCGCCAGCAGCAGCTCGCTGCCGAGGCGCCGCCCGGCGCGGCTTTCGAGCACCGTGACGATGACGTTCACCACCAGCGTGACGGTGATCAGCACCAGGCTGGTCAGCGAGACGGCCGGCGGTGCCGAGCCGGCAATGAGCCGGGCCACGGCCCCGCGCAAGAGCTCGAAGATGGACACCGACAGAAAGACCACGATCAGCAGGGCGCCCAAGGTCTCGAACTTGGCATGCCCATACGGGTGCTCGGCGTCGGGACCCTTGCTGGCGATGGCCATGATGGCCAGGCCGAGGCCATTATTGACCGCATCGAGGGAGGCCTGGATGAGGTCGCCCAGGACCGCGAGCGAATGGGTGGCCAGCCCCACGGCGGCCTTGAGCGCCACCACCACGAGATTCGCACCGAGGATCACGAGCAGAACGCGCCGGATCTGCTGCTCGCGGTCCGGGGTCACGGTGCGTGGCATGCGATAAAGGTGCGCAGGCCGAGGAAGCGCTGTCAATGCGGTTCCCTCCGGCGCACCGACAGCACATTTTTCCTCATCGCCCCTTCAGGAGCCACCCCGTGCGACGACTGATGCCCGGCTATGCGCTGCTGCTGGCAGCGTTGGCCTTCAGCCTGTGGGCCCTGCCGCATCTTCCCGTCCGGGTGACGTCGCACTGGGACGTGGCCGGCCGCCCCGATGGCACCATGGGCCGGACCTTTGCGGCGCTCTTTCTCCCGCTGCTCGGTGCGGTGCTCGGTGCCGTCTTCGCCTTCCTGCCGCACACCGATCCGCGGAGGGAAGGGCTGCTGCATGGCGGGATCTGGTGGACGCTGGGCAACGCCGTGATGGTCTTCCTTGCCCTGATCCAGGTTGCCCTGCTGGGGTACAACCTGGGCTGGCCCATCTCGATCTCGGGTGTGGTGCTGGTCGGGATGGGATTGCTCCTGATCCTGCTGGGATTCCTGATGCCACGCATGCAACCCAACTGGTTCATGGGGATCCGGACACCGTGGACCCTTACCAGCGACACGGTATGGCGGCGCACGCACGCCTTTTCAGGGCGGGTTTTTGCCGCTGCGGGGGCCGTGCTGGTGATCCTCGGCTTCCTGCAGCCCGACCACCTGGCGCTGTTCCTGGCGGTGGTGATCGCTTCCGCGGTAGCGCTGCCGGTGGTGGCGTCGTATCTGCTGTGGAGGCACGAGAGGAGGGCGTAGAGCTTGAGGCTTGGGGCATGAGATCCCACGCCTCATGCCTCACGCCCCACGCCTCTCAAACTGCCCTCAGCACTGCCCCCTTCAGATACCCGGTCTCCGGCACCGTCAGCAGTTCCGGGTGATCCACGCCCTGGCCCAGCAGCTCCTGCAGCACCAGGCGCCGGTCGGCGTCGCCGGCGGCCATGGTGAGCATCTGCAGAAATGCGTTCCGGTCCACGTGGAATGAGCACGACGCGGTGACCAGCACGCCGCCCGGCGCAAGCAGGCGCATGGCGCGCAGGTTGATTTCGCGATAGCCGCGGAGCGCGCCCGGCACGTCGCGCCGCGACTTGGCGAAGGCCGGCGGGTCGAGGACGATGATGTCGAATCGCTCTCGCGCCCGCTCCATGGCGCGGAGGGTCTCGAAGGCATCGGCCTCGCGCCATTCGATGTTGGTCATCCCGTTCCGTGCCGCATTGTCCGCGCCGCGCTCCAGCGCGGCCGCGCTGCTGTCGAGCGCCACCACGCTGCCGGCGCGCTGCGCCAGGTGAAGCGCAAACGAGCCATGGTAGCTGAAGCAGTCGAGCGCTCGCCCACCCGGGGGCGTGAGCGCGCCGGCCCGCATCCGGGACGGCCGCTGGTCGAGGAAGGCGCCAGTCTTCTGCCCGGTCCACGGCGCCGCGAGGTAGCGCACGGTGCCTTCGCGCACTTCGATCAGCTCGGGCACCGTTCCGCTCGCCAGTTCAACCCGTTCCTCAAGCCCCTCCTTGCGTCGCACCGCGACATCGTTGCGCAGGAGCAGCCCCTCGGGCTGCAGCACTGCTTCGACGGCGTCCAGGATTGCCTCGCGCTGGGTTTCGATCCCGGCTGAGAGCAGCTGCACGACCACCCAGCGGTCGTAGCGATCGATGACCAGGGAGGGGAGCCCGTCGCCCTCGCCGTGCACCACGCGCCAGGCAGTGGCGTCGATGCTCCCGCGACGCGCCAGCGCGGCGGCAATCTTCTCTCGCCACCAGCCGGCATCGACCACGCGGTCGCCCGGCTCCAGCAGCCGGAGCCGGATTTCGGAGCGGGGCGAATAGAGTGCCTGTCCCAGTGGACGGCCGCGCTCGTCGGTGACAGGCACGATGCCGGGCTCACGCGGCGTATCGAGCAAGTCGCTGCGAAAGATCCAGGGATGGCCGCGTACCCAGCGTGTCGCTCCCCGTGAGGTAACGCGCACCGCGGCCGTCATCTGGTTCGCTGCCCGAAGTCGTGTTTGATTTTCGTCATGCCCGGAAATCTAGCGGCCGCGCTCCGCCTCATGCTGGTGACGGATGATCGCTTCCTGCCGGAAGCCCGGCTCATGCGCGCGGTGGAGGCAGCGGTCGAGGGGGGTGTCACCTCGGTGCAGCTCCGGCTCAAGACCGTCTGCCCGCGACAGCTGCTGGTGATTGCGCGCTCCATGGTGTATCACCTGCCGGTTCCCGTCCTCATCAATGACCGTCCCGATGTTGCGCGCGCGGCGCGCGCCGCCGGCGTGCACCTGGGTCCGGACGATCTATCACCCCGCCGGGCCCGGATAGCCTGGCCGGACGCGCCCCTGATCGGGGCCTCGGTGGGCTCGCTGGAAGAAATCGAATCGGGCGCCGGAGCGGATTACTGGGGCGTGGGGCCTTGGCGGGTCACCGACACCAAGCGGGATGCCGGCATGGCGATCGGCGCCGAGGGCTTCACGCGCATTGTGCAGCAGGCGGGTGGACGGCCATGCATCGCCATTGGCGGAATCCAGCCGGGCGACGTGCGGGACGTGCTGGCGGCGGGCGGTGCCGGCGTGGCGGTGGTGTCGGGCATTCTTTCGGCGCCGGACATCACGGCGGCAGCGCGAGCATTTGCGCACGAGCTGGGCTGAGAGAGGTCGCAGGTCGCAAGTCGCAGGTCGCAAGTCGCAAGTCGCAAGTCGCAAGACGCAAGTCACAGGTCACGGATTACCGGTTGATACACCTGCGTCATGTGACCTGCGACCTGCGACCTACAACGTCAGTTGGCCACGTCGGCGCTACGCGCTTCCCGGATCGCGCGCAGGTGCTCCTGGTAAGTGCGCGAGAAGATGTGGTGGCCATCCGGTCGCGCGACGAAATAGAGATACGGCACGTCCGCCGGATAGAGTGACGCTTCGATGCTGCGGAGACTGGGCGAATTGACGGGACCCGGCGGCAATCCCGGATGCAGGTAGGTGTTGTAGGGTGACGGCGTACGGTAATCCCTGGTATAGAGCCGCTTTTTCCGCTCGCCCGTCGCCAGCTGGATGGCATACTGCACGGTGGGATCCGCCTGCAGCGCCATGCCGATCCGAAGCCGATTGCGATACACTCCCGCGATGGTCTCGCGCTCGCTGTCCACCCGCGCCTCGCCCTCCACGATCGACGCCAGCGTCATCAGCTCGAGCCGGGTCATCTTGAGCGTGTCCAGGCGCGCGGTCCAGGACGGCTTCCAGCTGTCCTCAAACTGCCGGACCAGGAGCCCCACGAGGTCGCGTGCGCTGGTGTTCTGCGAGAGCAGGTAGGTGTCCGGATGCAGGAACCCCTCCAGGCTCGGTGCCCGGATGCCGAACGAATCGGCGAGCGCCGAGTCGTGCGCCGCCTGCATGAAGGAGTCGACCGGGACGTCGAGGTCCCGGTTGGCGAGGTCGGCGACGTCGGCGATGGTGAGTCCTTCGGGAATGGTGAAGCGCACCGACGACGTGCGTCCCTCGGCCAGCATGCTGAGCAGGGTGCCCGCGGAGGTTCCCCGGCTTGCCGTGTAGGGACCCGCGTGAACCCGGCGATCGGCGCCGCTGAGGCGCGCGTGCAGCTTGAAGACGAAGCGATTGCCGATCAACCCGTGGGCGTCGAGGGTGTCGAGCACCTGGCCGAACGTGGCATTCTCGGGCACCGTGAAGTGCTCGGCCTTGCCGGCGGGGCCGGGGGATGTGCAGGAGGACAGGGCGAGCAGGAGGAAGATGGACAGGTGGACAGATGGACGGATGGACAGTGGTGGACGCGGGATACGAGACACGGGACGCGAGTCGACTGTTGACGCCAGACCGTCGACCACTGTCCATCTGTCCACCTGACCATCTGTCATCTTGTCCGCCGCATGTCCAGATACTGCTGCAGCAAGACCGCCGCCGCCAGCGCGTCCACATCTTCCTTCCGGCCACGGGTGGAGCCGCCCAACTCCCGGATCGTCCCCAGGACGCGCGCAGTGCTGAAGCGCTCATCCACGAACTCCAGCGGCAGGCCGGTCCGCTCGGCGGCGAGGGCGCCCATCTCGCGCGCGCGCGTGGCCGCCGGCCCTTCGGTTCCGTCGGCGGTGAGCGGCAAACCCACCACCAGCCCAACGGGCTGCTCTTCTTCGATCACGGCGAGGAAGGGTGGCATGGGGAATCGCTTGCCGGCTCGGCGGGTGAGGGTGGTACGGGGGCTCGCGATCAGCTGGGTTTCGTCGCTCACGGCCACCCCGATGCGGACCTCGCCCCAATCGAGGG
>DASSTP010000164.1:0-11789 GCA_035707845.1 Gemmatimonadales bacterium | reverse complement strand
TACCGAGGATCCATGCGGTCGGGCGCCAGTTACCGGACGAGTCGGTGACCCCCGGGTGTGTCACGGAGCCATGATCCACAGATGCGGTCACCGGAACGCCAGGCACCGGGTTGCCTTCGGCATCGAGCACCAGAAGTGATGGCAGTGTCGACGCCCCGCCGACGATGCCCTGGAGCGGTGTTGTGCTCGGGTGGAGGGCGGCCGG
The DNA here is from genome assembly GCA_035707845.1 of Gemmatimonadales bacterium. GTDB lineage: Bacteria > Gemmatimonadota > Gemmatimonadetes > Gemmatimonadales > GWC2-71-9 > CAMLHP01. Next base: position 11,584 of record DASSTP010000164.1, on the reverse strand, counting down.
TGGGCCGCTGAGACTGGTGGCATGGAAGAGGAGCGGCGATCCCTCGAGGTCATCTGCCCGCACTGTCAATGTCAGGCCCGGCGACGCGCCGCGGGGCATGGTCCAGTGGCCGCTCGTCGCAATCCCCGACGCATTGGTTTCGGGCGCACTGTCAGCCACGGTTCCCTTCGCCGGCACAAATTGCACTGGATAACCCACGATCGGATTGCCCGCGGCGTCGGTCACCTTCACCGCCGGATCGATCGCCAGCGGCGTCAGGATCACCGCGGACTGTCCATCGCCGGCGACCATCTCGATACGGGCCGGCAGGGCCTCCACCACGAAGACGTGAAAGGTCGCGCTTTCGGGCGTGAACCCCGGTGCGCGCGCCGTCATGACCTGAAGCCCGGACGCTGCACCCAGGGCCCAGCCGGGGACCTGTGCGATGCCACTCGCATTGGTGATTACGGTTGCCGTGGCGGGCGAGCCGCCGCCGGATGTGACCGAGAAGGTCACCGCCACGCCGGCCAGTGGCTTTCCGCCTGATGCAACCGCTACCGCAGGACCAGTCTCCAGTGCCGCGCCCGACTCGAGAATCTGGTTTTCCACCCAGCCGCTCGCGGCCAGCGTGCCGGACTGGACGGCGGTCACGTTGAAGTGAATGGAATCGAGCGATGTCGCGGGAACCGAGCTGATGAGCCGCTGCTCGCTCGCTGCCACCACCCTCCAGTGCCCAGCCGTCGCGACACCTTCCTCATTAGTGACGGCGAGCGAGTCATCGAGCAGGGCAAGGCCGGACACCCCGCCGAAGACCACCAGCGCCCCCGCAACGGGCGTCCCGCCCTCGCCGAGCACCTTGACTGCCGGCTGCTCGCTCAGCTCCTGGCCTGTGACGATGGTCTGCGTCGTTCGTGATGCCGCCACGACAGACTGCGCCGGCGATGATGCCCCACCGGCGCGAAACAGCACAGTATCCGCTCCCGACACCGCCTGCAGCAGGTTCAGTCCCGCGCCCAGCGTCCATGCACCGGCCGTGGCAACGCCGCTGGCATTGGTCACCGGCGCGGGCACGCCAACATGGCCACCGCCACCCAGCACGGTGAACTGCACCGCCGCGCCCGGCACCGGGTTTCCGTCGGCATCAACCAGGTGCACCGCCGGAGCCTCGGGCGCATTCGCGCCGGCAGCGGCGTTCTGGAGCTGGGCGGACGCGGCCGTCATGCCGGCCGGTGCGCCCGAGATGAGCGTGATGGCCAGCGATGCGCTGGAGAGACCCGTCGACGAGAAGCGAAGTTCGTGGGCGCCAAGCGGCCCGGAGACGATGATCCCCTGGAACGTGGCTCGGCCGTTGGCGCCGGTGGTGGCGGTGGTTGTGCCGGTCGCGGTGCCGTTGATGAGCGTCGCGCTGACGGCAACGCCGGCCTTGGCCACCGGCTTGCCTGCTGCGTCCCGCAACTCGATGACAGGCGCCGGCTGCAGCGCCTCGTCCACTGCAATTGTGGTTGCGGGCGACGTAACGATGGCGAGACTGGCCGGGGCAGCGACCACGGGGGCCGGCTCGGGACCAGTCGAATCTCCTCCGCACGCCGTGATGGTGAGGGCAGCGCCCAGCAGCAGCGCGCCGTGACTGCGTCGTATCATTCCGTGTTTCGGTTCAGCGTCTCGGGCGCCGGCCAACGATGCGCCCGTCAGTGTCCGCTACCAGGATCGGTCCGGACGGTGCCTGCTCCACCAGCTGCCGCGCTGGTGCTGCCAGCTGCCGCAGTCCTGCGGGCGTGAAGCCGAGCGGCTCCGCGGTCCCATAATCCACCACATACCCAAGGTCCTGCATCGAACCGATGGTCATCGCGGTGAGCGGATTGGTGCCGCTGCCAATGAACCCGGTCATCAGTTCGTTCTGGAAGACCGACTCGCGCCAATGCGAGTTCCAGGTGCCCACCCCGCCGGTGGCTTCGACGGGGATATTCGTGGAGGATCCACCCAGGTCGTGATACTTCTGCCGCCCGACGGTGCCGAGGTACTGCGGGTCGGTGGAGCAGGTGACCGCGTCCGGATCCTCGGGGCATGCGCCGGTCAGCAGGCTCTGGTCCGGCCACAGCGTGCCGAAGCCAAGGACGTGACCCATCTCGTGCAGCAACAGGTCGTTCAGGTCGGCCTGGGTCATGGCCGCCAGGTCAGCGGAGTCGAGCTTGATGAACCCGAGTGACGGGAGGCCGCTCGCAGAGCGCAGCACGCATGGACCGGCGCCACCCAGCACCTCGCCGGGCCCGTCGATCGAGTCGATGACGACCTGGATCCTGATGTCGTCGATGGTGGCGGATACCGCCGGCTGGCCATCGAAGCAGGTTCCGGCGGGAATATTGACGGTACTGCTGGGCACGTCGCCAACGATGATGCTTTGCCACCGCTGCACCGCAGCGGTTACCGCCGACTGCTCGGCGGTGGTCAGCGACCCGATGAGCTGCGTCTGGATCGCGAACGGCGGCGTGGGCGGCAGCGCCGTGGCGATGAAGGTGACCGGCGTCGCTCCGGTAATGGTGGCCGTCACGGTGTTGGTGCCCTGCGTCGGGCCGACGGTCCAGGACGTCACCTTGGCCACTCCCGCGGCGTCGCTCACCGGCGTCGCGCCCTGCAGCGTCCCGCCGCCGGCGGTCACGGCAAAGGTCACGGTGACACCGGCAATGGGGTTGCCGGCGTTATCAGAGACGACGACAGCGGGTGGATCGCTGACCGCCTGGCCGACGGTCGCATTCTGGTTGAGGCTGCTGCGGGCGGTGAGGCGCGAGGCGGTGCCGGCCGTCAGCGTGATGGCCCGCGCCAGGGTGGTGAGGCCGCTCGAGGAAAATTTCAGCTGGTGCGATCCGGCCGGGGCGGAGAGCGCCAGCGACGCGAACGTCGCGCGTCCATTGGCATCGGTCGCGGCGGCAGTCGTGCCGCTCACGGTTCCACCGTCCAGCGAGGCGGCCACCTGCACGCCCGCCTTCTTCACCGGCTGGTTCTGCGCGTCACGCAGCTCGACGACCGGCGCGGGGCTGAGCGGCGCGAGGGCCACGGTGCTGGCGGCCGGCGTGGTAATGAATACCAGCGCCTTGGGCGAGGGCGGCGGCGGCGGGCCAGTCGAGTCGCCGCCGCAGGCCACAAGCATCAGCGCTGCGAGCCACCGGCCAGCGCCTTGGGTCGGTCGTTTCGTCACACCCGGCAAGCGCGGTAGCTGGGACTGCGGCATCATGGAGCCTGTGATGGTAGTGTGGTTCAGTCGTCGAACAGACGCCCGGCATCAGCCGGGGTCATCGGCGACCCACTCAACGTGAGAGCCCGGGCCAGGACCGGATCCCGACCCTCTCTGAAATCGGCTGCGGTCGGCAGCAGCAACTCGTCCGGCATCACGCCGATTCCTTCCAGGCGGCCGCCATCCGGCATGATCAGGTCCGCTTCGGTCACGTTGACCCCGTGGAATATTGCAGTTTCGACCCTCATCGTAAGCAGGCGGAAGCGCGACTCCATCACGGCGCCCTCGGTCCGGTCACCGAGCACGATCGCGCGCCGGCGCAGCTGCATCAGTCGCGCGAAGACTTCCGACGCCGATGCCGACCTGCTGTTCACCAGCACCACCAGTCGACCGCGGTACGCATCGCCACCACGGCCCTTGGCCCGGAGCGTATCTACGCCATCGCGACGGTGCAGCACCGCCACCTCAGTCTCCGCGGAATCCACCTGGCTCACCAGCTCCCGCAAGGCACTGACGCTGCCGCCAGCATTGTCGCGCAGGTCGAGGACCAGCGCGGAGCGGCCCCGCGCGTGGCCCAGCAACTCGCGGATGTCCTTGTCGCTCACGTCAAAGGTCGGCAGCCGGAGTACGAGTACGCTGTCACCCAATTCGGTGATTTGCGGCGCCAGTTCCCTGCTGTCCTTTTCCGCGTCCCAGATCAGCCGGGCAATGTCACTGCCGCCGTCAGCGCCAGTAAGGTCTACGACGCGCTCGCCGCGGCTGACTTGGGCAGCGAGATCAAGCTGTCGCGGCGGATTCGCTCCGCGCTGGAGCTCGACGTGCAGTCCAGGCTGCGGCCGCAACACGCGGAACAGGTACAGCAACTGCCACACATTTGCGCGGGTTGGCCGGTAGCCGTTGATGGACAGTACCACATCCCCCGGCCCCACACCTTGGCGGTGTGCATCGCTGCCGGATCGCACCTTCGTGACCAGACAGGCATCGCCGACCATGGTGAAGTCCCAGCCGTAGTCCACCCGAATGGTCGTGGCCGGAGGCACGAAGAAGGTGTGCGAGTCATGCAGCGCGAGGGTAAACTGCGCGATCGCCGCGAACGCTTCGCCAAGGGACGTGGCGCGACCGATGTGCGCTTCCGCGGAATCCGCCAGGCCGTCGACATCAACGCCGCGGAAGGCAGGATCGAAGTAGCGATCCTCGATTTCATGGCTTACCTGGTGCAACATCACGACGGCGCGTTCGCGATCGACCGACGAGAATTGCTGCGCGGCCACCGTGTCCGCATGAAGGCCGAGACATGCCAGCACGGTCATGAGAACCAGGGCGTCAAGCTGACCTGTGTTCATGCGCCTGTCATGTCCGAGCCCCGCCTTTCAGGCGCAGCGACCAGGAGGAGTCACCGGACACACCTGACGGTAGCACCGCAAGGTGCGTCCACGGGCCGCGCGTCTAGCCAAGTGAACTCCGGGAAGGGATGCCTCTTGACAAGATGCAGCCCGGTTGTGGCTGGCGCAATCCGGCGCACTGGCTTGCAGTTACGGCGTGAACGTCTGCTGGCCCATCTTGACCGACTGTCCCACCTTGGTCAGTCCGAAAACATAGAATGTGTACGTCTGGCCCGGCGTCAGTTCGTCCACGGGGTGTGCCACCAGGGAATCGCCAACAGCGAGCGTGTCACCGAAGGTGACCGGCGAACTGATGGCGTTGGCCTTGGCCGGATTGGAGAAATTGAATCCCATGGCCCAGACCGGACCGGTGCTCGCATTCACCCCGACCTGATACGCCCGGCACGCCGGCGACCAGCTGAACTGCGGCTTGGTTCCGGCCGAAACGGTGATGGTCACATCCGTCGGGCAATCTTTTGTCGGATCAGTGCTGTCGCTGCATGCAGTCAGGACGGTCAAGACGGTCAAGGGGGTCAAGGCGATCAAGAGGCGGCGCATGCATGCATCTCCAGCGGGTGAATGCTTCGGGTGCCGAAATCTCGACAGGAGGCACGCGGGGCGGTAGTGGTGCGCTGTGCGCTGATGGCTCAAGGCCGCCACTGGCAATCCCCGGGCCCCAGACCCGCGTCCCGCGTCTATCTTCCTTATATATGACCCCCCACGATTCCCCCGTCTTCCTCTCCGCCGTCCGCACCGGTTCCGGCAGCTTCGGCGGTACGCTCAAGGACTTGTCCGCCACCGACTTGGGCGTCTTTGCCGCGGGCGGCGCCCTGCTCCGGGCGGGGCTCGAATCGGGCAAGGTGGACCACGTCATCTTCGGCAACGTACTGCAGACGTCGGCCGACGCCATCTATCTGGCCCGCCACGTCGCACTCCGGGCCGGCTGCCCCGAGGAAACGCCGGCGCTCACCGTGAACCGTCTCTGCGGCTCCGGCTTCGAGGCCATCACCCAGGCAGCCCAGCTGATCATGCTGGGCCACGCCGACGTGGCGCTCGCCGGCGGCACCGAATCCATGAGCCAGGCGCCCCACGTGATCCGGGGCGCCCGCTGGGGCCTTCGCCTCGGCCCCGCGCCACCGCTCGAGGACACCCTCTGGGAAGCACTGCGCGACAGTTTCTGTGATCTCTCCATGGCGGAAACCGCCGAGCGGCTCGCTGATCAGCACAAGCTCGCCCGCGCCGATGTGGATGCCGTGGCACTCCGCAGCCAGCAGCGCACCGAGGCCGCCTGGCAGCGTGGCGCCTTTGCCGACGAGCTGGTGCCAGTGGAAGTCACCAACCGGAAGACGAAGGAGAAGATTTCCTGGGCCGCCGACGAGCACCGCCGTCCCGACTCCACCGCCGAAGGCCTCGCCAAGCTGCCGCCCTATTTCCGGAAGGACGGCGTCGTCACCGCCGGCAACGCCAGCGGAATCGTGGACGGCGCCTCGGCGCTGGTCGTGAGCAGCGCCGCCTGGGCCCGCGATCACGGCATCGCCCCGCTCGGCCGCCTGATCGCATGGGCGGTGGCTGGCGTGGACCCGAAGATCATGGGCTGGGGGCCAGTGCCGGCCACGCGCAGGGTGCTCGAGCGCGCCGGCATGACCCTCGACCAGATGGACCTGGTCGAGGTGAACGAAGCCTTCGCGGCGCAGTATCTTGCGGTGGAGCGTGAACTGGGCCTTGATCCGGCCCGCACCAACGTGGATGGCGGCGCCATCGCCATCGGGCATCCGCTCGGCGCCACCGGCGCACGGATCACGACCCACCTGCTGCACGCGCTCCGGCAGCGCGGCGGCGGGTTCGGGCTGGGCGCCGCCTGTATCGGTGGCGGCCAGGGCATTGCGCTCATCGTCGAAGCGTTTCCCGTGGCGGAGGCAACATGAACGGCCTGCTGACAGTCCTTGCCATCGTGGTGGCCTACTCCTTCCTGAGCCTTCGGGTCCTGCGCGAGTACGAGCGCGGCGTCGCCTTCTTCCTCGGCAAGTTTTCCGGGACCAAGGGTCCCGGCCTCATCTTCCTGCCCGCGTTCTTCGCCACCATGAAGCGCGTCTCGCTCCGGATCGTGGCCATGGACATCCCGCCGCAGGACGTGATCACCCGGGACAACGTCTCCGTCCGCGTGAACGCGGTGCTCTACATGAAGGTGAAGGACCCGTCGCGCGTGGTGCTGGAGATCGAGGATTACCTCTACGCCACCAGCCAGCTGGCCCAGACCACCCTCCGCTCGGTGCTGGGCGAAGTCGAGCTCGACGAGTTGCTGAGCGACCGCGAGAAGATCAACGCGGTGCTCAAGCGCATCATTGACGAGCGCACCGAGATGTGGGGCATCGAGGTCAACGCGGTGGAAGTGAAGGACGTGGACCTGCCCGAGACAATGAAGCGCGCCATGGCCCGCCAGGCCGAAGCCGAGCGCGACCGCCGCGCCAAGGTGATCAACGCGCAGGGCGAGCTGCAGGCCTCGGAGACGCTGGCCGACGCCGCGCGCATGCTGGCCACCGAACCCAGCGCCCTGCAGCTCCGCTATCTCCAGACAGTGGCCGAGATTGCCACCGAGAACAATTCGACGACGATCTTCCCGATTCCGATCGACATGATCAGGCCGTTCATCGAGAAGATGGGCGGGATGGGCGAGATGGGCAGGATGGGCGGGAGCGGGGGGAAATCGCTCCCGGCGCCAGATCCCACCTTGCCGCAGTTCAAGGTCGCCGAGAAGGACAAGGAGCAGGCATAGCATGACGGGCGGGCCACCGGCGCGCATCGACCGCGCCGCACTCGAACGCATCCTCCAGCGCGCCACCGAGCTGCAGGCGGCCGAGCGAGATCCCGGTCACGACCTGACGGCGGACGAGCTGCTCGCCCTCGGCAAGGAAGTGGGGCTGCCGCAGCGCTATCTCCAGCAAGCGATGCTGGAGGAGCGCGCGCGGGTGGAGGGGGGCGACGGTGGGCTCATTGCCCACCTGACCGGCCCGGCCGGCGCCACCGCCCAGCGTGTAGTCCAGGGCACCGTGGAGGATGTGCAGGCCGACCTCATCCGCTACCTGGACGAGCGCGAGCTGCTGATCGTGCAGCGGGAGCAGCAGGGCGCCGTGCTATGGGAGCCGGTCAAGGGATTCCAGGCGGCGGTGCGGCGCTCCACCGCGGCCTTCGGCCGCACCTCGCGCGGCTACCTGCTCGATCGTGTCACCGCGCTGCGCGGCACCATCGCGCCGCTCGAGACGGGCTACGTGCATGTGGCGCTCACCGCCAGCCTTCGCGGCCAGCGCAACGCCTTCGTGGGCGGCGCGGCCGGCGCTGCGTCGGTGGGCGCGGCGGGCACCGCGGTGCTGTTTGCCCTGGCTGCATTCCCGCTCGTGGCCATCCTGCCAGTGATCGGCGGCGTTGCGATCGGAGGTGTCGTGCTCCGCCAGTATCCGCCCAAGGTGGAGCGGGTGCAGCTCGGACTCGAGCGGACCCTGGATCATCTCCAGCGTGGCGACACACGCGCCGACCCGCGGGCGCTCCCGCCGCGCGGGTCCATCGGTTCGCTCATCGCCGCGGAAATCCGGAAGGCACTCAAGTGAAGCGACTCGCGCTGCTCCTGCTCCTGACTGCCGCAGCCTGCGCCCGGAACGGCCAGCCCGGCTTTCCGCCGATGCCGGAGGCCCGGCAGGGCCAGATCGAGCTCGATCCCCAGGAAGCCACCAAGAAACTCGCCGAGGCAATGACCGCGGCCGGATTGCCGGTGGACGAGGTGGCCACGCGCGAGGGCTTCGTGAGCACCGCCTGGTATGACACCACCACGAAGATGGAAGTGAGCGGCCGGGCGCTGGGTGCCGGTGACGTGCGCATCCGCGCCTGGGTCATGCCGTGGCGATATGGCTGGAGCGAGATCACCATGGAGGCGGTGTACCGCCCGGTGGCGGATCCATCATTGCCGGAGCGCGAGCTGGAACGGAGCGTGGCGTACGATCATCCCGCGCGCGTGGCCATCCGGGAAATCATGCAGCGGGTGGGCGTCACCAGCGCTGTCGCGGAAGCAGATGCACCCAAGGTGGAAGTGAAGCCGCCCACCATGGATCCCGGCCGCCTGGGAAAACCTGGAGCAAAGATCGGCGGGCAGCGCGACACTGCCGCGGCGGACACGGCGGCAATCGATTCCGCCCGGGCGGACACCACCAGGCCCGCGCCAGCCGTCGCAGCGCAGGACTCGGCCAAGGCCCGAGCTCCGGCGGACACCACGCGGCCGGCTCGCCGCGATTCGGCGATCGTCTTCCGTCCGGCGACGCCGGGTGACACCGTGCATCGCCCGGCGCCTCCGGCCGCACCTCGGCCAGCACCGGTGCAGCGGGATACCGCACCCGTTACGCAGCCCACACCTGCCACTTCGGGCTACGCCGTCCAGGTCGCGGCACCAGCCGATGCCTACACGGCCAACGAGTTTGCCCGCCGGCTCAAGGGATTGGGTTATGAATCGCGGATCGTACAGGACGGCGGGAGATACAAGGTGAGAACCCAGGTCTACAGCCAGCGTCCCGACGCCGCGATTGCATTGGAGCGGCTGCGGGGGACGTTCAGGGATGCGTTTCTGGTTAGGGAATAGGGGTTAGGGGTTAGGGATCAGGGGTTGAGAGACGAGCGTCAGTCCTTCCGCCCTAGTCCCTGACCCCTGACCCCTAATCCCTAACGTAGTTCCGCACCCACTCCTCCAATTTCGGCAAGTCCAGCAGCGCATCCTTGCAGGGCCCTGATGGCAATGTCATCGTGAGGCCCAGCACCGGAACCTTCCCCGCCACATCGTGCAGGCCGCTTACCATATCACGTTCGCAAGCGACCGCCACCACTGCGCGTGGGCGGCGCTCGCGGATCACGCGCCGGGCCAGCTGGCCGCGCGTGGCCACGAAGACCGGCACCTCATACTTGCCGGCGATGCCGAGCACGCCGTCGAGCGTCTGCTTGGACAGGCAGCGGGGAATGAGCACCAGCAGCTCGCCCTGCCCCACCTTCCGGCCCCGATGCGAGGCCAGCTCGTTGTAGACCTTGACCGACGCATTCTCCACCCAGTCGCGCCAGCCAAACAGGTTCGAGACGCGGGAGGTGAGACGCATCAATCTCAGAAAGGGGCCACGTTCGGCCAGGCGTTCAGGGAGCAGCGGCTGGTGCGCCACGCTCGACCCGAACAGCAGCGCCCACCAGACGAGCGAGCCGATCGCCACGACGGCGAGCGCTGTCCAGAGCGTCGTCGGGATGGCCTGGTGCAGCAGGGCGAGGCGAGGCGCAAACAGGTAAATGGCGATCGCCGCGAGCAGGAAGAATCCCGCCATCGCCGCCACCGACCAGGCAAAAAAGAGCCACGGCGGCGAATCGAAGTTGCCGGCGTTGGGCAGCGGCTTCCCATCCCACTCGTCCCACTCGTGGCCCAGCCGCCGGTCTACGTCTATATGGATCAGTTGTGCGCGTGGTGCGTCGGACATGGGAGAAAGATAGTGGGACAGTTGGACAGATGGACAGATGGACAGTTGGACAGATGGAGAGATGGACAATTGGACAGCCCGAGCGGACAAGATCCGCCCATCTGGCAGCAGTCTATCCATCGTACTGTCCACCTGTCCAACTGTCCAACCGTCCATCTATTTTCATCCATGCTCCCCACTCCACCCAACATCCCCTTCCACACCGACGAGCGCACGCGCGCGGCGTATTCTGAGGGCGCGGGGATTTATCGCATCGAGCCGGCGGCGGTTGCCATACCGGGGTCGATCGAGGAGCTCCGGCAACTGGTGCGCTGGGCTGTTGAGCACGACACCGGCCTCATCCCCCGCGGCGCCGGCAGCGCCATGGGTGGCGGCAACGTGGGATCGCAGGTGATCGTCGACCTCACCGGCCTGGAGCCGCGTACGCTCACGGTGGACGGGCCCCAGCAGCGAGCCGACACCTCCGGCAGCATCACGTGGGAAGAACTGCGCTCGGCTGCCTCGCAGGAGGGACTGCGCCTTCCACCCGATCCCTCCAGTGGGCGCTGGGCAACGCTCGGCGGCATGGTGTCCACCAATGCCTCTGGCGCCCGCACGGTGCACTACGGCAGTGTGCGCCCGTGGGTCCAGGGACTGACATTGCTCACCGCCGACGGCGAAACCCTCCGGCTCGATCGCGGCCGGCCGGCACCGTCTTCGGTGGCCGCCGTGCTGCGGTTCGAATCTGATGCGGCGCCTGCCATCCGCGCCGCCGAGGCGCTCATCCGAAGCCGCTTCCCGCACACCCGGAAGAATTCCAGCGGCTACGCGCTCGACGCCTGGCTCAAGTCGGGTGACCTGCTCGATCTCATCGTCGGGTCCGAGGGCACGCTCGCGTTTGTCACCGGCATCACCTGGCGGCTCGATCGTATCCCGCCCACCACCGCTGCGCTCCGGGTGTCGCTCGCTTCGCTCGACCATCTCGCCGACGCGGTTGGTGCATTGCTCGACCACCATCCGTCGGCGGTGGAGATGCTCGACCGGACCTTCCTCCAGTTGGTCGCGACCCGGACCGACCTGAAGGACGTGGACGCACTCGACGCAGTCCTGCTGGTCGAGTTCGAGGCGCCGAGCGCCGAGGCCGCACACGCCGTTGCGACGCGGGCCGCCGCGGCCGTGTCGCCCCACGCCGTCAAGGTCGAGACCGCGCTGGACGATGGCGATGTGCAACGGGTCTGGGCGCTTCGCCATGCGGCGAGCCCCATCCTGGCGCAGCTGCCCGAGTCCCGCCGCTCACTCCAGGTCGTCGAGGATGGTTGTGTTCCGGTGGCAAGGCTGGGCGAGTACGTGCGTGCGGTGCGGCAGGCGGCGGAACGCCACCAGCTGGAGGTGGTGCTCTTTGGCCACGCGGGTGACGGTCATCTCCACTGCAACCTGCTGCCCGATGTCACCGAGGACGGATGGGAGTCGCGCGTCTCCGCCCTGCTCGCCGATGTCACCGACGCCGTCGTGCAGCTCGGCGG
>DASSTP010000163.1:0-7577 GCA_035707845.1 Gemmatimonadales bacterium | reverse complement strand
CTCAAGCCCAACGATATCGTCACCTGGCTGCACGACAAGCACCAGATCGTCACCACGCCCATCAACCATCCCGAATTCTCCGGCGTCCGCGTCACGCCCAACGTGTACACTACGCTGGATGAGATCGACCGGTTCGGGGATGTGATGGAGAAGGCATTGAAGGAAGGGTTGGGGGCGTAGGGAGACAGATGGACAGATGGACAGTTGGACAGTTGGACAGATGGACAGATGGACAGATGGACAGTTCAAGGATGGACAGCAAGTCGTCAGTTGTCGGGACATGTCACCCTGAGCGAAGCGAAGGGACCAAAGCTTGCCCGCAGCTTCGGCCCCTTCGCTCGCGCTGCTCGCTCAGGGCGACAGCGCATCACATGGTGACGTCAACCGCTGTCGAACGGTCCAACTGTCCATCTGTCCATCTGTCCAACTGTCCAACTATCTCCTCAAATGCACCACCCTCCCCCGCGTCCCCACCAGCCATCCTGCACCACCCGGTGAGAAACCGAGGCCCCAGAAGTTGAGCGTGTCGAGGCTGGCCCAGTGGCGACCCGCGTCGTTGGAGATGCTGGCGCCCCTGGGTCCCACCGCAACGAGGGTGCGGGTGCCCGGCACGAATGCGGCGCCGTACACCGCGCCCGGGAACGTGGGCCGGCCACCCGAGTCCCAGGTCACGCCGCCATCCGTGGTGATGGCAACGTTGTCGGTGACGGCGTCAGGGCTGCCGATCGGCCCGCCGAGTACGGCACCGAGCCGTGCATCGCTGAAGGTGACCGTGGCGATGCCCGCTGCGTTGCCGCCGGTGATGGGTGGTTCACTCACTTTCCAGCTCTGCCCGTAATCGCTGGTGCGGAGCACTCGCGGCCGTGGGCCGTTGCCGGTGCCGATCCAGGCACGGCCGCCTGGTGCGGTGATGAGGCAGGTACCGCTGGCGGCAAAGCCACCTTCGTGCGGCAGCGCCGCCGGCAGGCGTTCGCTCGGAATCAGCGACCAGTGTTCGCCGTCGGTGGTCTCGAGGATCATGAGCCGGCCGTTGACTTCATCGCCGTAGACCAGCCCTCGCCTGCCATCCCAGAAAGCCATGCAGTCGTAGAACGCCGCGGAATCTGCATTCTGGAACTGCAGCGTCCAGCTGGCGCCGCCGTCGGTGGTGCGGTAGATGCGCGAGAGCTCGCCGTTGCCGGAGCTGAGCAGCCAGGCGGTGTCGGCGCTCACCGCATGAACATCGCGAAACTGGAGCGTGTCCCCGCCCGGCACACCTCCCACCTGCCACGTGAGCCCGGCGTTCAGCGTCCGCGCCCACGTGCCGCGCTGCCCGCTGACCCAGACCACGCTGTCATTGACCGCGCTCACCGCCTGCAGCAGGGCCGTGGTGCCGCTCGACTGGGTTTCCCGCGCGAGTGCGGGCCATGGGACCGGAGCCGGGCCCTGGCAACCAGCAACCAGCAGCACGAGTCCCGCAGACCACGCCATTCGCATCAATGGCTCTCGTACACCGATGAGCTGCCGTTGGCCTGGAAGGCGATCACGTCAAAGTGATCCGGCTGCTGTCCCGGCATCTCCATGCCGGGAGAACCGGCCGGCATGCCCGGCACTGCCAGCCCGGCCGCCTTGGGATGCTCCGCCAGGAATTTCTTGATCGTGGCCGGGGGCACATGGCCCTCGATGGCATAGCCGTCGATGATGGCGGTGTGGCAGGAGCGCTTGTCGGCGGGCACGCCGGCGTCTTCCTTGATCGGCGTCACGTCATCCACGTCGTGCACCTCGACCGTAAAGCCCGCCGCCTTCACTGCATCCACCCAGCTCTTGCAGCAGCCGCAGGTGGGAGACTTGTAGACCGTCATGACAGGCAGGGCGGACGGGGCGGACGGGTCGGACGAGGCGGACGAGACGGACAGATCTGAGGTGGCGGGTGGGACGGCGCGATCGGCCTGCTGCGAGTTGCAGGCAGTCAGGGCAACCATGGCGATGGCAAGAGCGAGTTTCATGCTGCTGGTTCCGGGTGACGAGGTCAGGACGTGAGATAGCGTTCGCGAACAATACGCAGATGGTGCAGCTCGTGCCCGGCAATGATCCAGGCGATGGAGCGTACGGTAAAGCGATTCTCATTGGCAGTGCCGCGTCGCGCCAGGGTATCCTCGCCCAGCCCCTGCAGCAGCGCGACCGTTGATGCGCGGGCGGCAAAGAGCTCGGCGGCGAGGCCCGCCATCCCGCGCACCTCGGCGCCGGCTGCACCGGCCCACTCGTTCTCGGAAAATCCGGGCAACGGCTGGGCGTCGTTCCGGGCAAACCAGAGCATCCGGTAGCTGAAAACCCGTTCCGCATCCGCGAGATGCAGCACGATGTCCTTCACGCTCCACTTTCCCGGTGCATAGCGGAAGTTGGCCTGCTCCTCGGAGAGGGCGGTGAAGAGCTTGCGGGTCTCGTCGCCCTGCCTCCCGAGGTGGGTGACGAGGTCCTTGATGTCGGAGGTCTCGGCAATGTAGCCGGCGTACCACTCCGTGTATTCGTCCGGTGACGGCCGTGGAATGGAGATGCTCATCGTGCTCCTCGTGACGTGGGGCGCCAGCGGAACCGCGCAAGCGGCACCTGTCCCCGCTGGTCGAAATGTACGCCTTCCCGCTCCAGCAGCAGCCGCTGGTCCAGTGCCGACCGCGATCCCGGCGGCAGGCTTACCATGCCGCGCGCGTTGAGCACCCGGTGCCACGGCACCGCGGAGCTGGCCGGGAGCGCGTGCAGGGCGTAGCCCACCTGGCGCGCCCGCCCGGGCAGGCCCGTAAGTTCGGCCACCTGGCCGTAGGTGGCCACCCGGCCACGCGGAATCCGTCTCACGGTGGCGTAGATCCGTTCATAGGGCGAATCGGTCATCCGTTCCGGACCCAGATCGCGAGGACCAGCGCCGCGGCATAGGTGATCCAGAGCAACCAGGGCAGCAGGAGCCAGCTGGCAACAGCCCGGACGCGATGAAAGCTCACCATCGTCATGACAATGGCGACCCAGAGCGCCGACAGGCAGAGCATGGCAAGGTCGGGACGGCGAAGGCCCTGGAGCAGCGGGGCCCAGAGTGCGCTCAGGGCGAGCATGATACCGAACCAGAGGAGCGAGAGCCGCACCGGAACCCGTGTGCGCTCGTGCCAGACTGTCCACGCGGCGATGGCCAGGAAGGCCAGGAACAGGGTCTGGGCCGACTCGAACAGCCAGCCCGGCGCCGTCCATGCCGGCTTCCGGAGCGCATCGAACCACGCCCCCCGCCGCGCGAGCATCGCCGAGATGGCGCCCACCGCCTCGACACCCACCAGCCATGCCAGCACCGCCCCGCGCCCTGGCGCCGTCGCCTTGGCGCGCCTGGTTGTGACCCGGCTCACGTAACCGGCTTCCGGACGGGTCCATATTGGCACTTCTGCCCCGGTAGCGCTTGGCCTGCCCGGGAGCCAGGACGGCATTTCAGACTCATGTAGAAGGGATACACCATGTCAAAGCCAGACAATAAGTCCATGCCGGATTTCTCCGGCGTGAAGAGCGGCGCCAGCTCCACGGCGCCGACGACCGGCAGCCAGGCGGGCTCGGCCACGAGCACCACGCACCAGAAGTATACGGTCAAGAAGGGCGACAGCCTGTCGAAGATCGCCAAGGATGTCTATGGCGACGCATCGAAGTGGAAGCAGATCTACGAGGCCAACAAGGACCAGATCAAGAACCCTGACCTCATCTATCCCGATCAGGTCCTCGAAATACCTGAATCCTGAACCCCACAGGGAGTGACCCCATGCACGCTCGACTGCATATGCTCGCGGCCGGATTCGCGATCGCCGCCGTGGCCGCCTGCAGCAAGAAGGACAACACCCAGCCGATCATGGAAGGCACCCAGCCACCGGCAGTGGACACCAGCGCGAATGCCAATGCGGAGCTCAACGTCTCCGACATCCAGCTGGGCAGTGCGGTGGGCGGCGACCGCACCATCACCATGCCGAAGACCGAATTCGGCGTCAACGACACCATCTACGCCTCGGTCAAGACCGAGGGCGCGGCGGCGTCAGGCTCGACCCTGACCGCGGTCTGGACCTACGAGAAGGACGGCAATGAGGCGCGGGTGGATTCCACCTCGCTGAGCATCACCCCGACCGGGCCGACGGCCACCGAGTTCCACATCTCCCGTCCTGGCGGCCTGCCCACCGGTGACTATCATGTTGAAGTGTGGGCCAACGGCAAGAGCGCCGGCACCCGCGACTTCAAGGTCAAGTAACCGGAAAGGGCTCCCCCATGTCCATCGCCAAGGTCATCGAAATCTCGGCCACCTCAACCAAGAGCTTCGAGGATGCCATTACCGCCGGTGTCCAGCGGGCAGGCAAGACGGTCCAGGAAGTGAAGGGCGCCTGGGTCAAGTCCATGAAGGTCGACATCGACAACGGCAAGATCGTCAAGTACCGCGTCGTGATGAAAGTGACGTTCGTGCTGCAGGAGTGACCTTGGCGGGAAATTGCGACGCGAGGGGCACGGCATGCCGTGCCCCTTTGTCGTAATTCACACCGCCGGCGATTTCTTCTGGAACATCCGGTAGATGGCGAGCAGGATGATCGCGCCGATGATCGAGGCAATGAAGCCGGCGGTCTCCCCTTCCCGGTAAATGCCCAGA
Source organism: Gemmatimonadales bacterium (assembly GCA_035707845.1). Lineage (GTDB taxonomy): Bacteria > Gemmatimonadota > Gemmatimonadetes > Gemmatimonadales > GWC2-71-9 > CAMLHP01. The sequence continues at coordinate 2,947 of DASSTP010000163.1, read as the reverse complement.
ATTCTTCCCAGCCAGGTACCCACGAAGGCACCGGCAATGCCGAGCAGCATCGTGATGATGATTCCGCCCGGATCCCGCCCGGGCATGATCATTTTGGCGATGATTCCCGCGACCAGGCCGATGACCAGCGTCCACAGAATATGCATATCGCCCCCAGGTAGGTGATTGTGGTGCCCTTTGACTATGGGGCGCAACGGGTGATTCGTCCAGAGCAGGATGGGAAGACGGGAAGGCGGGAAGACGGGAAGATCTGGAGGAGTGAACACTTCCCGTCTTCCCGCCTTCCCGTCTTCCCGCCTAGTACGTTACCTGTATCCCCGAACTCAATATCCGGTCCGTCTTCTCGAATCCCGGCTCGGGCAGGTTGTCGAAGTGAATGGTATAACTCAACTTGAGCGCGATGGCGCGGGAGATGGGCGCCACCAGGGAGGTTTCGGTATTGAGCCGGAAGTCCTCGCTGGTTTCCAGGTTCGGCAGGAACTCGGCCAGCTGCTGGAAATAGGCCTTGTCGGTGAGCAGGTGCTTGTAGGCCCCGGCTGCCCGGGCCGCCACAAAGTTGTCGTCCACCCCCAGGGTGCTACGCTGCTGGTTGAAGGAGGCGCCGGCCTCGAAGCTCAGCTGGTCCCGCTCCAGGTTGAGGAGCTGAAAGCCCAGCCCCGCGATTTCCTCGAACCGCCGGGCAATGCCGGCAAAGCGGTTCCGTTCCCAGTTCCCGCCCACGAAGGCGGAGAGCCGGGAAGAGAGGATCCGGTCCACCCGCGCGCCGGCATTGAAGGCGCTCGCCGTGGTCGAGTCTTCCGAGTGACCATAGACGGCGGCCGCCGTCTGCTGGAATTTCCAGAGGGAATCGGTGGTCATCTTCTGCAGCGTCTCGTCGCCACTCAGCGTGGTGAGCTCGCTGTTGCCAGCGGTATTGACGAAGCTGAGGTTGCCGACCACGTGGATCTTGCCGTCCGCCTGCTGGGCAGCAAGGGGGGCAGCAAGGAGGGTGAGCATGGCGACGAGAGTCAGACGCATTGGTGAGTCCATCGTTGAGGGTCGCAAGTCACACGTCGCAAGGCACACGTCGCAAGTCACGCGACCCGCGACCTGCGACCTCTAGTGTCTCAGGCCCCACCCGCCACGACATCCCGCAACACCACCGCCCCGTTGTGCACTTCGTCGCGAGCACCGTAGACCAGCGTAAGCGTCCCTGTCTTCGCCAAGCCGCGCAGCTCTGCCACCAGTTCCGCATGCTGCTTCAGTTCGGCGCGGTACCGCTTCCGGAATTCCGCAAACCGCTCCGGCTTGTGACCAAACCAGGTCCTCAGCTCCGGGCTCGGCGCGATTTCCTTCATCCACCCATCCAGCGCCAGCGCTTCCTTCTTCATCCCTCGGGGCCAGAGCCGGTCAACGAGGATGCGCTTGCCGTCGGAGCGTGAGGGTGGGTCGTAGGCGCGTTTGATTTTCAGGGGCATGGGGCGTGGGGCATGGGGCTTGGGGTGTGAGGCATGGGGTGAATGGAGATATAAGTAGTTTGCAGACGCCTCAAGCCTCAAGCCTCAAGCCCCACGCGCCACGCCCCACGCCTCATGCCCCACGCCCCACCTCACACCACCCACACTCCATCCCGGTCCCCACTCTCGCCGCGCGCCCTTCCCTGGTCGTCACCCATTCCCGCACCTGCCACGGCGGGTCGTGGCGCACATGCTGGGTGTGGCCGCATTCCAGCTCGGCCACCCAGTCCCCTTCGCCATCCTGGTGAAAACCCGTGATCCGGCGTTCCGTCACCGATGGTCAGCGCCGTCCATGCGGGTTGCAGCCGGGGCGCCCCGGACGAAGCCGATGTAGTCCGTCGGGCTCGGCACCGCGCCCCCGTCTCGCAGCAGCATCGCGATCTGGCCGCGGTGGTAGGCCCCGTGCAGGGCTACCTGCAGCAGGATGTCACCCACCTCCGACGTGAAGGCGCTACCGGCGCTGTTGACGTAGTGCACACTTTCTTCCAGGTCATCGTCGCTGATGAGCGAGAGGTAGCGCTCATACTCCTCGCGGACTCGGCCGGCGTGGATGCCGCACTGGAAGAGCGACAGCTCCGGCCAGACCGGGACCTCGGACTTGGTGCCCTCGATCCGGGCCAGCCAGACCAGCTCGCAGCCGAGAATGTGGGCGAAGAGTTCACGGGCGCGGGCGGGGTTGCCGCCCTCACGGATGGATTCGAGCACATGGGCGTCAGCCCAGGCGAGATGGGCAAAAAGCCGACGGATATGGTCGAGCATACAGGGGGCTCCGGTGGTTCCGGTCAGGGCGCCGGCAGGGGCTCCGGAAACTGATCCGGCGGCGGCGCCATCTCATAACCTAAGTCGCGGCCCAACCGCCCGTATGTGAGCCCCGCCACGATGTCGTAGACGGCGTGCGCCACGATGGCCGGATAGAGCGTGCCGCTCAGCGCCACCAGCCCATGCAGGGCGAGTGCAACAATTGTGACGATGCCGGCGGCCTTCCAGCCCTGCACCGCATGGCTCACCCCGAAGATGATGGCCGCGATGACCGCCGCTGCCCAGCCTGAGCCGGTGAGCATCCAGAGCAGCGCAAAGAGGACGCCCCGGTAGGTCACTTCCTCGCTGACACCGGCCGCCACGGCCACGAGCACCCAGAGCCGGCGCTCGGTGCCGTTGGTCGGCATGAACAGCCGGATGGTCGGGTCGCGTTTCTCGACATTCTTCCGCCAGTGCGGCCGCATGACCACGATCCCGCCCACCGCCAGGGCCGCGGCGAGGAGCCAGCCGAGCCAGTGTCCCGCCCATGGCTTCCACACCGGGATGTGCTCCACCCACGCCACGGCCAGCGAGATGACCAGGAAGATCACCAGCTGGATAATGACATTGGCGAAGTGCCGGGCACGCAGCGTTGCCGTGTGCCGGGCAACCTGCCCGCGCGACCGCCACGCGAGCCAGGGAATGAGCAGGCC
>DASSTP010000162.1:0-26428 GCA_035707845.1 Gemmatimonadales bacterium | reverse complement strand
TCGGGCGCAGAGTGAGACCCGGAAGTTTGCCCCGCAGTTCTCGCGCTCCATCCAGGAGGAGAACCTGGACCAGGCCATCACGCTGGCCGAGAAGTTCAAGCGCAGCCACGTGGCGCGCGTCGTTGGCGAGGCGCTGTCCGAGGTGAAGCCCCTCCTCCGCGACCGGGCCACCATTACCGCGGCCGACATCAACAGCGCCGAGCGCGCGGTCGAGCGCCAGATGCTGATCGTGCTGGCCGAACTCAAGCGCGGCACCGGCGTGCTGGCCACGGTCGGTTCCACCGCGCCGTTCGTCGGCCTGCTTGGCACCACGATGGGTATCGTGAACGCGTTCACGGGCATGGCGGCGGGCGCGGGCTCGGGCGGCCTGGCGGGCGTGTCGGCCGGTATCGCCGAAGCGCTGATCACCACCGCCTTCGGCCTCATGGTCGCCATTCCGGCGGTGTGGGCCTACAACTACTTCACCACCAAGGTGGAGAACCTCACCGTCGAGATGACGTACACGTCGAAGGAGCTCATCGACTACCTCATCAAGAGCGTGGGGAGCGAGTTCGGGCGCTCGATCTTCACCAAGGAGTTCCAGACCCAGAAGGCGGTGACCGGCAGTGGGCATGTCCACGGGTAGTGCAGGGCAGACCTCGATCAAGTCGGAACCCAATGTTGTGCCGATGATCGACATCATGCTGGTGCTGTTGATCATCTTCCTGATCGTGACGCCGCTCATCGCTGCCGGCTTCCGGGCCACCATGCCCAAGGCCGACAACCTGCAGCCCAGTCCCGAGAAGGATGACGAGGTCGTGCTGGGCATTGACGAGAACGGCGCGTTCTTCCTGAACACGCGACCCATCCCGGAGGCACAGCTGGAAGACCAGCTCCGGGCCATGTACGCGGGCCGTGAGGACAAGATCGTCTACCTGAAGGCCGACCAGAACCTCAAGTACGGTCAGGTCCAGAAGGGCATCGAGATCGCGCGCCAGGCGGGAGCCCGGGTTGTCGCCTCCATCACGGAGACCAAGACGGCCCAGAAGCTCTTCTCCGGCGACGAGAAGAAGGAGTAGCGTCATGGCCATGTCAGTCGGGGGCGGCGGCGGGATGAGCGCGGAACCGAACGTGGTTCCGATGATCGACATTCTGCTCGTGCTCCTCATCATCTTCATGGTGGCCCAGCCGATGGACCGGAAAGCCATGAACATCCAGGTGGCGCCGCCCGATACCCGCAGCACGGCGCCACCCAGCAACGACCAGATCGTGCTGGAACTGCCGGATGAGGGCGGCTACCGGATCAACACCCAGCCGGTGCCGACCAGCCAGTTGGCGCAGCAGCTGCACACCATCTACGATCCGCGGCCGCGCAAGCTGCTCTTCGTCAAGGCGGGCCAGAGCCGGCAGTACAAGGATGTCATATCGGCGATGGATGTGGCCTATGGCGCCGGCATCCAGGTGATTGGCTTCACGCCGATCGAGGCGTATAAATAGGGCCCCGGTGGGCTCCGAACCACGCGCGGGGGTCCCATGGGCCCCCGCGCGTGTTTCCAGGCGCAAGGTTGCACGTCTCATGCAGTGGAGGTGCTTACCTTGCTACTAGAGATCATGGCTCCAGACCCGCACACCCGACTTCCCACTCCGACGTTCACCCTGCCTGAGCCCAGGCGGTCTCCGGCTGGACTGATCGTCTCGGTATTGTTCCACATCCTGCTGATCCTGCTCGTCGCCGGCGGCCTGATCGGTGGGCGCAAGATGTTGACCGGGCTCGGGACCGGGTTCGGCGCTGGTCCGGCGGGGGGTGGTGGCGGTGGCGGAGGGAGCAGGGTGTCATATATTCAACTGCCGTCACTTGGCGCCGCCGCGCCAAAGGCAGCGGAGCAGGTCTCGACGCCGCAACCGGAGGCCGTGCCGCCGCCCCCAGTCGAAGAAAAACCAGCACCGAAGCCCGTTCCGCAGCCTCCCGTGCCAGCCACCTCGCAAGTGGCCGTGGCGCCAGGAGCAACTGCGCTCGCCTCGAAGGGCAACGGCGCGGGCGTCGGTCCCGGCAGTGACAGTGGACGAGGTGGCGGGAGTGGTGGGGGATCAGGCGGCGGTGTCGGACCCGGTGTTGGTGCGGGCGTGGGGCCGGGGACGGGTGGCGACAGCTCCGGCGTCACGCCGCCGATGCTGCGCTACTTCGTGCCCCCGACCGACAAGGCACCCAAGGAACTCCGCGGCCAGGTCGTCGATGTGACATTCTGGGTGAAGGCAGATGGGTCCGTGGACCGGTTCCAGACCGATCCGTCCATCGAGGATGAGAAATACCGCGAGAAGTTCGCTGACATGGCGATGAAGACCCGATTCCGGCCGGCGCGCACCAGCGCCGGGACGGCAATCCCTTACGTGTTCACGGTGCAATTCACGCTGCCAACCAACTGAGCCGAGCGGCACTGGCCGCCCGTCCTCTCTTCTCCTTCACCCAGAGCGATGAACCAACTTTTTCAGCGCAAGTCGGTCGCCGATTGCGAGAATGACATTGCGGAGCGGGGCGGCCTGCGTCGCACCCTCAACAAGTGGCATCTCACCGCCCTCGGCGTCGGCGCCACCATCGGCGCCGGCATCTTCGCCACGACCGGTACCGCCATCGTCGGCGATTCGCTCCGGCCCGGAGCCGGTCCCGCCATCATCTTCTCCTTCCTGCTCACGGCTGTCGCCTGCGGGTTTGCGGCGCTCTGCTACGCGGAATTCGCCTCGATGGTACCGATTGCGGGCTCCGCGTACACCTACGCCTATGCCTCGCTGGGCGAGCTGGTGGCCTGGATCATCGGCTGGGACCTGATCATCGAATATGCGGTGGGCAACATCGGGGTGGCGATCGGCTGGTCGGGCTACTTCCGGGAACTGCTCACGCACTTCGGCGTGACGTTGCCTGCCTGGCTGGGCACCGACTACCGGACGGCGTTCGATGCCGTCAAGTCGATGGCGGGCGGCGCCACCGGCCCGTCCGTGACCTACCTCGCCAGCGCCGTGGCCGACGCGCCCCGGCTCTTCGGTATCCCGATCATCTTCAACCTGCCAGCGTTTCTCGTCGTCATGGTCATCACCTGGGTGCTGGTGCGCGGCATCAAGGAATCGGCCAACACCAACAACGCGATGGTGATCCTCAAGATCGCCATCATCCTCTTCTTCATCGGCGTGGGCGCGTTCCTCATCAAGCCGGAAAACTGGAGCAACCCGGCCACCGGCGGCTTTGCCCCGAACGGCTTTGCCGGGATCAGCGCCGGCGCCGCGATCATTTTCTTCAGCTACATCGGGTTTGACGCCGTGTCCACGGCGGCGGAAGAGGCCAAGGACCCCGGGCGTGACATGCCATTCGGCATCATCATGAGCCTGGTGATCTGCACGGTGCTGTACATTGCACTGTCGATCGTGATGACTGGCGTGGCGCCGTGGCAGACGCTGGGGACTCCCGAGCCGATGATCACCGCATTGCAGCATGCGGAAGGATCGGCGGGGCTGCTCAGCTTCTCACGCTTCATCGTGTCGCTGGGCGCCGTGATCGCGATGGGAAGCGTGCTGCTGGTCTTCCAGCTGGGCCAGCCGCGCATCTTCTTCTCGATGGCACGGGATGGCCTGCTCCCGCCGTTCATCGCGAAGGTGCATCCCAAGTACAAGACGCCGCATGTGGGCACCATCCTCACCGGCATCTTCGTTGGCGTGGTGGCCGCGTTTGCCAACATCGCCGAGGTCGTGGACCTGACCAATATCGGCACCTTGTTTGCCTTCGTGCTTGTGTCGGTGGGCGTCATCGTGCTGCGGTACAAGGAGCCGGAGCGCCGCCGGCCCTTCCGGGTTCCGCTGGTGCCCCTGACTCCCCTCATCTCGATCGCGGCGTGCATCTACCTGATGGCGTACCTGCCGAGGGTCACCTGGATTCGCTTCGGCATTTGGCTGCTGGTGGGGCTGGTGATCTACGGGATTTACGGGTGGAGTCACAGCAGGTTGAGGCGGAGAGCTGAGAACTGAGAGCTGAGAGTTGAGAGTTGAGTCAAGGGCGTCTCACCTTCGCCGACCACGGCGCTCAGCGCTCAGCGCATAGCGCTCAGCGCTCAGCGCTCAGCGCCCAAGCTCCTTCGATCGGATCCACTGCTGTATCGAGTACTTCCATTCCCGCCTTCCGGAGCGCCCGCTGCACGGCATCGCGCAGCGGGCCGGACTGGAGCACGCCGCCGGTGAGTGCCACCCGACCAACGCCGGAGCGCTTGGCGAGCGCCGCCACCAGTTCCACGAGCTGGCGTTCGGCGTAGGTCACCACCGCCTGCGCCGCGGAATCTCCCTCGGCCGCCGTTTCGAGCACCACGCGCGCGAGTGCCGCCACTTCCCTGGGGCCGGCTGCCGCCGCCCATCGCACCAGGCCGTCGAAATCGCCCACATGTGCTGCGCCGACCAGCCGGTCTTCCAGCGCGCTCGGCGCCGTTAGGCCGTCATGGCCGAGACTCACGCGCATGAGCGCCGCCCGGCCCAGATCGTAGCCGCCGCCACCATCGCCCATCTGCCAGCCATAGCCGCCGATGCGCGTCATGGTGCCGTCGGCGGCACGAGCAGCCGCGATGCTGCCGGTGCCAGCGCAGAGCACCATTCCGGCGCCATCACCGAAGGCTGCGCGAACCGCGAGATCGATGTCGGTGGTGACGTGCACCTTGTCGGCCACATCTTCAGCACGGAGCGCTCGTGCGAGCTCTCCCGCCTCGGCTTCACGCCCGGCACCCGCGGCGCCCACGACCAGCAACTGCCCGCGGAGCTGGCCTGCCTCGGCGAGGGCCTGGCGAGCAGCGGCGGCGATAGTGGCGGCGCTGGCCATGGCTCGGCCGGGCCGCACGGCGGCGCCCGTCGCACGAACACGCGCCCGCTCGGTGCCGTCCACCTGCACGGCGACGACCGTCTTGGTCCCGCCCACATCGGCTGCGATGATGACATCAGCCATCAGGCCCGGCTCCTCGTCATGTTTGATCCCACGCCCACGGCCACCGCGATCGCGGTGCCCAGGGGAACGTACCATGGCCAGGCCAGCTTGCCGACCGGGGCCAGCCATCCAAGGCCATTCACGGCCGCGAGCTGCTTCGCGAACACAACCACGAGCATTGCGAGCACCGTCACCACCACGGCCCTGATCGCATCCCGTCCCGCAGTCCTGGGCCAGCGACCGGCCAGCACGTAGGTGCCGAGCAGCGCGCCGTATGTAATGGAGGCGATGCTCAGTGCCAGTACCACCACCGGCGTGTCGTTGCCGCTGGCAAAATAGAAGAAGAAGAGCGCCGCCCCCACCAGCGCCAGGCCCCACGCAACCGAGAAGGCCCGGCCCACCTTGAGCAGGTGGGCTGGATCGGTGCGTCCGGTGATGCCGGCATAGAGGTCATGAGTGACGGATGAGGCCAGGGCATTGATTGACGAGCTGATGGTGCTCATGGCTGCGGCCAGGATCCCGGCCACAACCAGCCCCGCGAGCCCGCTGGGCAGGTGCTCGACGATGAATCGTGGAAAGATGGTGTCGCCTTGCACATTTTCGGGCGCCAGCCCTGCGGCCCAGATGGCCGAACCCACGAGCAGGAACAGCAGGAACTGCAGGATCACCACGATGCCTGAACCCACCAGCGCACGTTGCGCCGAGCGGAGCGAGCGCGTGGCCAGGAGCCGCTGGACGATGAGGTGATCGGTGCCGTGCGAAGCCGCCGAGAGCAGGGCGCCCCCGACGATGCCGCCAAGCAGTGTGTAGGTGTCGGTGAGGTTCACGTGCAGGTCGAACATCCGCAGCTTTCCGGCCGCGGCCGATAGCGCGAGCGACTGGCCCATGCCGCCGGCCATCTGCCAGGCGATCCACAGTGCCACCATGCCGCCAGCCACATAGATGGCGAGCTGCACCACATCGGCCCAGACGACCGCCTTGAGGCCGCCAAACCAGGTGTAGACCAGCGTGATGACGCCCATGGCGAGGATGGCCACAGGGATGCTCCAGCCGGTGAGCAGCGCCAGCGGAATGGCACCGGCAAAGATGCGGACGCCATCGCCCAGGAAACGGGTGACAAGGAAGACCACCGAGACCACGCGCCGGGAGCGCACACCGAAGCGACGCTCAAGCCGCTGGTACGCCGTCTCCTGGGTGCCCTCGAAGTAGCCCGGCAAGAGCCAGGCGGCGACGCCGATGCGCCCGATCAGGTAGCCAAAGGCGAGCTGGATGAACGTGAGGTCGCCGCGCGCGCCGATGGTGGGGACGGAAATGACGGTGAGCGCGGATGTCTCAGTGGCGACGATGGACAGCAGCACCGCGAACGTGGGAAGGTCGCGCGCGCCCAGGAAGTAGTCGCCGGCGGTGCTCTGGCGCCGGGTGGCCCAGAACCCGATGCCCACCATGGCGGCGAAGTAGGCAGCGATGACGGCGAAGTCGAGGGTGGTCATCAGGAGGAGAGATAGCGAGGGCGGGTCTCAGACCCGCCCCACGCTCGACTCGACCGTGGACCTGGCTCCGAGGATTGACACATATGACCTCACGAAAAAGGGAGGCTGTGATGCCTCCCCGATACAACTGTCAGCGATTTCGTGCTTTGGTGTTTTCGTGTGCGAGCATCGGATCCGGATGCCGGCCTACGCCGTGAAGCTGCTGCCGCACCCGCAGCCGCCGGTCGAGTTGGGATTGCTGAAGGTGAAGCCGCTGCCCTGCATGGAGGTCACGTAGTCGATGGACACGCCGTTGAGGTACTGCGCGCTGAAGCCATCGACCAGCACGCGCACGCCGCCGACGTCGAGGACCATGTCGTCCTCCAGCGGCTGCTCCTCGATATTGAGGCTGTACTTGAACCCCGAGCAGCCTCCCGGCAGCACGCTGACCCGCAGCCCGGCGGTCTCCACCGGCACCTGCTCGGCCGCGATGAACTTGCGCACTTCGGCGGCAGCCGCGTCAGAAAGGTTGATGCTGAAGCCGGAAACGGCCTGGTCTGTCCCGCTCATGGATGGCGCTCCTGATGATGCTGACTCGGGAGAACGTTAAGGAGCGAGCCGGGGGGTGTCAACCGAGGGTCGCAGGTCGCGGATCATGCGACTTGTGACCTGCGACCCTGCTAGCGACCTGCGACCTGTGACCTGCGACCTTCCAGGGCCTCCACCACCCGATCCGCCACGTTCCGCCGCACCGGCCCCCAGCGATCGTTGTCCCGGGTCGGGTTCACCCGGTTGCTGAGCAGCACGATCACCAGGTCCCGCGTGGGGTCGATCCAGATCGAGGTGCCGGTGAAGCCGGTGTGCCCGAAACTCTTTTCCCGCGAGATGTACTGGCCGCCGCTGCTCAGCCCGGATGGGGTATCCCAGCCCAGCGCGCGGCTCGAGCCCTCGGGGATGTCCTGGCGGATGACGAAGCGTCGCTCACTCGCGGGCGGCGGTGGCCAGAGATACATCGCGCTGGTGTCGTGGGTGCCGAGTCCCTCGAGCAGCCAGTCACCGAAGCGGAGCAGGTCGCGAGCGGAGGAGAAAAGTCCTGCATGGCCCGAGACGCCGCCGAGCCGCGCGGCATTCTCATCGTGCACTTCGCCGCGCAGCGTCCGTCCGCGCCAGGGATCGTTTTCGGTCGGCGCGATGCGAGGGATCCAGCAGTCGGGTGGCAGGTAGCGGGTGTCGTCCATGCCGAGGGGCGCAAAGAGCCGGCGATGGAGCAGGGAGTCGAGCCGCTCGTGATAGACCGACTCGATGGCCTGGGCCATCACGATGGCGCCGAGATCCGAGTAGACGAAGCGAGTGCCGGGCAGGGTGTCGAGCGGCGTGGTGTCGGCCAGCGCGTAGGCGTCGGCCCGGCTGGTGGCCTGCCGGTAGAGCGCGCGCCATGCCGGCAGGCCGGATGAGTGCGTGAGCAGGTGGCGTACCGTCACCTGCTCCTTGTGCTTTCCCTGGAAGGCAGGCACGTACCGCTGGATCGGTGCATCGAGCTCAATGCGATGCTCGTCCACGGCGATCATCATCGCCGTGGTGAGGCCGATCACCTTGGTGAGCGACGCCAGGTCGTACACCGTGGATGAATCGGGTGCCTGCGGAAGCCCCACGCCCAGGTGGCCGGATGCATGGAAGTAGTGCCGGCCATGCACACTGATGCCCACCACGGCGCCAGGCGACGCGCTGTCCAGCACCACCATCGAATCGAGATAGGGCGCCGCCAGGCTGAGCGGATCGGCGGCCGGCGCGGGAGTGTTGAACCGGCTCGCGCGCGCGCACGCGACGGTGAGCAGGAGCAGCGCAGGGACGACGCGCTTCATTGACCGCTCCGCGTCAGGCCGCTCCAGATGGGCAAGTCGGGCGGGATGGAGATCGGCAGGCGGCCGGTGATCGGAGCGCCGCGGAGCGCGCGCGCGGCTGCGCGTTCACTTTCGGGATTGGAGGACCACGCCACCAGGTACGCGCCCACCGAGGGCGACTGCATGATCACATAAGGCGAGCCGAATGACACCAGGAGTGCCGGCTGCCGTGCCGCGGCCGAATCGATGAGACTCACGAGCGGGGCGGGCAGGCCGATGGAGCCGCGCCATGCCACGGCGCGCACCGCGACTGCGAAGATCGCGTAGGGGCTCCCCGCCAGGATGGCGGCAGCCGAGTCGTAGCTGGCGGCGCCGCTTTCCGCCAGCAGGCGAAAGGCGTTGACCGTGACACCGCTGCGCCGGAGCTCGGCCGCGAACGTGGTGCCCACGTCGTCCGCCGTCCCCTCGCCATACTCGATCAGCGCGACGGTTCGCGGGGCACTCCGCAGTGAATCCACCGTGCCGTTGTCACGGGCCAGGACAATGGACCGGGCGGCCACCGTATCGGCAAACGCCTGGAACTCGGCCCGGCCCACCGTGGCCATGACGCTGTCCAGGTTCACCTCACGATGGCGGAAGAGCCCGAGCCGCTGCTTGACGACCAGTAGCTTCCGCACCGAACGGTTGAGGCGCGCCTCGCTGATCCGCCCGCTCTGGACGGCATGGGTGAGCGCATCGAGCGCCTGCCCGACGTCCGCCGGCATGAGCAGCAGGTCAGCGCCGGCCTCGAACGCGAGCACCGCCGCCTCGCCGGCGCCATACTTGCTGACTACGCCCTGCATGTTGAGCGCGTCGGTGACGGTGAGGCCATGAAAATCGAGCGAGTCCCGCAGCACGCCGGTGAGTACGTCAGGATTCACCGTCGCCGGCCTGACTCTGCCGCTGTCGATGCCGGGCAGCGCGATGTGCGCCGACATCACCGCGTCTACGTCCGCCTTGATGGCGGCACGGAACGGCACCAGCTCGAGGGTGTCCAGCCGGCCCCACGTCGCGCCGACCACTGGCAGCGCGAGATGGCTGTCCGTCTCGGTGTCGCCGTGCCCGGGAAAATGCTTCACGGTGGCGAGCATGCCGTTGTCCTGGATGCCCTTCACCGCGCTCGTGACGAAGGCCGAAACGCGGGCCGGGTCCTCGCCGAATGACCGCGTGTTGATGATGGGATTGGCCGGGTTGCTGTTGACGTCGGCATCGGGCGCGAAGGCCATGTGGATGCCGACGGCGCGGCCCTCCAGCGCGGTGATCTTGCCGATCCGCCACGCATCCTGCTCCCGCCCACCGGCGGCAACGCCCATATTGGGTGGGAACCGGGTGCCGCCGTGCAGGCGGATGCTGGTGCCGCTCTCGAGATCCGAGGCGACCAGCAGGGGCAGCGGCGCCAGGCGCTGCAGCGCGTTGAGCTTGGCGGCTTCATCCAGCGGCGAGCCGACGGAAATGATGATGCCGCCCACGTGCAGCGAATCCACCCAGCGTTCGGCCTGCCGGAGGCCCGGTTCGTCCAGCGCGGCATAGGTGCCGGGAATCCACGGCATGATCAGCTGCGCCACCCGGTCACGCACCGACAGCGAGTCGAGCAGTTCGTCGATGCTCGACGTGATCGGTGCCGGTGTCGTGGGCGGGGGCGCCGAGGTGCAGGCGGCGAGCAGCAGGATCACACCCGGAAGGAGATTTCGTTGACGCGCCATTCACTGGTCCTGGGATGCGGGATGGCCGCGGTGCTGGCCTGCGCCGCGCAATCGGGGGTTTCGAAAGCCGGGCCGGCCGTGCGGCCCGGCATTGATGTGCTGCTGAGCGACAGCATGGCGCTGGTGGCCGGCCGCCGCGTGGGGCTGGTCACCAACCAGACCGGTGTCGACAGTCGAGGCGCGAGCGACGTGGAGCGCTTGCGCGCGGCCGGTGTCAACCTCGTGGCGCTGTACAGTCCCGAACATGGTTTCCGGGGCTCGGCTGATCCCGGGGCATCGGTGGCGTCCACGACGGACTCCGCCACCGGGCTCCCAATCTACAGTCTCTATGGACGTACGGCGTCACCCACCGACTCGATGCTCCGCGGTGTGGACGTCATGCTGGTGGACCTGCAGGATGCCGGCGCCCGGTACTATACCTACATCGCGACCGCGACCGAAGTGATGCGGGCAGCGGCCCGGCGCGGCCTGCCAGTCGTCATCCTGGACCGTCCCAATCCGATCGGCGGCTCCATGGCGGGCAACGTGCTCGACACCGCCTACCGCTCCTTCGTCGGCCGGTTGCCGGTTCCGATGCGTCATGGGCTCACGATCGGCGAGTTGGCGCGCTTCGCCAACGATGAGATGATGATCGGGGCGGACCTGCGGGTAGTGCCGGTGGCTGGCTGGCAGCGGGATGAGTACTACGACGAGACCCGCCTTCCGTTCGTGAAGCCAAGCCCCAATCTCCCGACCCTCGAGAGCCTGATTCACTATCCAGGATTGTGCCTCTTCGAAGGGACCAACCTGAGTGTGGGGCGGGGCACCGATCATCCTTTCGAGCAGGTCGGCGCACCCTGGCTCGACACCGAGCGTGTCCTGGCCCAGCTGCGGATGGCGGCTCCGCGGGGCGTGAGGTTCGATACCCTGCACTTCACGCCCCGCGCGCCGGGCGACGGCAAGTATGCCGACACCCTGCTGGCCGGGATCCGCCTGCATGTGACCGATCGCGCGGCCTACGACCCGGTGCAGACGGCGGTGCTGCTGCTCGCGGCAATCCGTGACGTCTCGCCGGAGTTCAAGATCAGTGCGCCCCATTTCGATCGCCTGGCTGGCACGTCAGCGCTGCGGGTGGGGCTCGAATCAGGCCTCGGCGCGGCCCAGCTCACCAGCGGCTGGGTGCAGGAGCGGAAGGCGTTCAGGGAGAGAGTGGGGAAGTATCTGATTTACTAGGTGGACAGATGGACAGATGGACAGATGGACAGATGGACAGCTCGCGGAGACGGTCCATCCGTCCAACTGTCCAACTGTCCATCTATCTCATTGCCAGAATCGCCAGCACCAGCACCACGGCGGCGATCAGGCCGCCGGTGGCAAGCAGGAGGCGGTCGGCCTGGTTGAGACGGCTGCCCATTTCGCTGTCCGCTGCCACCGCGAGCGCGGCAGCTGGCGGTTCCGGCGGCGGGGTGTGCTCCGCCGGATTGCCCAGTCGAAGTGTCCGGACGCCGGGGAGGCGTGCCAGCCCGCGCAAGTCCGCGCCTGCCTCAGCATCCCGGCTCGATCCCACCAGTACAAAAGCCACGTTGGTCGGCCGGGCGCGCACCAGCTGGGACAGCACCTCGCAGCTCTGATGGTCGGCGCGGTCGAGATCGGCGGCGATCACGGTCACGGGACCGGCGGTGGCAGCGGCAGCCAGCACCTCCGCCAGCGCTGCTGCGGGATCACGCCCGAAGCTGGACTGCAGCGGCAGCCGCGGGAACCGCTCGGCCAGGCCGGGTGAAAAGCGGCGCAACGCTGCGAGGGCGGAGGCGGGCGCTTCAGCCAGCCCGTCAAGTTCGGGAAGCCGGGCACAGAGGCGGCTGAGGTAACCCCACGGCCTCGTGACGGGACCGGTGGCTTCGGCCGCGAGGAGCTGGCTGTCGGCGGCGCGAGCCGACGTGAACTGCTCGCACATGGCGGCCCGGGTGGCATCGGCGGGGGCGTCAACGACCAGCACGCCACCGGGCGCGATATCCTCCCACGCCCCGTCGAGCGCCTCCGCCAGCTGCCGATCCTCCCGGTGGGCCGCGGCGCGCTTGGCCCGGTTGACGCTGGGCCCGGTGCGCCAGCGGAACCGCCGCCGCACTGCGTCACGTTCACGGCGCAGCCAGGAGCGCCAGCGCTCCCCGCCCACATCGTCAAAGCCGGCCAGGAACTCCTGTTCCGACGGCGCCGCTTCCGCCGGCGCCTGGTCGGGATGGTGGCGCTCGAGCTCGGTCAGGTCAAGCGGCAAGTCGCCTGAGAGGCGCACGTGCTGGCCGTCGGTGGTGAGGAGATCACCCAGCAGGGGCCGGAGGCCGGAGATTGCCTGGCGCAGGGAGTGCCGGGCGCGGGCCCGGTCGCCCTCTTCCCAGAGCAGGTCGGCGAGCTGGGAGCGGGTGGCTTCCCGGTTTTCCTGCCGCGCCAGGTAGGTCAGGAGGGCCAGCTGCTTGCGGCGGGCGGCGGACGGCGGGGCGTCGGGGCCGTCAAGGCGCGGGGCGCCCAGTGTCACGAGCTTCATGGCAGGTTCGAGCTGAGGGTTCGGGGGCACAAGATGGGAATACGGCCAAATCGGCGAGGCGTCAAGGCAGCGTCATCTGACGGCAGCGCCAGTCAGGGCCCCGGAGGCCGCTCGGGCCGATTGCCGGAACCCCGGACTTCCGCTATTCTTTCGCCCCGGAGACGGCCGCACCACCCCCTCGCGCCGCGAAGGACGGACCGACGACGGTGAAGCTGCTCGGCGCCCTTGAACGCCCGTACTACGCGATCGTTCGTCCACCGGTGGATGCGCTCATCCGGGCCGGCGTGCGACCCAATACCATCACGACTGTCGGCACCTTTTTCGTCCTGGTGAGCGCGCTGGCGTACGGGCTGGGTCATGTACGCTGGGGCGGCGTCCTGCTGCTGCTCAGCGGCGTGGTCGACACCCTGGATGGCCAGGTAGCGCGCGGGAGTGCCAAGGTCACCCGGTTCGGCGCGTTCTATGATTCCACGCTGGACCGGGTCGGCGACGGCGCCACCTTCATCGGCATTGCGGTCTACCTGCTGACGGCGCCGGATGTGGCGTGGCGGCTGCCCGCGGTGATCGTCTGCATGCTCGCCATCCTGTTCTCCCTGCTCGTCTCCTACGCCCGCGCGCGCGCCGAGGGGCTCGGGGTGGACTGCAAGGTGGGGATCGCGCAGCGCGCCGAGCGCATCCTGGGGCTCGGCCTCGTCTCGCTGATCTTTGGTGCCGCCTTCCGCGCGCAGGCGCTGGAGCTGGTGGTGCTGTTGTTGGCGCTGGCGTCGCTGATCACGGTATGCCAGCGCTTCATGTACGTATTCCGCGTCACGAATGGCGTGACGCTGGATGACTCCCTTCCGAAAGGATCCTAGAAGTGGCAGAGACGACCGCTCGGCAGATTGCACCGGCCCGTGGCAAGCTTGGCGTGCTGACCGTGGGACTGGGCGCCGTGGCCAGCACCTTCATGGCCGGGGTGGAAAATATCCGTCGAGGGAAGGCCGCCCCGATCGGCTCGCTTACGCAGATGGGGACCATCCGGCTGGGCCGGCGCACCGAGGGCCGTGCGCCACTCATCAAGGACTTCGTGCCGCTCGCCAGTCTTGACGATATGGTCTTCGGCGCCTGGGATCCGGTGCCGGATGACGCCTATCAGGCGTGCGTCCATTGCGGCGTGCTCGACCGGCACGATCACATCGAGCCGATCAAGGACTTCCTCTCCGCCATCAAGCCGATGCCGGCCGTCTTCGACCAGTCCTACGTCAAGCGCCTGCATGGTGAAAACGTCAAGCAGGGCAAGTCCAAGCGCGACCTGGCCGAGCAGCTGCGGCAGGACATCCGGAACTTCAAGGAAAAGAATGGCTGCGACCGGCTGGTGATGGTCTGGTGCGCGTCCACCGAGATCTTCATTGCCCCGGGCGCTGCGCACCAGTCGCTGGCCGCCTTCGAGAAGGCGATGGATGCAAGTGACCCCTCCATCGCGCCGTCCATGCTTTACGCTTACGCCGCCATCATGGAAGGTGTCCCGTTCGCCAATGGCGCACCGAACCTGACCTGCGACTTCCCGGCCATGGTGCAGCTCGCCAAGGACAAGGGTGTCGCCATCGGCGGCAAGGACTTCAAGACCGGCCAGACCATGATGAAGACCGTGCTGTCGCCGATGTTCAAGGCGCGGATGCTCGGCGTGGCCGGGTGGTACTCGACCAACATCCTGGGCAACCGGGACGGCGAGGTGCTGGACGACCCCGAAAGCTTCAAGACCAAGGAAGAGTCCAAGCTGGGCGTGCTGGAGTACATCCTGCAGCCCAAGCTCTATCCCGAGCTCTACGGCAAGATGTACCACAAGGTGCGGATCAACTACTATCCGCCCCGGGGCGACAACAAGGAAGGCTGGGACAACATCGACATCTTCGGGTGGCTGGGCTATCCGATGCAGATCAAGGTCGATTTCCTCTGCCGCGACTCCATCCTCGCCGCGCCGCTGGTGCTGGACCTGGCCATCTTCTTCGACCTGAGCCAGCGCGCCGGGCTCTCGGGCATCCAGGAATGGCTGTCGTTCTATTTCAAGAGCCCGCAGTTCGGGGCCGATCTCTACCCGGAGCATGATCTCTTCATCCAGCTCACCAAGCTCAAGAACACGCTGCGGTGGATGAAGGGTGAGGAGCAGATCACGCACCTGGGGATTGAATACTATCAGGAGACATGAGGCATGGGGCGTGGGGCGTGGGGTCTCAAGCCCCACGCCCTAAGCCCCAAGCCCTGATTGCCATGCGCTACTTCCATCGCACGTCCGTCTCGCCCGATGACGCCGTCCAGGCCGCTGCCCGGTACTTCGGGGAGCGGCTGGCGCCAGTCGAGGAAGGCGCCCGGCTGCGCCGGTTCTCGAGCCCGCTGGGCCAGCTGACGGTCACCGTCGAGGCCGAAGGCGGGCACTACACTCGCGTCGTGGTCTCCACCGACCAGCCCGGCGAGAGTGAGCTCGACAAGATCGCCAAGCGGTTCCTGACGCTGCTGCATACCGGGGCGCACCCGTCGCACCGGCCCATCGGCGCCTACTGAACCAGAGACATGCAGTCCCACCCTACCACGGAGCCTTCATGATGCCCCGCGCGGCACGCCTCGGTCACTCGATGCGCCGTCTGCTTGCTTGCCTCATTCCAGTCGCCCTGGCCGCAGTCACCCTGCCCGCCAGGGCGCTTGCACAGGCGGCGGGCGGCGGCGAAGCAGACTTGCGGGTTCCCGAGCTCTCGTCCGTGACCTTCTTCGGCATGCCGGGCCACACCCTGCTCCTGTACGGGCTGGTCTTCTGCGGCCTCGGCCTGCTGTTCGGCCTGGTGAGCTACAGCCAGCTCAAGCGGCTGCCGGTGCACGAGACGATGCGGGAAGTGTCCGAGCTGATCTACGAAACCTGCAAGGCCTACCTGATCCAGCAGGGCCGCTTCCTCATGCTGCTGGAGCTGTTCATCGGCGTGGTGATCGTGCTCTACTTCGGGCTGCTGCGGCACTACGCGGCGTCGATGGTGCTGGTGATCCTCGCCTTCAGCGTCCTGGGCATCCTCGGCAGCTATGGCGTGGCGTGGTTCGGCATCCGGGTCAACACCTTTGCCAATTCGCGCACCGCATTCGCGAGCCTGCGGGGCAAGCCCTATCCCTGCTATGCCATCCCGATCAAGGCGGGCATGAGCATCGGCATGCTGCTCATCAGCGTCGAGCTGGTGATGATGCTCTGCATCCTGCTCTTCGTGCCGGGCGAGTATGCCGGGTTCTGCTTCGTCGGCTTCGCCATCGGTGAATCGCTGGGCGCCACCGCGCTCCGCATCGCCGGCGGCATCTTCACCAAGATTGCCGACATCGGGTCCGACCTCATGAAGATCGTCTTCAACGTGAAGGAAGACGATGCCCGCAACCCCGGCGTCATCGCCGACTGCACCGGCGACAACGCCGGCGACTCGGTCGGCCCCACGGCCGACGGCTTCGAGACCTACGGCGTCACCGGCGTCGCGCTGATCACGTTCATCGTGCTGGCGGTCAAGGATCCCACCATCCAGGTCCAGTTGCTGGTCTGGATCTTCGTGATGCGCGTTGTCATGATCGCCGCCAGCGGGCTCTCCTACCTCGCCAACGAGGCCTGGGCCAGGGCGCGGTACCACGCGGCCACCCGGATGAACTTCGAGGCGCCGCTGACCTCGCTGGTCTGGCTCACGTCGCTCGTCTCGATGGCGCTCACCTACCTGGTGTCCTGGCTGCTGATCCGCGAGCTGGGCGACGGCACCATCTGGTGGAAGATCTCCACCATCATGTCGTGCGGCACCCTGGCGGGCGCGCTGATTCCCGAACTGGTCAAGGTGTTCACCTCGGTCGAGTCGCGGCACACGCGCGAGATCGTCACCTCGTCGCAGGAAGGCGGCTCGTCGCTCAACATCCTCTCGGGCCTCGTCGCCGGCAACTTCGGCGCCTACTGGCTCGGCATCACCATCCTGGCCCTGATGGGGATTGGTGCATGGATCGCCGGCATGGGCATGGAGGCGCTGATGGTGGCGCCGGCCGTGTTCGCCTTCGGCCTGGTGGCGTTCGGCTTCCTGGGGATGGGCCCGGTCACCATCGCGGTCGATTCCTACGGCCCGGTGACCGACAACGCGCAGTCCATCTATGAGCTCTCGCTCATCGAGCAGGTGCCCGGCATCCAGGACGAGCTGCAGCGGTCACACGGCTTCACCGCGGACTTCGAGACGGCCAAACAGCTGCTCGAGGAAAACGACGGGGCAGGGAACACCTTCAAGGCCACGGCCAAGCCGGTGCTGATCGGCACCGCCGTGGTGGGCGCCACGACCATGATCTTCTCGATCGTGGTGGCGCTCACCAACGGGCTCGCCGAGAACGTGGACAAGCTCTCGCTGCTCCACGCGCCATTCCTGCTCGGCATCATCGCGGGTGGCGCCATGATCTACTGGTTCACCGGCGCCTCGATCCAGGCGGTGACGACGGGCGCCTACCGCGCGGTCGAGTTCATCAAGCGCAACATGAAGCTCGATGGCGCGGCCAAGGCCTCGGTGAGTGACAGCAAGAAGGTGGTCGAGATCTGCACCCAGTACGCCCAGCGCGGCATGTGGAACATCTTCCTCACCGTGTTCTTCGCGGCGCTCGCCTTCGCGTTCGTGGAGCCGTACTTCTTCATCGGCTATCTGGTCTCGATCGCGCTGTTCGGGCTCTTCCAGGCCATCTTCATGGCCAACGCCGGCGGTGCCTGGGATAACGCCAAGAAGATCGTGGAGGTCGAGCTCAAGCAGAAAGGCACCGACCTGCACGCGGCCACGGTGGTGGGCGACACGGTGGGCGATCCCTTCAAGGACACGTCGTCGGTGGCCATGAACCCGGTCATCAAGTTCACCACGCTCTTCGGGCTCCTGGCGGTGGAACTCGCTGTCTCGCTGCAGCAGGACCAGGGCTCCGGCGTCGTGCACGCGATTGCAGCCGTCTTCTTCCTGGTCTCGGTGTTCTTCGTCTGGCGGTCGTTCTATGGCATGAGAATCGAAAAGGAGGCCTGAGGCCTGAGGCGTGGGGCGTGGGGCACTTCGTTCCCACGCCCTATGCCCCATGCCGCATGCCTGCTATTTTACGCGCGTTCACTGGCTCCCGACCTCTGTCTGGAACGTCATGTCCACGCCTTCTGCAGTGCTGGAACCGGAAAAGTCGTCCCACCTCTCCCCTGCGCAGCAGCTCGACCTCTATTACTGGATGCGGCTCACCCGGACGCTCGAAGAGCGGCTGGTGGCCCTGTATCGCCAGACCAAGGTGGTCGGCGGCCTCTTCCGGTCGCTGGGGCAGGAGGCCGATGCGGTCGGCAGCGCCTACGCGCTCGAACCGCGCGACGTCATGTCGCCGCTCATTCGCAACCTGGGCTCGATGCTGGTCAAGGGCGCCACGCCGCTCGAGATCCTGCGCCAGTACATGGCCCGGGGCGACAGCCCAACACGCGGGCGGGAGCTGAACATCCACTTCGGCGATACCGAGCGCGGCTTCATTGGCCAGATCTCGCACCTGGGCGACATGGTGCCGGTCATGGCAGGTGTGACGCTGTCGTTCAAGCTGCGCAAGCAGGACCGCGTCGGCCTGGTGTACGTGGGCGATGGCGCCACTTCCACTGGCGCGTTCCATGAGGGGATCAACCTCGCCGCCGTGCAGCGCTGCCCGATGGTGGTCGTGGTGGAGAACAACGGCTACGCCTATTCCACTCCCACGCGGAAGCAGACCGCCGCCGAGAACTTCGTCGCCAAGGCGCCGGGCTATGGCATCCGCGGCGTGCGAGAGGATGGCAATGATGTGGTCGCGGTCTATCAGGTTACGAAGGAAGCCGTGGACCGTGCGCGGGCGGGCGAGGGCGTCACGCTGGTCGAACTGGTGACCTATCGCCGGAAGGGCCACGCCGAGCACGACAACCAGTCCTACGTGCCGCCGGGAGAGCGGGAACGCTGGGCCGCGGAGAATGATCCCGTGGACCGGTATCGCCAGGTGCTGCTGAAGGCCGGTGTCGCCGCGCCGGAGCTGGATGCCGTGGACACGCGCGCCAGCGCCGAAGTGGATGCCGCCACCGAAGAGGCAGAGCGGTCACCCATGCCCGACGCTCGCGACGCGCTCAGTGGCGTATATGCAGATCCCCCGGCCGCGCCCGAACTCTGGTTCCGCCGGGACGTCGCGAGGGTGGTGGACGCGCACGAGCGGCCCGCCTCCTGGGGGACCTACGATGGCTGAGGTCACCTATCTCGAGGCCATCCGGCAGGGTCTCTTCGAGGAAATGGAGCGTGACGCCGACGTCTTCTGTCTCGGCGAGGACATCGGGGCCTACGGCGGCGCGTTCAAGGTGACCGACGGCCTGCTCGAGCGGTTCGGTGAGCAGCGGGTCATTGACACGCCGATCAGTGAGGCTGCCATCATCGGTGCGGCCGCGGGCGCCGCGCACATGGGCATGCGGCCGGTGTGCGAGATGCAGTTCATCGACTTCATCTCGTGCGGCTATGACATGCTGACCAATTATGTGGCCACGGCGCGATACCGGGCGTTCCTGCCATGCCCCATGGTCGTGCGTGGGCCGTCCGGCGGTTATGTGCGGGGCGGCCCTTTCCATTCACAGAATCCCGAGGCTGCCTTTCTTCACACGCCGGGACTCAAGATCGTCTATCCCGCCACGGCGTCTGATGCCAAGGGCCTGATCAAGTCCGCGATCCGCGATGAAGACTGCGTGCTGTTCTTCGAGCACAAGTATCTCTACCGGCGGATCAAGGAAGAACTGCCGACGGGTGATCACGTGGTGCCCATCGGCAAGGCGCGGGTGGCGCGCGAAGGCCGGGATGTCTCGGTCGTCACTTACGCGGCCACCGTGTGGAAGGCGCTGGAGGCTGCCGAGCAGCTGGAGAAGGAAGACGGGCTGTCGGTCGAGGTCATCGATCTCCGGTCCCTCGCGCCCATGGATGACGAGGCCATCGTGGCCACGGTCAAGAAGACCAACCGGGTGCTGGTGGTCCACGAGGACACCGTGACCGGCGGCGTGGCAGGGGAGATCACGGCCCGCATCAACGAGCTTGCCTTCGAGTGGCTCGACGCCCCGGTGCGCCGGATCGGTGCGCATGACGTCCCGTTGCCCTATGCCCCCGCCCTGGAAGACTTTGTCCTGCCCCAGACGTCGGACATCGTGCGCGGAGTACGCTGGCTGGCGGGATATTGAGGGTCGAGAGGTCGAGGAGTCGAGGGGTCGAGAGGTCAAGTGCGAACTCCTTGACTACCTCGACCTCTCGACCCCTCGACCCATTACATTCCCTCCCATGACGGCGGGCCGCCAAACGCCCGCCCCTTCGACAACCGCAGCTGCCGCAAAGGTCTGATCATGGCTCGCATTGACGTCATCATGCCGCAGATGGGTGAATCGATCGCCGAGGGCACCCTCTCGCGCTGGCTCAAGAAGGTGGGCGATCCGGTCAAGCGCGATGAACCGATCTTCGAGATTTCCACCGACAAGGTGGATGCGGAGATCCCGGCTCCCTCAGCGGGCACGCTGGCCGAGATCCTGGTGCAGGAGGGCCAGACCGTGGCGGTGCAGACGGTCGTGGCCCGGATCGAGACCGAGGCCGGTGCTGCTGCCTCGGCGCCCGCCCCGGCGGCAGCCGCTCCCGCGCCGAAGGCGGAGGCGCCTGCCGCGAAGCCGGCACCTGCAGCCGCACCCGTTCCGGCAGCTCCTGCTGCCTCGGCCCCGGCTCCCAGGCCGGCGCCAGCGCCTGCGGCACCGCAGCCGGTCACCGCATCAGCGCCCGCGCCCGCGCAGGCCAACGGCTCCGAGACCATGGAAGAGCGCCTCAAGCGCCGTTCCACGCCCCTGGTCCGCAAGATGGCCGCCGAGCACAACCTGGACCTCGCCTCGATTCCCGGCAGCGGCCTGGCGGGACGGGTGACGCGCAATGACGTCCTGAATTATCTCGATCGTGGTGTCCAGCCGGCTGCGGCCGCTCCCGCTGCTGCCGCAGCTTCCACTCCACCGGCGCAGCCCGCTGCTCCCGTGGCGCAGCCGGCTGCCGCCGGGGCCATTGTGCACCCGCCGGTCGAGCCGTGGGAAGGAGACCGGGTCGAGCCGTGGTCGCGGATTCGCAAGCTCACCGCCGATCACATGATCATGTCGCGCCGGGTCTCGGCGCACGTCAACACCATCTTCGAGATCGACTACTCGCGGATCGTGCAGATTCGCGCCGCACGCAAGAAGGAATTCGCCGAGCGCGGCGTCAGCCTCACCTACCTTGCCTTCATCGCCAAGGTGGTGGCGGACACGCTCCGGCGGCACCCGGTGCTGAACGCCGCGGTGACGAGCGAGGCGACCGTTTTCCGCCGGGATATCAACCTGAGCATTGCCGTCGCGCTCGACTGGGGGCTCATTGTCCCGGTCATCAAGCATGCCGATGAGCTGTCGCTGCTCGGGATCGCGCGCGCCATCAACGACCTGGGTGAGCGGGCGCGCACCAAGAAGCTGAGCCCGGACGAGGTACAGCGCGGCACGTTCACCATCACCAACCCCGGCGTGTTCGGCTCGCTCATCGGCACGCCGATCATCAACCAGCCGCAGGTGGCCAACCTCTGCGTCGGCGCCATCACCAAGCAGCCCGCCGTGGTGACCGTCGATGGCGCCGACGCCATCGTGGTCCGTTCCAAGGGCTTCCTGGCGCTTGCCTTCGACCACCGGATCGTGGATGGTGCTGACGCCGACCGCTTCATGGCGGACGTGAAGCTGGCGATGGAAAACTTTCCCGATACCGGGGCCTGAGCCCTCATGGCGCGACGCATCTTTGAAGCTGACGGCCAGCAGTGGCAGGTGGCGCCCTCGGGCCGCACCACCCAGTACGGCCGGGACGAATTCAGCGTCACCTTCCGCCGGCTCCTCGCCGACGGCACGGTGGCCGAGCAGCGGGTGAGCCGCTACTCGCCTCGCGGCACCCGGCTGCGCGACTTGTCGCTCGCCAGCATGGACGACGACGCGCTCCGTCGGATGCTTGCGCATAGCCAGCCGGCATTCACGGCGCCAGAACTGGGGTATCGCCGCTGAACACGCCGCTCCCGCCCACGGTTGACCTGCACCTCCATTCCACCGCATCCGATGGCAACCTGCCGGCCGAAACCGTGGTGGAGCGGGCGGCGGCAGCGGGACTCTCGGCTATCGCCCTCACCGATCACGACACGCTGGGGGGCGTCGCCGCGGCCGTAGCCGCCGGCGAGCGGCTGGGCGTCCGGGTGGTCGGTGGTTGCGAGTTCTCCTGCGCCGCGCCGTGGGGCGAGATGCACGTGCTCGGCTACTTTCTCCCGGAAAGCAGCGCCGCACTCGACGCATTTCTTGCCGGCTGCCGTGCCGACCGGGTTCGGCGGGCCCGTGCCATGGTGGACAAGCTGCGGCGCCTCGGCGTCGACCTCACCTTCGACGATGTGCAGCAGGTGAGCGCAGGCGCTGCCATGGGACGGCCGCACGTGGCGCGCGCCCTGGTCAACAAGGGTGCGGCGACCGACCTGTCGAATGCCTTCGACCGCTACCTTGGCCGCGGCCGCCCCGGATTCGTGGACAAGGTGTTGCCGACGTTTCGCGAGGTCGCCCGTGTGGCGCACTCGGTGGGCGGTGTGGTTTCGGCGGCGCACCTCAAGGACCGCGCTTCGCGCACCGTGCTCGAACGGTTCCGCAACGAAGGGCTCGATGCGCTCGAGGTGCGACACCCGAGCCACAGCCCGGAAGTACGCGAACGCCTGGCGCAGTTCGCCAATGAACTCGGCCTGCTCCAGACCGGCGGCAGTGACTGGCACGGCGAAACCGCAGCCGAAGGCGATCACGGCACCATCGGTTCGCAACAGGTACCGCTGGAATGGCTGGAGGCGCTTGAGAGGCGGACAGACGGACAGACGGCTAGACGGCTGGACGGCTAGCCATTCTCCTCGAGGCCGAGCCGCCGAGCCGCCGAGCCGCCGAGCCGCCTTGATCGGAGCACACATGAATATCCCTGACTTCACCGGAAAAGTCGTCCTCGTTACCGGCGTGGGCCGGGCGGGACAGATTGGCAATGCCGTCGCGCTGGCGTTCGGCAAGGCGGGCGCGCGCATCGTGGCCTGCGATCGCAACGCGGTGGGCGTGGCGGAGCGGGTCCGCGAGTTCGTGGCCGCCGGCATCGATGCCCGGCCGGCGGCCGGGGACCTTACCGAGCCCGACGTCGCCCTGCTCGCTGTTGAAACGGCCCGCAAGAACTTCGGCCGACTCGATGTGGTGGTCAATGTGGCTGGCGGGCTCACCACCTACGGTGCCTTCGAGGACGTGACCAGGTCGGCCCTCGATCGCGAGCTCGCCATCAACGTGAAGACGGCCTTTCTCATGTCACAGGCAGCGGTCCCGGCGCTCGCCGAGACGAAGGGCTGCATCGTGAACTTCGCGTCCATCGCCATCAAGCATCCCGAAGCCAGCCTCTCGGCCTACAGCGCCGCCAAGGGTGCTGTGGCGTCCCTTACCGCGGCGCTCGCCGTCGAGCTGGCTCCGAAAGGCATCCGGGTAAACGCCATCGCGCCCGCCATGGTGCGGACCGCGGAGAACACGGCGTCGGTCGGCGCTGATGCCGACTATGTGGAGCTCGATGCCATCACCGGTGCCGTCATGGCGCTGGCCGCGCCCGGCGAATCCGTGACCGGAGACATTCGCGCCGTGACGTCGCGCAAGGCCTGACGTGGAACTCGCCGGCCGAGTTGCCCTGGTGACGGGAGCCGGACAGCGGCTGGGGACAGAATTTGCCCGGGCGCTGGCTGCGCGGGGGATGGCGCTCGCCCTTCACTACAATCGATCGGCCGACGGGGCCGAGGCGCTGCGCGACCAGATCCGCCAGGCCGGAGGACGGGCGGAAGTCTTCCAGGCCGATCTCACCGACGCCGAGGCGGCACAAGGGCTCGCGCCCCAGGCGGCGAGCGCGCTGGGTGGGCTCGACGTGCTGGTCAATTCCGCTGCGGTGATGTATCACATCGGTTTCGAGGGCACCTCGATCGCGCAGTATGACGAGATCCTCGACCTCAATCTCCGCTCACCGTTCTTCGTGGCGCAGGGTGCCGCACCCCTGCTGCGGAAGTCGCGGGGGCGCATCGTCAACATCGCCGATCTTGGCGGGCTCGAGCCGTGGCCGGGCTACGCGGCACACTCGGTGGCCAAGGCCGGCGTCGTGATGCTCACCAAGGTGCTGGCCCGCGCGCTGGCGCCCGACGTCAACGTCAATGCCCTTGCCCCGGGCACGGTGCTGGTGCCGGACTCCTACACCGACGCCGAGCGGGCACGGCTGGCCGACAACACGCCGCTCAAGCGGCTGGGCACGCCACAGGATGCCGTCAACGCCTTGCTGTATCTCCTCGAGGGCGGCGACTTCGTGACCGGCGAGATCCTCGTGGTGGACGGTGGCCGGCTCCTCCGCTGAACCTGAATTCCGCGACATCGTGGTGGTCGGTGGCGGGTGCTACGGCTCCTTCTATGCCGGGCAGCTGACCGCCGCCCGAGATCGCGCTGCCATCCGCTACCGGCGCGTGATCGTGGTGGACCGGAACCCGAACTGCGCCGTCGCGGCGATGGTGCCCGACGAGCAGCGCGAGCTGCGCCTGTGCGAATGGAGCGACTTCTTTGACGCCTGGCTGGGTGGGGAGGCGGGAGATCACGACGCGATCGTGCCGTCACCGCTGATGCCGCACCTGATGTTCGAGTGGCTCGAACGGCGCGCCCGCATGCGCTGGGCTGGCCGCGTGGTCGAGCGCGTACCGCTCGAGACGCAGGGCGAGACACCGTATGACGTGCTCCACGCCGACGGCACCCGGTATCTCTCGTATGCCGACTGGATCTGCCCCGTACACTGCATCGAGCCGGCCACCTGTCCCATGATCCGGGCGCCAAGAACATGGGAAATGCGCGAGGCCGTGGCCGACCTCGTGCGCCGTCGCGCCGCTGACCGGCGGATCGCCGGTCCCCTGATCCTGCACTGCCGCCACCGCGCCTTCGGCGTGGGCATGTTCGACGTCGCCGAGGTGCTGGGCGCCGACCGGGAGCTGCAACGGGCGGCCGAATCGGCCGGACCGTTCGAGGCGGTGGTCGGGACCATCTCCTCCTGTCACGGCGCTGTGAGCGCGTTTCGTGTCAGCGGCTGACGGCCGGAACCGCCGGTCGTTCTATATTGTGGCAATGTTCGCACAACCGGCGCCGGGTGCGCCCAGACCAGGGTGGGAGTGAGCGTGGCCGCCATCACGGATTATGACGTCATCATCATCGGGGGCGGGCCTGCCGGTCTCTGTGCGGCAATGTACGCCGGGCGCGGCATGCTCAAGGCGGTGCTGCTGGAGCGAGGCGTGCCGGGCGGCGAACTGCTCAACACCGAACTGATCGAGGACTATCCCGGGTTCGAGAGTATCAAGGGCCGGGAACTCGCGCGCCTCATGACCGAGCATGCGGTCAAGTTCGGCGCCGAAATCCGGCAGGAAGAAGTGGAATCCGTTCGCCGGCGTGACGATGGCGTCTTCGACGTGGCGTGCGCCTCGGGCGATACCTACGTGGCGCCGGCGGTGATCCTGACAGCTGGCGGCACGCCCACCAAGCTGGGTGTGCCGGGCGAGGCCGAGTTTGCCGGCCGCGGCACCTCCTACTGCGCCGTTTGCGACGGCGCCTTCTTCAAGGGAGAGACCATCGCCGTGGTGGGCGGCGGCGACGCCGCTGTGGAAGAGGCCGACTACCTCACCCGCTACGCGAGCAAGGTGTACGTCATTCACCGGCGCGACGAGTTCCGCGCCTCGAAGCTGCTGCAGGAGCGGCTCTTTGCCAACCCGAAGATCGAAGTCCTCTGGAACAAGGTCGTCACCGAGATGACCGGCGAGCCCAGCGGCCTGCGCCAGGTGCTCCTCGAGGACACCGAAACCGGCGAGCGTTCCGCGCTCGACGTGACCGGTTGCTTCATCTTCATCGGCTTCCGGCCCAACAGCTGGCTGGTGAAGGACCATGTGGCTCACGACGCTGCGGGCTATCTCATCACCGATGACCGGATGATGACCTCGATTCCGGGGCTGTTCGCCGCCGGCGACCTGCGCGTGCAGCTGACCCGCCAGGTGACCACGGCGGTGGGCGATGCGACCACTGCGGCCATCGCGGTGGAGAAATTCCTGGCGGAGCGCAGAACCCAAGAGGCTGTGGATGGTGCCTGAGCTCGACGTCGTGACAATGCCCAACGGGCAGTTCGCCGAGAATTGCTACCTGGTGGCAGACACGGCTCGGCGGGAAGCGGTCCTGATCGACCCTGGTGAGGAGCCGCACATGTTCCTCGCCGAACTCAATACCCGGGCATGGACCCTGACCGGCATCTGGCTCACCCACGCGCACGTGGATCACGTCCTTGGCGTGGGCGCCGTCAAGTCGCGGGTGAATGTCCCTGTCTGGCTCCACGCCGACGACCGGGCGCTGTACGACGCGGCGGTCACCCAGGCTGGCTGGTTCGGGATCCAGCTCGACACCCTGCCGCCGCCCGAGCACACCCTTGCGCACGGGGACACCGTCTCCGTTGGCCGTTTCCGCTTCGAGGTGCGGCACACGCCGGGGCACTCGCCGGGAAGCGTGAGCCTGGTGGGGCACGGCATGGTGTTCTGCGGCGACGTGCTCTTCGCGGGCAGCATCGGCCGCACCGATCTTCCCGGCGGCGACATGCCGACGCTGCTCCAGAGCATTCACCGTCACCTGCTCACCCTGCCCGACTCGACCGTGGTGCGGAGCGGTCACGGGCCGGAAACGACCATCGGCGTGGAGCGGCTGACCAATCCATTCCTGACGGCGGATATTGAAGTTGATTGAGCGAGCTGGGCGGGATGGGCCAGATGGGCAGGATGGGCCAGGCTACCCACCTGCATCGCCCATCTTGCCCATCCCGCCCATCCGGCCCATC
>DASSTP010000161.1:0-2176 GCA_035707845.1 Gemmatimonadales bacterium | reverse complement strand
TGGCGGGCGGCCCCCCGTCGAGCCGCCCGGCCAGCTAGTCGCCCGTCCCGCCAGCCCGCCGCCGGTCGCACTCGCAGCGGCCGTGGGAGATGCGCCATTCCCGCAGGTCGATCACCTGCGCTCCCGGGGGGTACTTCCGCGCCAGCAGGTTCGGCCGCCCCTCCATCGCGTTCCGGTACCCGACAAGGTATCCGGCGTCCCAGGCCCGTGCGTCGTGCGAGTCGTCATGCACTGCGGACAGCTCCCATTCATTGAGCCCGGCGGCCCCGACGGCGCCTCCCTCGCGCCTCCCCCGGGGGATCCACTGTGCTCCCCGCCACATCTTGATCACCAGTGACTATGCGTAACGATTCGGTCACGTCCTGTTCACTGCCGCCCAAAGACCGGATGTGGTCGGCAAGGGCGGCGCCGGCATCGTCCAGTGCCTGCTTCGCTCGCCGCGCCCCCTCGCCTGCCAGGTATTCCACGGTGACGCCGAGCGCATCGGCCACCCGATACAGCTGAGACAGGTTCATCGGCCGGTCGGTATCCGCGTACGCGAGATAGCGGCGCATCGCTACATAGGACACGTCCGCAGCCTTCGCCAGTGCCTTGATCGTCACGCGCTTCGCTGCCGCTTCCGCGCGGATCGCATCCATGAGGGGTGCCAGTTGCTCGGTCATGCCCAAATGATCCCACACGGATCAATAGTGATACAGACCGTAACCAAAAAGTGACCTGGCTATCACCCGATCGGGACGCGGCGAGGCATTGCGCAGTGATCCGACTATGTGCTTAAGTGGTCCACATGGATCACCGAGCGATCAGTGCGGCGCATCGGATCAAAACCGCCGCAGACGCCCAACACATCAGTCTCCGGCAGCTATCCGCCCGCGCCGGCATCGGCTACGGCACTGTTCACGGCGCGCTCGTCACCGGAACCCGCGAACTGAAGCTGACCCACCTGTACGCGCTCGCCGACGTGCTCGACATCGATGTGGCTCTGCTCGTCAGGACCGATGCCGCATGACCGCCGCCTGGCCGCGCCTCATGGACCGCAAGACCGCGGGCGAATACCTGCTGGTCTCCGAGTGGGTGATCCGGCAGTACCGCGACGCCGGCGACCTGCCCGTCACCAAGATCCGCTCACTCGAGCGTTACGACCGCAACGACCTGGACGCGCTCGTGGACCGGCTCAAGATCGCGGACGGTGCGGCATGAGCGACGTGACGATCGACGAGATGCGCGAGGCCATGCAGCGCCTCGGGGACTTCCTGTTCAACGGCAAGCCACTCCCTCCGTGCGACTGGGGATGCCCGCCGGATGGCCATCGCTGGCCGGCGATTCCGACGCAGACCTCGCGGTTCGTGGTCTACGGCTACTTCGGGCACACCGGACGCTGCCTGTACGTCGGGCAGACCGAGCACCTGGTGACGCGCCACCACCAGCACCGGGAGGCGTTTCAGCCGTTCTTCTTCCACGCCAAGGAACTTCGCATCCTCGACACCGCTGACAGCCGGGAGGATGCCCGGTTGTTGGAGGCCAAGCGCATCAAGGCGCTGGACCCGGTGTGCAACGTGCAGCACTCGCCGACCAACCGGCCGCTTCGCCGCACCGCCTGACAAAGCCAACCGCCCGGTGCTGTCACACCGGGCGGCCGAAGAACCCACTCCCAGAAAGGCAGTCTACCAATGTCCGAACCCGAAATCGTGTGGTATCGCTGGCGGACCCGATGACCGCCCGCACCAAGCGCCGCCGCCGCCGTTCGCCACGGTGGCTGTCCGCCCTGGCCGATGTGCTGGCCACGCCGATCAGCCGTCACCCCAACCGGCCCGTGCGGCTCGTTGGGCGGGTGGCGTCGTGAGCGACTACTGGCAGCAGCGCCGGCGCCAGCGCCGGATCGAGTGGAACCGGCGCTGCCGATCGAGCCGGTCGCTCTACACCAGCATCCAGCTCGTGTTCGCCGTTGGGTCGCTCGCAATCGGCCTCGTACTCGTGCTCGTAGCGGGGAGCAGCATGGGCTATCTGAACATCGGGATCACCTTCCTACCGCTGGGTTTCGCCGTGAACACCTGGCGGACCTGGACGGCGATGCTGGAGCCCGTCGAGGACGGTGCCGAATGAGCGCCAGCATCACCGTGAGTAACGACACCGACGAGCAGCCGGGGGTCACCTACTACCCGGCACTGCTGGGCGG
>DASSTP010000160.1:0-10876 GCA_035707845.1 Gemmatimonadales bacterium | reverse complement strand
CGCGCAGCGTGCCGGTCCTGCGCAGCACGCTCAAGACCGCCGAGTTCTACCGGCGCATCAAGCCGCTGCTCGAGGAGGCCTTCGCGCCGCGCACGACGCTGCACGGCTCGCTCGCGGACGTTTATGGCGTGGGCCTGCTGTTCGTGGGGCGGTCCGGCATCGGGAAGAGTGAATGCGTGCTCGACCTGGTGGAACGCGGCCACCGGCTGGTGGCTGATGACGTGGTGCAGGTCATCCGCCGGGGTGAGGAAGTGCTCATCGGCCGCGGGCACGAGCTGGCCGGTCATCACATGGAAATTCGCGGCATCGGCCTGGTGGATATTCCCGCGCTCTTCGGCGTGCGGGCGGTGCGGCAGCAGAAGCGCATCGAGGTAGTCGTGCAACTGGAGGATTGGGAAACCGCCAAGGACCAGGATCGCACCGGGCTGCTGCACCAGGAAACCGAAATCCTGGGCGTGCGGTTACCCAAGGTGGTCGTGGCGCTCAATCCGGGAAAGAACATCACCGTGATTTCCGAGGTCGTGGCCATGATGCACTTGCTGCGCTATTCCGGCGTGGATGTGGCGGCCGCGTTCAACGAGCGGCTGATCAAGCGCATGAAGGAACAGCGTGGCGTGCGGGAGTACCTGCGGAATGACTACGAATAACCGGCTTCATGGCGTAGTCGTGGGACACGGTTCCATCGCGGCATCCCTGGTGGATGCGGTGGTGCGCATTACCGGTGACGGTGAAGGGCTCATTCCGGTGTCCAACGACCAGTGTGACCGCGGCTCCCTGGAGCAACGGGTAGAGGAAGCGGTCGGCTCCAGCCCCGCGGTGGTCTTCGTCGACATGGCGGCGGGCTCCTGCCTGCTCGCGGTGCTCCGGCGGCTGCGCGATCGTGACGACGTGGAAGTCGTGACCGGCGTCAACCTCGCGATGCTGGTGGACTTCATGTATCACCGCGACCAGCCGCCCGAGGCGGCCGCCCGCCGCGCCGCCGAATCCGGGACCCAGGCCATCAAGGTGCCCTAGTGCCCATCGTGCTCGCGCGGGTGGACGACCGGCTCATCCACGGGCAGGTGGTGATTGGATGGGGCCGCTCCCTCGGGCTCGATCGCATCATTCTCGTGGATGACGATGTCGCCGCCAACGATTGGGAGCAGGATCTCTACCGCATGGCGGTCCCGGACGGCATGGAAGTCAGCTTCGCAACCACCGAGGCGGCCGCCTCCGCGCTTCCGGAGTGGCAATCCTCGCCGCGCAAGTCCGCCATTCTCACGGGCAGCCTCCCGACGATGGCCCGTCTCCACGACGCCGCACCCGCCATCGTACAGCGGATCAACCTCGGTGGCATTCATCACCAGCCCGGCCGCTCCGAACGCCTGCCCTATGTGTACCTGACCGATGCGGAACTGGCGGAACTGCGGGCGCTGGCCGCGGATGGTGCCATGGTCACGGCGCAGGACGTACCCACGGCCGTGCCGCTGCCGCTGAGCGCCATCAAGTGAGCGACCCGGTGCTCACCGTGGTCCTGCTGCTGGTGTGGGGCACCGTGGTGGCACTCGACCTGGTCAGCGTTCCCCAGATGATGATCGCGCGGCCCCTGGTCGCGGGGACGGTGGCAGGCTGGATCGCCGGCGATCTCGCATCCGGGTTTCGGCTCGCAGTAGTGATGGAACTCTTTGCGCTGGACGTGCTGCCGGTCGGTGCGGCCCGCTATCCGGACTATGGCCCCGCCACGGTCGGCGGTGCCGTCCTGGTGGCGCATCACGGATCGTGGGAGGAGTCACTGGGCCTCGCGGTGGCACTGGCCCTCGTCGTCGCCTCGATTGGCGGGTGGACCCTGGGCCGGCTGCGTCATCGGATTGGCCGTGCGGTGCAACGCAGCGCGCCCGGCCTGGAAGCGGGTGACGCCCGGACAATCGAGCGGCTCCAGCTCGGCTCGATCATGCTGGATGCCTCGCGGGGACTGCTGCTCACCGCAGTTGCGTTGATACTGGCCAGCCTGACGGAGCGGTACGTGACGCTCGATCCTGGCACCGCCGCCCTGCTCAGTGTCATCGCCATCGGATCGGGCATTGCGGCGGTGATCGGCGGTGCCCTGCGCAGCGCCGGCCGGGGCGCGCGGCTCCGTTGGCTGGTGGGTGGGGCCATGCTGGGACTGCTGCTGGTCTGGCTCGCGTGAAGGGAACGGCCTCGGCCCGGCGGCGCCTGCTGGCAGTGCAGGGGGCATGGAATTACGAACGGATGCTCGGCGTCGGCATGGGCTACGCCGCCGCCCCGTTGCTGCAGTCACTGCAGGAGCGTGATCCCGAGCGATTCCGCGCCGCCACCATGCGCTCGGCGCTGTTCTTCAACTGCCATCCTTACCTGTCTGGGCTTGCGCTTGGCGCGCTGGCGCGGGCGGAGTACGACGACGCGCCGAGCGAGCAGATCATCCGCCTGCGGGCGGCGCTCTGCAGCCCGCTGGGCGCGCTGGGCGACCAGCTCTTCTGGGCGGGGCTGCTTCCCGCGCTGCTCGGCGCATCGCTGGCCGCGATTGCCCTCGGCGCGTCATGGATGGCGGTTGCCGGATTCCTGGTGGTGTTCAACGCCATCCGGCTCTACGTGGCGTACTGGACACTGCAGACCGGGCTCGCCGCGGGAATGAAGGTGGGCGCAGCCATCAGTGCGTCCAAGCTGCCACGGTTTGTCGCCTGGGCCGGCCCGGCGGCCGGCTTCGCGGTGGGCGTCGCCGCGCCGCTGGTGGGTGAGTGGCTGCTGCGGCCCTTCGGCCCGCGCGCGCTACTCGGCACGCTGCTGCTGGCCGGCACCGGCATCGCCGCAAGCCGGCTGGCTGGGCCGCGCTACTCGGCCCCGCGATTCACGCTTATCGCCATGGGAGGCGCAGTGCTGCTTCGATGGATACTTGCATGACGCAGCGTGAGGCGCAGATCGTGAACCAGCTCGGGCTCCATGCCCGGCCGGCCGCGCAACTGGTGCGCGCCGCGGCCAGCTTTGCCAGCGATATCCGGCTGGAGAAGGACGGCATGGAAGTCAACGGCAAGAGCATCATGGGCGTGATGATGCTGGCCGCGGAGTTCGGCAGCACCGTGTCAGTGCGCGCTGATGGCCCGGATGAGGCCGAGGCCGTTGCGGCGCTCTGCGCGCTCATTGCAGAGGGATTCGGCGAGGCATGACGGACGACCGCCTCCTGCGTGGCATCGGGGTGTCGCCGGGCACGGCATGGGCGCCCGCGCTGGTGGTGCGCCTGGACTTTCCCGACGTGCCCGACCGCACCGTGGAGCCGGACGAGGTGGAGCATGAAGTCCGCCGCCTGCACGCCAGTGTGCGCGTGGTGACGGGCAAGCTGCGCCACCTGCGGGAGCGGGTGCTGGAGCGCGCCGGCGAGGAAGAGGCCCGCATCTTCGATGCGCAGATCCTCATGGCGCAGGACCCGGACTTTCTCGCCGCCGTCGAGGCCGTCATCCGCACGAACCGCTTCAGCGCCGAGACGGCTTACGAATTCAAGGCGCTCGAACTGCGGCAGCTG
The DNA here is from genome assembly GCA_035707845.1 of Gemmatimonadales bacterium. GTDB lineage: Bacteria > Gemmatimonadota > Gemmatimonadetes > Gemmatimonadales > GWC2-71-9 > CAMLHP01. The sequence continues at coordinate 7,362 of DASSTP010000160.1, read as the reverse complement.
TTCCAGAACTCGGGCAGCGCCCAGTTGCGCGACCGCCTGCCTGATCTCCACGCCATCCAGATGCGGATGCTCTATCGCCTGTCTGGCCGGCGGGAGCTCGAACCCTGGGCGGTCCAGACCGACCAGCACGTCGTCATCGTGGCGCAGGAGCTTTCGCCCGGCCTCACCGTGCAGCTCGATCGCGACCACGTCGTGGGTCTGGTGAGCGAGGAGGGCACCCGTACCTCCCACGCCGCGATCCTGGCGCACTCGCTGGGGATTCCGGCGGTCATGGGTGCGGCAGGCGCGATGTCACGGATCCGGAACGGTGACATGCTGCTGCTCGATGGCCAGAGCGGCGCGGTGCTCGTCGATCCGTCGGCAGATGAACTGGATGCAGCGCGCACCCGGCTGAGCCGCCGGCGCCGCTTCGAGCTGCAGCTCGAGACCGTGGTGAACCAGCCCGCGGTGACGCCCGACGGCGAGCGCGTTACCCTGATGGGCAACGTGGACCTGCCCGATGAAATCGAGGCGGCCGTGCGGAACGGCGCCGAGGGCGTGGGGCTCCTGCGCACCGAGTTCATGCTGGGCGGGCGCAGTACCATGCCGTCGGAGGACGAACAGGCCCGCTACTTCCGGCGGGTGTCGCTGGCCTTCCCGGATCACGAAGTCATCATCCGGAGCTATGACCTCGGCGGCGACAAGTTTCCCGCGGCCTTCAAGACCAGCCATGAGGCCAATCCCTTCCTGGGCTGGCGCTCCATTCGCGTGTGCCTCGATCATCCCGAGCTGTTTCGCGACCAGCTGCGCGCGGTGCTGCGGGCCGCCTACCGGCGCCGCATCAAGCTGATGCTGCCGCTCATCAGCACGCTGGAGGAAGTGGAGCGCTCGCGCGAGATGCTCGCGGAGGAGTCCGCCCGGCTGCGCGCCAGCGGCATGGAGGCCGCCGAAACCGTGCCCGTGGGGGTCATGGTGGAAACGCCGGCGGCGGTGATGATCGCGGACCGGCTGGCCGAGGTGAGCGCCTTCTTCAGCGTCGGCACCAATGACCTCACGCAGTACACGCTGGCCGTGGATCGGGGGAACGCCCGCCTCGCCGACCGGTTCCAGCCACACGACCCCGCCATGTTGCGCCAGCTGCGGCAGGTCATCCGCATCGGGCAGGAGAAGGGGCTGCCGGTGAGCGTATGCGGCGAGATGGCATCGGATCCGCTGCATGCGCTCCTGCTCGCAGGGCTTGGTGTGCGCACGCTCAGCGTGTCGCCGCCGTCGCTGGCGGCGGTCAAGTGGCTGGTTCGTGCCGTGCCGTTCTCCGCCATGACCGCCGCCAGCGAGGCCGCGCTCGACGCGCGCCATGCGCGTGACGTCAGCCGCATTCTCCGCGATGCCGCCGCAGAGTACGTGGATGTACGGCTGCTGGAGCCCGACGGCGACGTTGCCCGGCCGCTGGTGCACCGCTAGCTTGCTCCCGATTGTTTGGCGCCGCCGATTTCCATTTCTTCAACCCTGGCGAGAGCACAACTGATGGCCGCTTCCAAGCGTCACGTATTCACGTCCGAGTCCGTCACCGAGGGCCACCCCGACAAGGTGGCCGACCAGATTTCCGATGCCGTGCTCGACGCCATCCTGGTCAACGATCCCCATGGACGCGTGGCCTGCGAGACGCTGGTGACAACCGGCATGGCAGTGGTCGCGGGTGAGATCACCACGAGCACCTATGTGCACATTCCCGACATCGTGCGCGAGACCGTGCGGCGGATCGGCTACACCGACGCGCAGTTCGGCTTTGATGCCGATTCATGCGCAGTCATGGCTGCCATCGACCGCCAGTCGCCCGACATCGCGCAGGGCGTGGACGCGACGCGCAGTCACGAGCAGGGCGCTGGCGACCAGGGCATGATGTTCGGCTACGCCTGCCGGGAGACCAAGGAGCGGATGCCGCTCCCCATTCTCCTGGCCCATCGCATCACCGAGCGGCTGACCGCGGTGCGCAAGGGCACCGGCGGCGCCGACCCGATCGAATGGCTGCGGCCCGACGGCAAGAGCCAGGTCTCGGTGGAGTACGAGGGCGACAAGCCGGTGGCGGTGAAGGCGGTCGTGGTCTCCACCCAGCACGGCGAGCGGAACGGGAATCGCCGCCTCTCCGAGGGCACGCTGCGTTCCACCATCGTGGATGAAGTCATCAAGCCGGTCCTGGCCAAGGCGGGCGTCGAGTCCCGCCGCGTCAAGTTCTTCATCAACCCGACCGGGCGCTTCGTGGTGGGCGGTCCGCACGGCGATGCCGGCCTCACCGGCCGCAAGATCATCGTGGACACCTACGGCGGCATGGCTCGGCATGGCGGCGGCGCGTTCAGCGGCAAGGATCCGTCCAAGGTGGATCGTTCCGCGGCCTACGCCATGCGCTGGATCGCCAAGAACATCGTGGAAGCGGGGCTCGCGAGCCGTTGCGAGGTGCAGGTGGCCTATGCCATCGGTGTGGCGGAGCCCGTTTCGGTCATGGTGGACACCTTCGGCACCGGCGTCGTTCCCGACGCCAGGCTGGAGCGCGCGGTGCGCGAGGTGTTCGATCTCCGGCCCAGCGCGCTGATCGCCACGCTCAAGCTCAAGCGCCCGATCTACACCCCCACTGCCGCCTATGGCCACTTCGGCCGGAAGCCGTTCACCGGCCGCTATGTGGGGCCGGAAGGCAAGTCAAAGAAGACCTATGATTTCTTTACCTGGGAGCAGACCAATCGGGTCAGGGATCTGCTCAGCGCGGTGCGCTAGTATGGCATGCAGGAGATGACCGTCGCTCACCTGGGCGTCGACCGCAACACCGAAAGTCCGGTCGTCATCCTGCGCGAGAAGGAGGGCTCGCGGGTGCTCCCGATCTGGATCGGGCCAGCCGAGGCGAGTGCCATCGCCATGGAGCTGCAGGGGGTCAAAGCCGCGCGGCCCATGACCCACGACCTGCTCAAGCAGGTGATCGTCGGCCTCGGGGGCGAGCTGCGCCGCATCGTGATCAGCGCGGTGCGGGAAAACACCTACTTTGCGGAGCTGCTCATCCAGCGGGAAGACCACGTCTTCCAGGTGGATGCCCGTCCCAGCGACAGCATCGCGCTCGCCCTCCGGCTCAACGCGCCCATCTTTGCCAGTGACCAGTTGCTGGAGCAGAGCGGGGTGGAGGCGGACGACGCCGGCGGCGCCAGTTCCCGCGAGGCGGAGCGCCTGCGCGAGTATCTCGAGAAGCTCGACCCCGAAGACTTCGGCAAGTTCAATCCCTGATATGCGCTGCGCCCTGCTGGCGCTGCTGATCGCCGTCCTCCCCGCGGCGCTTGGCGCGCAGGCGCCCGTCATTGCCGCGGCAGGGCAGGTGCTACGGGGCCAGGACGCGGTGCCGCTCGCTGGCACCACGGTCGTGCTGCATCGGATCAGCCGTGAGGCGCAGGGCCCCCTCGATTCCGCGCGTACCGACGCCGCGGGGCGATTCCGGTTCCGATTCCCAGCCGACACCACGTCGCTCTACATCGTGACCGCCCGGTATCAGGGCATCGAGTATTTCTCCAACCCGCTTGCCACGAATCCTGCCCGGCCCGATAGCGCCGTCGTCCTGCAGGTCTTCGATACCTCCTCTACGCAGCCGGTGCACACCGAGGCCCGGCATATCGTCATCGCCAAGCCCGCCGACGATGGCACCCGGACGGTGGTGGAGCTGCTGGTGCTCAATAATCCGGGCGACGTGACCCGGGTCGCACGCGACAGCCTGGGCTCCACCTGGCACGCGCTGATTCCGCCGCAGGCCGTGGGCTTTTCCGCCGAGGATGGGGACCTCTCCGCCGGTGCCGTGGATCGCAACATGGACAGTGTGCTGGTGCTGGCACCGCTCGCGCCCGGGGAGCGACAGATCACCATCCAGTACCACCTGCCGCCCAACGCCGGCCGGCTGGAATACCGGTTCGACGAAGCCGACAACGGCGTCAACGTGCTGGTGGAGGAACCCGATGCGACGGTGACGGGCGGCACGCTGGCCCAGACCGACTCGGTCTCGGTGATCCAGGGCCGGCCGTTCCGGCACTTCAATGGCGTGGTGGATTCGGGCGATGTCGTGGTGGTGACGGTGCCGACCCCGTTCCGGCTCGGCGCCGCGTGGCTGATCGCGCTTGTTGCGCTGGTGGGGGCGGCGCTGCTGGCCGGTACCGTGCGCGTGTTTGGCCGAGCGGCGCCCACACCGGCGGTTGGAGCGGGCAGCGCTGGTGAATCAATTGACGACTTGCTCGCGCGTCTTGCGCGTCTCGACGACAAGCTGGACCGGTTGCCTGACGACAGCGCCCAGCGCCCAGCGCTCAGCGCTGAGCGTCACGCGCTCAAGGCCCAATTGGCCGCCGCCCTTGCGCGGAGGCAGGCTGGTCCCTAAACTGGCCCAGGACAATTGAAGCAGACGAACGGGGATTTTCGGAAGCCGGTGTGAATCCGGCGCGGCCCCGCCACTGTAACGGGCAGTTTGCCTCCATCCAACACGCCACTGGGAAACCGGGAAGGCGGCTGGAGGTGCCCGGAGCCAGGAGACCTCTCCGTTCGTGCCACCTGTCAGACCCTCGGGGGAGGGTCGGGTGGGCCGAACGGACCCGCGCGCACGTGCTCGCGTTCTGATTTTGCCCATTGCCGGCCCTCCGGGAATGGGCAACTTGCATTTCAGGCACTGGTGTTTGCTGGCATTGCTTGCGCTGGGAGGGTGCTCGACTGAGCGCTCAGCGCTCAGCATTCAGCGTTCAGCGCTCAGCGTCATCGACGACGCCGGCGACACCGTTCGCGTCGCCCATCCCGCCCGCCGCGTCGTCTCGCTGATTCCCGCCACCACCGAGCTGCTCTTCGCCATTGGCGCGGGCGACGCGGTCGTTGGTCGCACGGTCTGGTGCGAGTATCCGCCCGAAGCGCTCTCCGTTCCTGCCGTGGGCGACGGCATGCTGCCCAACATCGAGGCCGTCGTGGCCCGGCAGCCCGATCTCGTCGTGCTCTATCTCTCCAGCCAGAACGCCCAGGCCGCCCAGAAGCTGCGCGAGCTGGGGATCGCCGCCGTGCAGGTGCGGACCGACCGGCTGGCCGACGTGCCACGGGTGGGGCGGCTGCTCGGGAAGCTCACCGGTCACGAGTCGGGCGCGGACGCGATGGCACGCGTGTTCGCCGACTCTCTCGCGGCCGTCAGCGTGCCGCGGGACCATCCGGTGCGGGCGTTCGTGCTGGTGTGGGCTGATCCACCAATGACCGTGGGTGCCGGCAGCTACCTGACCGAGCTGGTGGAGCGCGCCGGCGGCGAGAACATCTATCACGATCTCCCGGCATCATCCGGCCAGATCAGCGTGGAGTCGGCGGTCGAGCGGGATCCCGATGTGGTACTGGTGCTCGGCAAGGCAGCACCTTCCTTTGCGAAGCGACCGGAGTGGCAGGCAGTGCCCGCCGTTCGCGAACATCGCTTCGTTTTCGCCGACGGCACCGAGTTCGGCCAGCCCAGTCCGCGCGCGCCGTCGGCCATCCGATTCCTGGCGTCGCAGCTCAGGGCATTCCAGCGTGCGGACGCCAAACCGTGACCACACGACGCATGTTGCTGCTGGCGCTGGTGGCGCTCACCGTGATGCTCTTCGGCATCGCCGTCGGTTCGGTGTCACTCTCGCCGGGTGAACTGCTGGCCGGCCTCAGGGAAGCCGGCAGCACCAATGGCCTCATCCTCTGGCACCTCCGGGTGCCGCGCGTGCTGCTCGCCTTCCTCGTGGGTGGCGGCCTCGGCGTGACCGGCGCCGCGTTGCAGGCGCTGGTGCGCAACCCGCTCGCCGATCCCTACCTGCTCGGCCTCTCCGGTGGCGCCGGCCTGGGTGCCGTGGCGGCCATCGCACTCAACACCGGTGCCACCTGGGCCGTGCCCCTCGCCGCCTTCATCGGCGCGCTTGCCGCGGTGGCGCTGGTCTACCGCCTGGCCGTGGTGAGCGGTCGCCGGCTCGATCCCCGTGTGCTGCTGCTGGCGGGCGTGGTGGTGGGGGCATTCGCGGGCGCCATCATGAGCGCCATTATCGTGCTCTCCGATGCGCCGCGGCTCCGGAATGCCATCGTATGGTTGCTCGGTGGCCTGGGATCGGCCTCGTGGGATGCGCTCCTGCTTCTCGCCGCGTATTCGGCGGTGCCGCTTGCCGTCCTCTGGTACGTGGCGCGGCAGCTCGACCTTCTTGCGCTCGGTGACGAAACGGCGGCGCACCTGGGCGCCGATCCGGAGCGGCTCAAGCGCATTGTCTATCTCTCCGCGTCGCTGCTCACGGCGGCGAGCGTCGCCACCTGCGGCATCATCGGATTCGTGGGGTTGGTGATTCCGCACGCCGTGCGCCGGGCCTGGACTCCGCTCCATCGCGTGCTGGTGCCGGCGAGCTTCCTTGCCGGCGGGGCATTCCTCGTGCTGGCCGACGCCCTCGCGCGCACGGCGATGCGTCCGCTGGAACTTCCGGTGGGCGTGGTGACCGCGCTGGTGGGAGTCCCGCTCTTCGCCCTGCTCCTCCGCCGCACGCTCACAGCATGATTCGCGCGCACGAGGTGACGCTGCGCTATCCGGGCGCGCCGGCACCGGCCGTGGAGGGTGTCTCGGTCGAAGTGAAGCCCGGCTCCCTCACCGCCGTTGCGGGTCCCAATGGCAGCGGCAAGTCCACCCTCCTGCGGGCGCTGACCGGGCTGTTGCCGCTGGAACAGGGGCGCATCACCATCGGCGACCGGCCGCTCGAGCAGTGGCGGCGGCCCGACCTCGCACGCGCGGTGGGGGTGGTGGCGCAACGGGAAGAGCCGGTCTTTCCCCTGCGCGTGCGCGACACGGTGATGCTGGGCCGCTATGCGCACCTCGGCCCGCTGGGAGCGGAACAGTCACGCGACCGGGACGCGGTCGAGCGCGCCCTCGCGCGTTGCGATGTGACCCACCTGGCCGATCGCCGATCGGACCAGTTATCGGGTGGCGAATGGCAGCGTGTTCGCCTTGCCCGCGCCCTCGCGGCCGAACCCCGGGCGCTCCTGCTGGACGAGCCCACCACGTCGCTCGATGTGCGACACGAGATGGAACTCTTCGAGCTGGTGTCCAGCCTGGCGCGGGGCGGGCTTGCCGCGCTGGTCGTCACCCACGGACTCAATCTCGCGGCCCGCTTCTGCGACGAGATGCTGCTGCTGGACCAGGGCCACCCGGTGGCTGCCGGCGCGCCGGCGCAGGTGCTGCGGCCTGAGGTGCTCTCCCGCGTGTTCCAGTGGCCGGTCGCAGTCACGACCTGGACCGACGGGGCTCCGCAGGTCGTGCCACTCCGCCGGCAGGAGGCCGCGCCGGGGATCACAGATCAACTCACGAGGCAGAAGAAGCCATGAATCATTGGACCCATCGCGGACTGG
>DASSTP010000159.1:0-4470 GCA_035707845.1 Gemmatimonadales bacterium | reverse complement strand
CTGGGGCAAGAACGATCCGTTCTTCCTTCCCCCGGGTGCCGAAGCGTTCAAACGCGACATCCCCGAAGCACGCGTGAGTTTCCTCGACACCGGGCATTTCGCGTTGGAGACCCACGCGGGCGAGATCGCTGACGACATTCGCGGCTTCTTCGCCCACTGAACGACCGATAGGGTGTTGACCCGAGGCCGCTTCGATGCGAGGCGCATCGAGTGCGGCCTCGGGCGTGTACTGGCCCTCATTTGGCGAGGGCTGGCGAGGCGCGTCCTTTCAAGCGCCTGATCCGCTGGCCACGCTGATGTCCGCTCCTGGCGGCGGTTTCAACTGGTCGTTGCAACAGCTTGTCGATATCGCTCGATCGGTGTCTCGAATCCCAGCGTCTTGCGTGGCCGTTCGTTTAGCTTACTAGCGACTTCGTTGAGATTGGCCTGCGGGAACGACGATAGGTCGATGCCCTTCGGGAAGTACTGACGAAGCAATCCGTTGGTGTTCTCGTTCGTGCCGCGCTGCCATGGATGTTGCGGATCGCAGAAGTAGACTTGGATGTCGGTGGCCAGCGTAAAGCGGCGGTGGTCGGCCAGCTCCTTGCCACGATCCCACGTCAGCGTCCGATAGAGCTCGGTCGGCAGCTCACGCGCGTTCTGGATCAGCGCATCGACCACCGTCTGCGTGTCCTTGCGGTCGACCTTCACCAGCATCACGTAGCGCGTGCTGCGCTCCACCAGCGTCGCAATCTGACTGTTGCCGCTACCGCACAACAGGTCACCTTCCCAATGACCAGGTACCGCCCGGTCCTCGACCGACGCCGGGCGCTCGCGGATCGACACCGTGCCGCTTATCCGGCCGTGGTCGGCGGTCTTCTGGGTGTGGTGGCGGGAGCGGCGCATGGCTCGTGTCCGCCGCAGGTGCTCCAGCAGTTCCTTCTTGAGCGCGCCACGCGACTGGATGAAAAGCGTGCGGTAGATCGTCTCGTGTGACACCTGGCCGCTCGTGTCGTCCGGGTAAGACCGCTTGAGCCAGCCGGCGATCTGCTCGGGAGACCACTGCTGTTGCAGCTTGTCCGCCACACGCCTCGCCAGCGTGGGATGCAGCGCCAGCTTACAAGCCTTAGGTCGGTGCGCGCGGTCCCAGGCGGCCTGGTCGGCAAGGCTTGCACGGTAACGCTCAGCGCCGCCATTGCGCCGGATCTCGCGGCTGACCGTGGACGGCGCCCGTCCCAGCTGTGCCGCAATCGAACGGATCGAATGTCCCGCCACTAGCGCTCGGGAAACGTCTTCGCGTTCCACCAGGCTCAGTGCCTTTATCGATCGTCGTCGAGCAGGCGGACGGATGCCTCCTGAATCGGCGAGGATCCCGCGCACAGACGAGTGATGCCGATCGAACAGCCGTGCGATCTGATGCAGCGACTCGCCCTGCTGCCAGCGGTCCCACATCAGAGCCTTCTGGCTATCGGTGTACTGGATCCGAGTCCTTCGCTTCATCTGCAACAATCTGCCGTGTGTTGCATCGATCATATGAATCCGCCGCCGAAAGCGGACAGGCTAGTTCCCAACCCCCTCGCCCACCGCCTGCCTCCTCCACCGCGCCGGCGTCATTCCCATGTGCTGCTTGAACGCCCGCTGGAACGCCGCCTCCGACTGATACCCCACCGCTTCCGCCACCGCCCCGGTGGATTGGTTCGCCTTGCGCAGTTCGCTGGCGGCGAGCGTCATGCGGATGTCGGTGAGCAGGTCGCTGGCGGAGCGGCCGAGGCTGTCGTTGAACAGGCGTACCAGGGTGGCGCGGGAGACGTTGCACAGGCGCGCCAGCGCGGGCAGCGTCCAGGGGTGGGCGGGGCGTTCGAACATGGCGGTGATGGCCGGGGCCAGGCGCGGGTTGCCGGCGAGGGCGAGCAGGCCGGCGGGGGCGTCGCCCGATTCGCTGGACAGGCGCAGGGCGAGCGCGAACAGCGCGGTGGAAAGGGCGTTGAGCATGGCGTGGCCGCCGAGGTGTTCGGCGGCCGATTCGGTGCGCATCAGCGAGACCAGGCTGGCGACCTGCGCGGCGGTGGCGCCCGGCGTACCCTGCCCTGCGCTCGCACGCGCCACCAGTCGTGACGGCAGGTAGCCGCGCAGCAGGCGTTCGTGCGGGGCGGCGAGGACGAAGTGGCCGCACAGCATGTCCAGCCGTTCGCCGCTGCCGGCGTTCTCGCTGAAGGTGACGTTGAGGCCGGCGCGCGCACGCGCGGGCACCGGCCTGGCGCCGCTGCCGTCGTGCAGGGTGTGCGCGCCGCCCTGGGTGACGAGCAGGATGTCGCCGGGGGCGAGGTGTTGCGGGGGGCCGCCGGCGGAGTCTTCGAGCACGGCCGAGCCGGCGAGTATGACGTGGTAGGGGATCTCCCCCGGTACGGCGGACGCCTGGTCGATGCGCCACGGCGCGCCGTACAGGCAGCGCAGGTCGAGCCGGCCACGCACCGGCGTCATCTCCAGCAGGCGGCTGAGCCAGTCCATCGGTGGGGGCATGTTGCGGGCTCCGCTGAGAGACGAACGAGCATGAATGCGAGCGCATGCGACATTAACAGGCTCATTCCCGCTCCGTACAGTGGCGCCCCGTCCACCCGACGAAGGAGCCCGCCATGTCCCGCATCGCTATCCATCCGCTCGAATCCGCCGCCGGTGCCGCCGCGGCGGTGTATGCCCGGATCACGCAGGCCGTAGGCCGCGTGCCCAACTGTTTTGCGGCCATCGGCCAGCTGCGGCCCGCTGCACTCAAGGCGATGCTGCAGCTCGACGGGGTGCTGGCCGCCGGGTCGCTGAGCCGGCAGGACCAGGAGACGGTGAAGCTGGTGGTCAGCGAGAGTGCCGGCTGCGACTACTGCATCACGGCGCACACCCTGCTCGGCGCACTCACCGGCCTGGAGCCGCCGACCCTGCGGCGGATCCGCAGCGGCCTGCGCACCGGCGATGCACGGCGTGACGCGCTGGTGCGTTTCGTGCGCCAGCTCGTGCAGTCGCGCGGCACGCTGGACGAGGCCGAGGTAGCCACGGTCCGCACCGCCGGTTTCAGTGACGCGCAACTGGTGGAGATCAGCCTGGCAGTGGCCGTGGCGACCTTCACCAACACCTTCAACCGCATCAACGACACCGAAATCGACCTCCCGCCCGTCGAGTGAACGACGGACGCCCTTTCCTGCTCGACAACCCTCAAGGAAACGACGATGAACGCACTGGTGAACGCGCTGGCCCGTACCGGCCTGCTCAAGAAAGACCTGGACTACCACGTGGTCCGCGCCTCGATGGTGGTGATGTTCTTTTTCTTCGGCTACCAGAAGTGGTGGGACTACGAGGCGCAGACACTCATTCCCTTCATCAGCAACGGCCCGCTCATCGCCTGGATGTACCCGGCGTTCGGCATCCGCGGCGCGAGCTGGTTCCTGGGCGTGGCCGAGTGGCTGTTCGGCGCGCTGCTGCTGGGCGGTTTCTGGAGCCGGCGGCTGGGCGTGCTGGGGGCAGCCGGCTCGGTGGTCACCTTCGTCATGACCGTCACCATCATCCCGTTCATGCCCGGTGGCTGGGCCGAGTCGGCTGGCGGTTTCCCGGCCATGGTGGGCAACGTACCGTTCCTGATGAAGGACGTGGTGCTGCTGGCAGTGTCGGTATATCTGCTTCGCCAGGACGTGCTGCGGCTGCGTGCGAGCCAGGCATAGCCATGGCACCGGGGCCGGAACGGGCCCCGGTGCATAGCCGGACAGCACCTTCGCGACCCTCAACGACGACTGCCCTGCCGTCCCGGCACCCCATGTTCCGGCGCGGGGACGTGCGCCGCATCATCCTGCACTCAGCCTGGCGCACGGACGCGCCATCGCCCGGCCTCTAACCGGACGCGGAGCGAGCGTGAGACGCCCCGTATGGACACGCTCATCGACCGCTTCCGGCACCTTGCGTCACTGCGCCACCACTGGTCCGCGATTCGGCTGCGCCTGATCGTTGGCTCCGGCTTCATGGAGCATGGCTACGCCAAGCTCGCGCGCGGGCCGGAGTCGTTCATCGGGATCCTGCATGCGCTCGGCATGCCCGCGCCGGGGTTGCTTGCATGGGCGACGATCCTGGTCGAGCGGGTTGGCGGGTTGGCGGTGCTTATCGGCGCGTTCGTCCCGCTGGCGAGTATTCCGATGGCGATCGTGCTGCTGGTTGCGATCTTCACCGTGCACCTGCCCAACGGCTTCAGCTCGATCAAGCTGCAGGCGGTACCGCACCGGGGCGCACTTCGGGCAACCGGGGTACGAGACCGACCTGCCCTACCTCGCCGCACTCGTCGCGCTCGTGCTGGGCGGCACGGGGCCGTGGGCGGTGGACCGGTTGCGCCGCCGGCGGTGATCGGACCTTCGCGCCCGGCAGGGCGCGTGGCGCCGGCCGTGCCTTCTGTCTAGGGTTCGTGCTCGCCACGGAAAACCCGATCCTTGCAGGGCCCTAGCCGTTCCTTAACGGGAGCTG
>DASSTP010000158.1:0-3247 GCA_035707845.1 Gemmatimonadales bacterium | reverse complement strand
GAGCCGCTCAAGTCGCCCACGTAAAGGCCACCGGTTCCGTCCACCGCCAGCGCCCAGACCGCTCTTGCAAACTCTCCGGGGCCGCCACCTTTCCGTCCAACCGTCTGGCGAGGCCGGCCGGTCTTGTCGAACACGCGGAGGTTGATCAACTGCTTGTCGAGCAGCGCCACGCCGCCGTCCGGCAGGAAGCGCGCATCACCGATATCGCCGATGGTGGTCTCCACCGGATCCATTTCACTGCCAAACCCGGCCAGCACCCGGCCCTCAATCACGAACGGTGCCGGGGCCGGCTTGTCATCCAGCGACGCCTCGGCGTGAGGCACATCCGGGACGTGGAGGTACCTGGCCTGCGGATGCCGGTCGGCCGATTGCGCGGCGGCGTGATGCGCGGCTGCGGCAAGCAGTGTGAAGGTCAGCAGTGAGCATCGGCGCATGGCGGCGCAATCTCCTTTTGCTGGTGATACTACCGCTGGGGTATCGCGGTCGGGCTGCAGGGTTGCTTCGCCCGCCCAGCAGGCGGGCTCGCAATGACACCGCGTGGCGAGCTTCGCAGCCGCCGAGCCGCCGAGCCGCCGAGCCGCCGAGCCGCCGAGCCCTGAAACACCACCCTCCCGACCCCCGTAATGCCCCACGCTTGCACCTTCCCGGCATGGTGCTACCATCCAGTGTTCCGCCGGGGCCTTCCAGGTTGGCCCGGCCGCATCCAGGAGACTGACTCGATATGATGTTCCACGGTTCCCGGCGGGTGGCCGGGATGATAGCGGTTGGGGTCCTGCTCGGGGCCTCCGTGGCTATCCCGAGCCACGCCCAGACGGTCGCGCCGGCGGCGGCGCAAGGCGAAGCCGGCGCCATTGCCCGGGCGCGGGCGGACAGTGTTCGCCGTCCCTACACCGAAGCTGACATCGATTTCATGAAGGGCATGATCGCCCACCACTCCCAGGCCATCGTCATGGCCAAGTGGGCGCCGACCCACGGGGCCAGTGCCGCACTGCAGGTCATGTGCGCCCGGATCATCAATGCCCAGCGGGACGAGATCCTGATCATGCAGTCCTGGCTGCGGGATCGCAACCAGGAAGTGCCCGCACCGGATACCCTCACTGGCATGGGCATGATGATGCATGGCGGGCACCATATGCTGATGCCGGGCATGCTCAGCGCCGAGCAGATGCACCAGCTCGACCAGGCGCGCGGCGAGGAGTTCGACAAGCTCTTCCTGCAGTTCATGATCCAGCACCACCAGGGCGCCGTCTCGATGGTGGACGACCTCTTCGGCACCTACGGTGCGGCCCAGGACCAGCTCACGTTCAAGCTCGCCAACGATATCAGTGCCGACCAGACGAGCGAGATCACGCGGATGCAGAAGATGCTCGTGGCCAATGTCTTCGGGCCGCTGCCTGCCACCGCGAACCCGTAGTCCCCACTCCGTCCCACCAGAGGAAATTGCCATGGCATCCCTGTTCGAGGCCCGCCGCGCGAGGGGCCGATCCGGTTCCACCTCGCTGCTCACGGCGTCACTGACCGCCGGACTGGTTGTCCTTGCGGCCTGTTCCCAGTCCACCACGTCATCCTACAACGCCACGCCCTCGCCCTCGTCGGGTGGCAGCGCCGACATGTCGGCGGCGGCGCCCAAGCCGGACCCGCGGGTGGGCCTCAAGGCCGGCCTGCATGACGCCGGCGAAGCCGTCTGGAACCTCAACGTCATGTCCCAGACGCCGAAGCCCGAGGGCTTCGACAACACCAACTCGGATCTGGCCTTCCTGGGCAAGTACGCCATCCAGGGCAACTACAACGGCTGGCAGATCTGGGACATCTCGGACCCGAAGGCGCCGAAGCTGGAGACCGGCTACATCTGCCCGGCCTCCCAGAGCGACGTGTCGGTGTACAAGAACCTGCTGTTCATCTCGGGCGAAGGGCTGAGCGGCCGCATCGACTGCGGCACGCAGGGCGTCCAGGACACGGTGAGCACCGAGCGGCTCCGCGGCCTCCGGATCTTCGACATCAGCGATATCGCCCATCCGAAGAACGTCGGCAACGTGCAGACCTGCCGCGGCTCCCACACCCACACGGTGCTGGTGGATCCCAAGGATCCCAACAACGTGTATGTGTACATCTCGGGCTCCTCGCGGGTGCGCTCGGCCAGCGAGCTTGCCGGCTGCAGCAACCTCTCGCCCGATGAAGACCCCAACTCGGCGCACTTCCGCATCGAAGTGATCAAGGTGCCGGTGGCGCACCCCGAGCAGGCGGCCATCGTCAGCTCGCCCCGCATCTTCAACGACCTTGCGGCTCCGCCGGAGCACGGCGACGCCCCGGCCGACAAGGCCGCGGTTGCCGAGGCCAAGGCCAAGGGCGCCTTCGTCGCGAATATCATGGGCAACGAGATGGTCCTGCCGGATCGCTTCACCCAGCCGATGCTCGACAGCGTCGTGAAGGCGCGCGGCGGCAGCGGCGCCCCGACGGCGGCTGACAGCGCGGCGTTGCGCGCGGCACTGCCGGACATGATCGCCAAGATGATCGGCCAGCGGCCCAACCAGAAGCCGACCGGCCCCGACCAGTGCCATGACATCACCGTCTATCCGGCGATCGGTCTCGCGGGCGGCGCCTGCGGCGGCTACGGGCTGCTGCTCGACATCAGCGACCCGGCCCACCCGGTCCGCATCGATGCCGCGGCCGATTCCAACTTCTCCTACTGGCACTCGGCGACGTTCAACAACGACGGCACCAAGGTGCTCTTCTCGGACGAGTGGGGCGGCGGCGGCGCGCCCAAGTGCCGCGCGACCGATCCGCATGAGTGGGGTGGCGACGCCATCTTCACGCTGGCGGACAGGAAGATGCACTTCCAGAGCTACTACAAGATGCTGGCGCCCCAGACCCCGCAGGAAAACTGCGTGGCCCACAACGGCTCGCTGATCCCGATTCCGGGACGTGACGTGATGGTGCAGGCGTGGTACCAGGGCGGCATCTCGGTGTTCGACTGGACCGATGCCGCGCACCCGAAGGAGATCGCCTTCTTCGATCGCGGCCCGATCGATTCCACCGAGATGCAGAGCGGCGGGTCGTGGTCGGTGTACTGGTACAACGGCAACATCGTGAGCTCCGAGATTGCCCGTGGGCTCGACATCTTCCAGCTCAAGCCGAGCGCGTTCATCTCGCAGAACGAGATCGACGCCGCGCGCACGGTGCACCTCGACTACCTCAACACCCAGGGCCAGCCGCAGTTCGTCTGGCCGGCCAGCTTCGCGCTGGCGCG
>DASSTP010000157.1:0-3329 GCA_035707845.1 Gemmatimonadales bacterium | reverse complement strand
GCGTCGTCTGAACCGAGCGGGCTCCGCAGGGTGCCCAGGATGGCGGCGTTCATCACCGCCCTCGGAGAGATGTGCAGCTTGAGGTTTCCCAAGGTGCCGAAAATCTTCCCGAAGTGACCCATCTCGAAGGCATGGCCACTCTCGTGCAGCGCCACGGTCTCCACGTCAATGCCACTGCCGACTCCGGTCGTGGTCCAGGTAAAGTCGTTATTGAACCACATCTCCTTGAAGGCAGTGTCATCCCGGCCATCGTGGTTGATGTCGGTCGGGGTCTGGTCAGAATCGATGAAGACGAAGGTGAAGGTCACGCCCAGCACCGATTGTGATGCGCCGGCACCGAGCACGGTGTTGAAGACGCTTCCGGGCAGGAAGCCGATGACATTGACGTTTGCCTCGAACGGATCAAATGGAAGGTCGTTCGGGAGAATTCCGCTGGGAAAGCTGGTACCGCCCCATTGGCGCTGGTCGACGCTGAGTGTGGTGCACGTCTCGTTGTCCCAGGTGTCGAAGGCGGATGCAATCGAGGCGGTGACATCCTGGCTGCCGGCGCTGGTGTGAGCGGCCATCAAGGGGTCGACTACCAGCCAGTTGATGTGATCGCCGTCGGCTGCACGGCGTGGATCTCCTGCGACCCAGCGCGACGCAAGCCGCTTGGCCCGATCGTTGGCAAACACTACCTGTCCTGAGGCCGGTGCTGCCGGCGTATTGGCGACGACGAACTCGGCGCGCTCGACCTGGATGTTGAGGCCGCGGACCGCAAGGGCCCGGTTGATGCTGTCCAGCACGGCACTCACGGGACCATCGCCGTACGGCAGGTCCACGGAAGACTTGGCGAAGGCCGGGCCATCGCCGGCGGTGGGTCCGCCCTGATCACAGGCTGCCGCGAACAGCGTGACTGCGAAAAATGCAACTAGGGCACGACGATGTGACATCGGGGGAATTCCTCATCTGTAGTGTGCGGAGGGAAATCCAATGGTCGGTTTCGCCAATCTGCGTCAGTCCAGCCGACCCCGCCAGGGTGAGCTCTGCGGTGTTTTCGCGCCCCACGCCCCACGCCCCACGCCCCACGCCTCACGCCTTACGCCCTACTCCCGCGTTGCCCTCCCTCCCCGCGCCGGGTATTTTTTCCCCATGCAATTGCCCTATCCGTCCGCGCATCGGTTTGCGCTCCTTCTGGCACCCATGGCGGGTGTCTCCGAGGCCCCGTTCCGGCAGATCTGCCGCGAGCTGGGGGCGGATGTGGTGTTGTCCGAATTTCTCTCCTCGGAGGCCATTCGCCGCCGGATCCGCACCACCCTCGAGGGCGCCGAGTTCGAGTCCTGCGAGCGTCCTATCGGAATCCAGATCTACGGTTCCGACCCCGACGCCATGGCAGAAGCGGCGGGACTGATCACCGAGCATTACAGGCCGGAGTTCATCGACATCAACTTCGGCTGCCCGGTCAAGAAGGTGGTGCAGCGCAATGGCGGTTCAGGCTGCCTGAAGGACCTCGATCTGGTGGACCGGATCATCCGGGCCGTCATCGGCGCGACCCATCTTCCGGTTACGGTGAAGACTCGTTCCGGCTGGAATGAGGAATGCCGCACGCCGGTGGACATCGCGCTGCGCATGCAGGACGCCGGCGCGCGCGCGTTCACGCTCCACGCCCGCACCCGGACGCAGATGTTCTCGGGCCACGCCAACTGGGACGAGATTGCGCAGGTGGTCGAGGCGCTGGACATCCCGGTCATCGGCAACGGAGACATCGAGACCGCGGAAGATGTGGTGCGCATGCGGAACCACACCGGCTGCGCCGGTGTGATGATCGGCCGGGGGGCGTTCGGTAATCCGTGGATCTTCCGCGATGCGCAGGCCCTGCTGGCAGACCAGCCCCGGCCCATTCTGCCCGATGCGCGCGAGCGGTTCCGCGTGGCGTTGCAGCACGCTCGCCTGGCGCTGCGGCTGCAGGGTGACTCGCGCAAGACAGTGATCGAGTTCCGGAAGCATCTCGGTTGGTACACCAAGGGCCTGCACGGAGCGAGTGAGCTGCGACAGCGGCTCTTCCAGGTGGAGTCCATGACCGAGGCGGAGGAGATCTTTCACGCGTACCTGGATCGCGACTTCGCGCCGATCCCGCGCGTGGCGTGACCCCCGCGGCCCTGGCCGAACTCCTGGCCGCCGTCGCGGCCGGCCGCGTCAGCTCGGACGCGGCGCTTGAGCAGCTGCGCAATTTCCCCTCCGAACAGCTCCCGTTTGCCACCATCGATCACCACCGCGCCCTCCGCCAGGGCCGGCCCGAGGTCATCTTCTCCGCCTCCAAGACCGCCGCACAGGTGCTGGCGATCGCGGAGCGGCTCGCCCAGGCCGGGGGTAGTTTCCTGGCGACGCGTGTCACGGATGAGCAATGCGCACTGCTGCAACAGCGCTTTCCCGCCATGCGCTGGAACAGCGCGGCCCGTGTCGCGTGGCTCGAGTCCGCTGAACGGGCCAAAGCTGTCGGCACCGTTGCCGTCGTCTCGGCGGGCACGAGCGACCTCCCGGTGGCTGAGGAAGCGGCGGTAGTACTCGAGGCCTTTGCGCATGGTGTGGACCGGCTCGTGGACGTGGGCGTCGCGGGGTTGCACCGCCTGCTGGCCGAGAGTGACCGGCTGCGCGCGGCGGACGTGGTGATCGTGGTCGCGGGGATGGAGGGCGCCCTGCCCAGCGTAGTGGGTGGCCTGCTGCGTCAGCCAGTGATCGCCGTCCCCACGAGCGTCGGTTATGGCGCTTCGTTCGGTGGGCTCGCGGCGCTGCTGGGCATGCTCAACTCCTGCGCCTCCGGCGTCACCGTCGTCAACATCGACAACGGCTTCGGTGCCGCGGTGGCAGCGAGCCGCATTCTCTCGCGATGACCCCGTTCATCCTGGCACTCATCATCGGCGTGGTGGCCGGCTGGTATGCGCACAGGCGCTTCGGCGCTTCGGCGGGCCGGCCGGGACTCGCCACGCGGCCAGTGGCCGGGCCCGAGCTGCTCCCTGAGCCGGCCTTGCGCTGGCTGCTTCGGGCCCACGGTGCGCTCGGCGTCTGGCTCTCCGAGCGGGCGGTGGGAGACGACGATCCCGTCATTGAACGCGTCATCGACGCGGACCGGCTGTCCTTCAATGAGGTGGTCTCACTCGATCGCCGGGTCGAGAGCGCGCGTGACGCTGAACGGAGTGGGGTCGAGCGCGTCGAGGCTGGGACGCTGGTGATCCGCAGCCGCAATCGCTTTGCCGTGGCGCTGCTCGTGCCGGCCGGCGTCACGCCGGGCCCCGAGGTGGATGAAGATCTGGACCGGCTGCTCGAAGGGCTCAAGCGCCGGCCCGAGGTGG
>DASSTP010000156.1:0-15778 GCA_035707845.1 Gemmatimonadales bacterium | reverse complement strand
AGGGCACTGCTGGCCTGGTCCCGGATCAGCGCCCGCCGGCGGGCGCCGCGCCTGGGATCGAGGATGTACATGAGTGCAGCCCCGAGCCCAAGCCCGGCCAGCAGGGCGCCGGTCTGATTGGAATGTTTCCGCATGGTGCATCTCCGTCATGAGCTATCGCCACGTGCAGTTCGTCTCACGATAGCGCTCCCCATGCAGTGCGGATGTGAGTGTCGTCACCTCCGCCGGCTCATCTCCCCTGCCTCACCTCCGCATCCAGCACCTCACGCACCTTGGCCGCGAGCGCGGACGGCGTGAAGGGCTTCTGGATGAAGAGACCGCTGGGTTCCCCGGAGCAGAGCGGATCCTCATCCGTATAGGCCGACATGAGCAGCACCGGCACCGGGATGCCCAGCTCGGCGATCCGCTGCCGGAGTGCCCGCCCGTCCATGACCGGCATGACAAGGTCCGAGAGGACGAGGTCCACTGCCTGGCCCGACTCGCTGAGCAGTTCGAGGGCGGCCGCACCATTGGCCGCCTCCAGCGTCTGGAATCCATGGTCGCGCAGGCCCCGCACCGTGAGCCGTCGCACGGTGTCGTCGTCCTCCGCGATCAGCAGGGTCTCGTGTCCGTGGGCGCGCACCGCCGGTGCGGCTGATTTTTTCTGTTCCGGCGGTGCCGCCAGCGGCAGGTACACCTGAAACCGGGCGCCCTTGCCGGGTGCCGTGGTGACGGTGATGTATCCGCCGCTCTGCTTCACGATGCCGTAGACGCTGGCGAGGCCAAGCCCGGTGCCCTTGCCGAGGCTCTTGGTGGTGAAGAAGGGCTCGAAGATCCGTGCCACCGTGGCGTCGTCCATTCCTTGCCCCGTGTCTTCAACCGCCAGCACCGTGTACTGCCCGGCGGGGATGGTGACTCCGATGCTGCGGCGGAGCGCCGAGGCGGACAGCCCATGCACGGAGCAGGCGATCCGCACGGTGCCGCCACCGATCATGGCATCCTTGGCGTTGAGGGTCAGGTTGAGCAGCAGCTGCTCCAGCTGGGTGCGATCCGCCGACACCCACGCGCCGGGCTCCACCTGCAGGGTGAGCTCGATATTGGCCGGGAGCACGGAACGCAGGAAGACACTGGATTCCGACGCGACGACGCTGGCGTCGAGCACTTCGGGCTGGAGCACCTGCTTTCGGCTGAAGGCGAGCAGCTCGCGAGTGATGCCCTTGGCCCGCTCGGCCGCGTGCTGGATCTCGTTCACGTCGCTCTGGCGGCCCGGCGGGAGCGCCGGGTCCCGCGACAGGAAGTCGGCAAAGCCCAGGACGACGGTCATCATGTTGTTGATTTCGTGCGCGACACCGCCGGCGAGTCGCCCGACAGTCTCCAGGCGCTGGGCGCCCCGCAGGCGCTCCTCCGTCCGGCGCAAGTCCGACAGATCCTGCACCTGTGCGGTGCGGTAGCCGGCCCTGCCGCCCCGGGCTCGCATTGTCACCACAGTCTCCAGCACGGGGAACTCCGTGCCGTCACGCCGAACGTGGTTGGCCTCGATACTGACCGACCCTTCGTCACCCTCGGCGATCCGGGCCTCGAGGGCGCGCCGCGCTTCCGGCGCCTGAAAATCGCTCCAGGCCCGGCCGATCAACTCTTCAGGCCTGTCGTAGCCGTGCAGTTCCGCGAAGGCCGGATTGGCGCTCTCGATGCGCCAGTCGTCCGGATCGAGGATGGCCGCTCCCCAGACCGCGGACTCGAAGGCGTGCGCCCACTTGGCGGCGGCTTCCTCCTGGCGTGCGCGAGCGTCCTCGGCACGCTCTGCTGCAGTGCGCACGGCGACCTCACTCAGGGCCAGCGCGATGCGGCGTGCCAGCACACTGCTGGCCGCGAACTCGGCCGCACTATACCTCGCCCGGTCATCGGTCCGGGCCAGCGCCAGCGCCCCCCACACCTGGCCCCGCACGGTGAGCGGCTGCACAATCAAGGCTGAGACGCTCATCTCCTCGATCAGCCGTGCAAACTCGCCGTCACCTCCGTGGAGGCGTCGCAGCGCGGTGGGCGTGACATGGCGGAGCCAATGCGCCCGGGCGGGATACCGCCGCACCGCTGCGGCCAGCGTGTCGCCGCGCGCCTCCAGCAGGAGGCGCGCCCGCGCCACGTCCCTGGGTGAACGGTGAGCGATCTCGAATTGGAGCTCGCCATCCAGCACTGCAAAGATGACGACGAGGTCCGCGAGCATGGGGATGGGGGTGCCGGCGGCGCGGCGCAGGATACCACTGAAATCTCGCAGGCCGCCAAGAGTGCGCCCCGCATGCGCCACGAAGTCGAGCAGCGCTCCGGTGCCGTGGGGGCTGGAATCAGGTCCGTCGGCTTCGTCGAGGTGCAGCATGCCCCGATGTCCGGGTGCAGGTAGCGTCAAGTTGTGGCTGCCAGCGGCGTGGCCGTGAGGCGCCTGTCCCAGTATAATTGGGTCTGGCGTGCCGCGTCGGCCAGAGCCTTGCTTCGGCCAACCGGCTGCGCTTCCCGTCACATGCCGGGACCAGGCGAAGGACAGTTTCATGGCAGCGCGCGACATGATCGTGATCGGCGGATCGGCGGGGGCTATCGAGGCGGTCAGCAAGGTCGTGAGCGACCTGCCCGCCGACCTGCCCGCGTCAGTCTTCGTCGTAATTCACTTCCCGACCGACTCGGTCAGCGTGCTGCCAAGGATCCTGGAACGTGCGGGGCGGCTTCCCGCCCATCATCCTGCCGACCAGGAAACCATCCGGCACGGGCAGATCTATGTGGCGCCGCCGGATTACCACCTCAATATTCAGGATGGCGTTGTCCGCTGCCGGCGGGGGCCGAAGGAAAACGGAGTCCGTCCGGCCATCGATCCGCTGTTCCGCACGGCCGCGGAGGCCCGCGGTCCGCGCGTCATCGGTGTCATCCTCTCCGGCAACCTCACTGATGGGACTGCCGGCCTGCAGGCCATCAAGCGCAGGGGCGGCGTCACCATCGCGCAGGATCCGCAAGGGCTCATATACCAGAGCATGCCCCGCAGCGCCATCGAGAATGTTCCCGTAGACCACATCTGTCCGGTGGAGGACATCGGCCCCGCGCTCCTCGAGCTGGTGCGGACGCCGGTGCAGGAGGTCCCGACCATGCCAGCCGCTGACGAAGTGCACGCCGCCGAACGGGATGCCGTGGCGAGGGACCGGACTCGCAACGATGGCATTCCGTCCACCTACACCTGTCCTGAATGCCACGGCACCCTCTGGGAAGTCGAGGACGGCGACGTCCTCGGGTTCCGTTGCCGGGTGGGACATGCCTACTCCGCCGACGCCCTGTACAGCCATCAGGACGACGGAGTCGAGGCTGCACTCTGGACCGCCCTCCGGTCGCTGGAAGAGCATACGGCGCTCTGCCGCCGCCTGGCCGCCAAGGCGAGGGATCGCGGCCGGCCCCGGAGCGACACGCTCTTCACCGAGAAGGCCATCGAAGCCGAGGGCCATGCTCGGGTGCTGCGCCAGGCAGTGCTCGCTGCGGGGTCGGCGCTGCATGCCGCGCTGGCGGCCGAACTGGTTGCTGACGAGGACGTGTCATGACGCCTGAGGACGAGGAGCTCGAACCGGGATCGGTGGTGGAGGACGAATCCACCGACTCCCCGCCCGCTACCGATGAGCCGGGGTGGTCGTCGCTGCTGGCGTACCTCCATTCGAGCCGCGGCTTCGCTTTTTCACGGCTACAAACCCACCGGTCTCATGCGCCGCATCCGGAAGCGGATGCAGGTGGTCGGGATCGAAAGCTTCAGCGCATACGAAGACTTTCTCGAGGTGCACCCGGATGAATTCGGCGGGCTGTTCAACACCATCCTCATCAATGTCACGTCGTTCTTCCGGGACCCGGAAGCGTGGGAAACGCTCCGCACCGAGGTGCTGCCAGAGCTGCTGGCCCGCAAGCATGAGGACGATCACATCCGGATCTGGAGTGCTGGCTGCGCCAGCGGCGAGGAGGCCTATACCGTCGCCATCCTGCTGGCCGAGTTGCTGGGGCTCGACCAGTTTCGCGAACGCGTAAAGATCTATGCCACCGACATCGACGAAGAAGCCCTGGCGGTCGCACGGCAGGCCGTCTATGGGGCACGGCAACTGCAGGACGTGCCGCCGGAGCTGGTCAGCAAGTATTTCGAGCAGACGGAGAACAGCTTCAGTTTCCGGAAGGACCTCCGGCGCCAGGTGATCTTCGGCCGCCACGACGTCATGCAGGACCCGCCCATCTCACGGGTGGATCTCCTGCTCTGCCGGAATACGCTGATGTATTTCAGCGCGGAAACGCAGGCCCGGATCCTCTCCCGCTTCCACTTTGCCCTGAACGAGAACGGCTACCTGTTCCTTGGCCGCGCCGAGACGCTGATGACCCAGACGCGCGCCTTCGCGCCGGTGGACCTCAAGCGCCGCATCTCCCGGAAAGTGAACCTGCCCTACACGCGCGAGCGGATCATGATTCCCGCCTTCACGCCAGTGGACGACGGCCGCCGGGACACGCTCGACGCCCGCGTCAATCGCGCCGCCCTGCACGCGCTGCCCCTCGCCCAGATCACCGTGGATCTCGGCGGCGTCGTGGTCGCGGTCAGTGACCGCGCCCGGGCGCTGTTCGGCCTCAGTTCCGCCGACCTGCAGCGGCCGCTGCATGAACTGAAGCTCTCGTACCGGCCGGTGGAGCTCCGTTCGCTCATCGAGCAGGCCTCGGTCGAGCGGCGCCCCACCATCGTCCGGGATGTCGAATGGCAGGATGGCAGCAGCGACGTCCGGTGGTTCGATGTGCAGGTGATCGCCCTCGCCGATCCCGACGGCACCCTGCTCGGCAGCAGCGTGACCTTTACCGACGTCACGTCGTTCAAGCGGCTGCAGCGGGAACTGGAGCATTCCCACCAGGAACTGGAGACGGCCTACGAAGAACTCCAGAGCACCAACGAGGAACTGGAAACCACCAACGAGGAACTCCAGAGCACCATCGAAGAGCTGGAGACCACCAACGAAGAGCTCCAGAGCACCAACGAGGAGCTGGAGACCATGAACGAGGAGCTGCAGAGCACCAACGAGGAGCTCCACACCATCAATGACGAACTGCGGGAGCGCAGCGACCAGCTCAACGGGACCAACGCGTTCCTGGAATCAGTGCTGGGCAGCCTGAGTGGCGGCGTCGCGGTGGTGGACCGCGAGATGCGGATCCTCGGCTGGAACGGCCACTCGGAGGAGATGTGGGGATTGCGCGGCGACGAAGTGCGGGGCGAACACCTGCTCAACCTCGACATCGGCCTGCCGCTCGACCAGCTGCGCGCGCCGATCCGTGCCTGCCTGACGGACGAGGAAAGCCGGGCCACCGTGACGGTCGACGCCATCAACCGGCGGGGCCGCCCCTTCAAGTGCCACGTCACCTGCAGCCCCCTCAGCGGGGGCGATCATGAGGTGCGGGGCGTGATCCTCCTGATGGAGGAAGCGGAGTAGGGGCCAGCACGCGACGCAGCATGTCGGTCAGGCCGTCATGCGTGAAGGGCTTCTCCAGCAGGGCAATCCCTGGCTCCAGTACGCCGTGCTCGGCAATGGCATCATCGGTGTAGCCTGACATGTAGAGCACCCGGAGCCCGGGACGCCGCTCCACCAGTGCCCGGGCCAGTTCCTTGCCGCTCATTCCCGGCATGACCACATCCGTGACCAGCACGTCGATGGGTTGCTTCGTCCCCTCCGAGATGGCGATGGCTTCTTCCCCGTTGGCAGCTTCCAGGATGGTGTAGCCCTGGTTCTGCAGCACACGGCGGGCAAAGCGCCGGACCAGCGCCTCATCCTCCACCAGCAGCACCGTTTCCGACCCGCTCCGGGGGCCAGCCACCTGCCGCGGCGCCGCCTCCAGCTCAGCCGCATCCTCCGCCATTGGCAGCATCACGCTGAAGGTGGTGCCCACGCCAAGTTCCGTTTCGACGTGAATGTGGCCTTCCATCTGCTTCACGATGCCATAGACGGTGCTGAGCCCGAGTCCCGTACCCTTCCCCGGCCCCTTGGTCGTGTAGAACGGTTCGAAGATATGGTCCAGGACTTCCGGCGGAATGCCGGTGCCGGTGTCGGTCACGGCCAGCACCACGCAGCGACGGGAGCCCAGCTCGGGCGTGAGCGCCTCCACCTCGCCGGGTTCGAGATTCCTGGTTGAAATGGTGAGCGTGCCACCCGCCGGCATCGCGTCACGCGCATTGACCACGAGGTTGATGAGCACCTGCTCCATCTGCCCGGGATCGGTAACAGTGGGACCCAGCGCTGGATCCAGGGTGCTCTGCAGGGTCACATCCTCGCCGATGAGCCGGGTGACCATGCCCTGCATGTCCCGCACGACAGCGTTGAGGTCCACGCGCGCCGGCTGCAGCACCTGCTTGCGGCTGAAGGCGAGCAGCTGGCGTGTCAAGGTCGCGGCCCGGGTGGCAGCCAGCTCGATCTGCTGGAGCTCCTCCCGAAGCGGGCCGTCGTCCGGTGTGTCCAGCAGGAGCAGCTGCACGCCGCCCATGATGACGGTCAGCACGTTGTTGAAGTCATGGGCGATGCCACCGGTGAGCCGGCCGATCGCCTCCATGCGCTGGGCGTGGCGCAGCTGCTCCTCGCTCCGGCGCAGCGCCTCTTCGGCTTCCCGCCGCGCCGTCACATCCTGCACGGTGCCGATGACGCGCTTCGGCGCGCCGGTGGCGTCACGGCTGAGCGCCGCGCGCGCCGCGATGGCCTTGACAGCGCCATCGGCCGAGCGGATGCGGAACTCCAGCTCGACATCCCCACCGCTCCGTGCCACCTGGTCGAACTCCTTGAGCACCCGGACGCGGTCCTCGGGCAGGATCGCATTCATGAGCGGCGCGCGCCACGCGGAGCGGCCGCCCTCGAAGCGGAACCCGAAGATCCGGCTGGTCTCGTCGGAGCTCGTGACCTCATCCGAGAGCACATCCCACTCCCAGCTGCCGAGCTGGGCAATGCGCTGGGCGTCCGCCAGCTGCTGCTCGCTGTTGCGCAGCTGCTCGCCGGCCAGTTTCTGCTCGGTGATATCGCGGATGATGGCGAGGACCAGCGCCTCGCCGCCAGCCGACGCCGTCGAGGCGGAGAGATCGCAATAGACCACCTGGCCGTCGTCCCGCTCCAGCCGAAACTCGACATGCGTCAATTCGGCGCGTCGGGCAGCGCCAACCAGCTGCCTCTGGATCCGCTCGGCGTCGTCAGCCGCGGCAAGGACTTCGCTGATCCTGTGTCCCAGCAGCTGCTCGGGCCGGCGCCCGAAGAGTTCCGCCGCCTGGCCGTTGACCTCGAGCACCATGCCCTGCGTGTCGAAGACGAGGATGGCATCGCGCGCTCGATGCATCAGGGCGCGGTACCGCTCAGTGGAGGTGTGGGCCTCTTCCGCCTTGAGGCGAGCCACGGCCTCCAGCCGATCCCGCGCCTCCGCGAGCTGGCGCTGCTGGCGCTCGAGAATGTGGTTGGCGCGGACGATATCCTCGACGCTGGAGAGCAGGAGGTCGAGTATCTGCTCCTTCTCCGACGTGATGGTGAACCGGCTGCCGAGGAACATGATGTCCACGCCCATCGAGGCACGGCCCCGGCGGCGCAGCTGGGCGCTGTCGAGCACCCGGCGGATGCGGGCCAGCAGCTGCTCCGGTTCGTACGGCTTGGTGATATAGTTGTCGGCTCCTGCCTCCAGCCCGCGCACGATGTCGGTGGGATCCGCGAGACTGGTGAGCAGGACCACGGGAAGCGCCGGAAAGGCATCACGCTCCTTCACTCGCCGGCAGAGCTCGTACCCGTTCATGCCGGGCATCACAATGTCGCTCAGGACCAGGTCGAATTCCCCGGTGTCGAGGCGGGCCAGCGCCTCCTCACCGCTGCGAGCCATGGTGACCCGGTATCCCTGCTGCTCGAGCAGGGATCGCACCTGCTCGGCCTGGGTGGGGCTGTCTTCCGCGACCAGTATTGAAGCGGTCATCCCTGCGTCCTCGGCGTGATCTCGATCAGCCGCTCCGCGATCCGCGCGAGCGGCAATTCCATGTCTGACAGCCCGGCAAGCCTGGCCTCGCGGGGCATCCCGTACACCACACTGCTTGCCTCGTCCTGGGTCAGCACCAGCCCACCCGCGGCCCGCACCGCCCCGAGTCCCGCGACGCCATCACGGCCCATGCCGGTCAGCACCACCGCGACGACGCGAGCGCCATGACTTTGCGCCACGGATTCGAACATGAACGTCGCCGATGGCCGGAATCCGCCAATGGGGGGAGTGGCCGACAGCAATACCCGGTCAGTGCCGCGCACGCCGAGGTGGAAGTCATCCGGCGCGAGATACACGGTGCGCGGCTCCAGCATCTCGCCATCCGACGCGATGCGGACTCGCAAATCGCAACGGCCCTTGAGCCAGCCGCAGAGTCCCGGCATGAATCCGCGCGCGATGTGCTGCACAATCAAGATCGGTGCCGGAAAGTCCCGCGGCAGGTCCATGAGCACCCGCTGGAGCGCGGCCGGCCCTCCGGTCGATGCGGTGATCGCGACGATGCCGGTCGAGTGCTCCGCGACAATCCGCGGCGTGACGGCCGGTGCCCTGGGCGGCGCCGCCTGGGCCGGCCAGCGCCGCACCACCTTCACGCTCGCCATTGCCCGGACCATGGAGACCAGCTGGTCCCGGCGCGCCTCGAAGCCCGCCGCATGCGGATCGCCGGGTGGCGCCATGACCATGAGGGCACCAGCCCTCGTGGCATCGAGGGAGAAGTGGACTTCCTGGTCACTGACGCCGGAGGAGACGATGAGGATGGGCACCGGTGCGCGCGCCATGATTTCCTTGGTGGCCTCGAGCCCGTCGCACCGGGGCATGCGCACGTCCATGGTGACGATGTCCGGCAGGAGCCGCACCGCCATGGCCACGGCTTCGATGCCGTCACGCGCCTGCCCCACGACATGGAAATCCGGCTCGCCGTCCAGGATCGTCACCAGCAGCTCGCGGACCGTTGGCGAGTCGTCGACCACCAGGATGCGAATCACCGAGGTCAGCTGAGCAGCTGCCGGATGGTATCGAGCAGGGCCTGCTGGTCGAAGCTCGACTTGGCTACATATGCATTGGCGCCCGCGTCGAGCCCGCGCCGCTGGTCTTCCGGTGATTCGAGCGCACTGACCAGGATCACGGGAAGTGTGGCGAGGCGCCGGGACTCGCGGATGGCCTCGCACAAGGCCACCCCGTCCATGCGCGGCATCTCGACATCAGACACGACCAGGTCAAACGACTCCTGCTCCAGCCGGCGCCACCCATCGGCGCCGTCCGCCGCGGTCGTCACGTCGTATCCCGCCGCCTCCAGGACACTGCGCTCGAGACTCCGCGTCGTGATGGAGTCGTCCACCACGAGTATGCGCCGGCGCACCTGGCTGGGCGCCGCGGCCGCCACCAGGCTCGGCGATCCGGACGGCGAATCCAGGGTGGCGGCGAGCAGGACGTCGGGACGCAGCACCAGGGCCACTTCGCCGCTGCCCAGCAGCGCGGTTCCCGATGCGAGCGGTGTTTCAGCGCGAACGTGCCGCAGCGGCCGCACCATCACTTCCTGCTCGCCGAGCAGCGCATCCACCAGCAGCGCCATCCGGCGATCGAGGCCGATGCTGAGACGCACCACGGGAAGCAGCGCGCCACCCTGCTCTTCCCGCGCCGGCCATCCCAGCAGGCGGGCGAGCGGCGCCACCGGAATCGGCCCCGCCTCCGTGGGGAGCAGGTCCCGGCCATCGGCGCGCCGGATGTCATCGCGACCGATCCGGTCCAGCCGCTCCACGCTCTCGATGGGTATGGCAACCGGGTGGCCGTTCACGCTCACGAGGACCACACGCAGCATGGCAAGGGTCGGCGGACACTCGAGGGTAAAGGTCGTGCCCCGGCCGTCGGTCCAGGTGACATCCATCCGGCCGCGAATCGCCTCGATCGCCTCGCGTGCCACATCCAGTCCGACGCCACGGCCCGAGATTTCGGTCGCCTCGCGCCGAGTGGAGATGCCGCCCTGAAAAAGGGTGCGAACCAGCTGCTGCTCATCGGACGGCGCGGGCCGGCCGCGCCGTTCGAGCTGGCGCCGGATGGCCTGCACGTCCATCCCGGCTCCGTCATCCGCCACCGTGATGGTGAGGCGCTCGCCGCGCAGCTGGGCAGCGACGGTCACGGTGCCGCCCGGCGGCTTGCCGCGTGCCGCCCGAGACGCCGGTGGCTCGATGCCGTGATCGACGGCGTTCCGCACCAGGTGCAGCAGCGCCTCGCGAAGGGTGTCGAGCACACCACGGTCGGCTTCGACGTCGGCGCCGATGACCTCGAGTCGCACGTCCTTCCCCGCCGCCATGGCCAGGTCGCGCACCACCCTCGGCAGCAGGGCGACGGCCTCGCTGAAGCGCCCCATGCGGAGGTGGCGAAGACGCTGGCCCAGTTCCTCCGTCACCAGCGCGAGACCGCGCGCATCGTCCGCCGCGGCGGCGGAGAGCCGATCGGCCTCGCGCGCCAGCGCGTCGAGTTCCTGCTGCAGCTCGCCCGCGGCCGGCGCCGGTCCCGATCGTGCGCGAGCCGCCGTGCCGCCCGCTTTCCGCCACGCATGCGCGCAGCGGGCCGCCAGGTCACGCAGCTCGCGCATCTGATCCGCCCGGGTATCACTCCGTGCCGCGGCCACCAGCAGCGCTTCGGAGGAGGCCAGGAGGTCATCCATCTTGGTCACTTCCACACGAACGCGCTCGGCCCGAGTGGCAGGGCCGCCAGCAGGCGCGGCGGCGGGCGCTTCCGCGACCGCTGCTGATCCTGCCGAGGCGGGGACAACGGCCGGAGTGGTTGCGAGTATCGGTGACTCGCGCGCGCCCAGCTGGCGGGCGACATGCGAGAGTGGTGAATCGGTGAGCGCCGTCCCGGCCTGCATGCGCCGGCCGGCATCGGCCAGTGCGTCCACGGCCTCGAAGAGCAGCGAGAAGTGCTCACTCCCGAGCGTGAGCTTTCCGTCACGGGCTTCCGCGAGCAGCGCCTCGAGCGCGTGACAGGACTCCTCGACCAGCGGCACGCCGGCCGCGCGGGCCGCACCCTTCAGGGTATGGGCGCCGCGAAAGAGCGCGCGCAGGCGGTCGAGATCAGCCGGCTCCGCCTCCAGCGCCAGCAGGTCGGCATTCATGCTGGCGGCCTGCTCCTGGAGTTCCAGGAGAAAGGTCGCCAGCAGTCGCGCCGAGAGCTCCTCCCGATTCACACCGGCTCCGGCACCCGGTGCACGCGATGGTTGCCAACATTGCCCACCATGGCGGAGAGGTGTGCGCCGATGCGGTTGAGGTCGGCGGCGGCCTGCTCGGCCTGGCGGGTCGAGGCCAGTGTCTGGTGGGTCGCTTCCTGGATGTTGCTCATCGCCTGGCGAATCTGCGTCATCCCGATGGCCTGCTGGCCCGCGGACGCCACGATCTGCGCCGCGGCCTGGGCCGATTCCGAGATGGCATCGGCCAGCGTGCGGATGGTATCACCCGCTTCCGTTACCTGGCGCACGCCGGCCGCCACATGCTGGGTGCCGCGCTCGGTCGTCATCACGGCGGTGCCGGTGGCGCGCTGGATTTCGGACAGGATCTGGCTCACCTGCACGGTGGCCTGCTTGGAGCGCCCGGCCAGGCTGCGCACCTCTCCAGCGACCACCGCGAAGCCGCGCCCCTGCTCGCCGGCACGGGCGGCCTCGACCGCAGCGTTGAGCGCGAGCAGGTTGGTCTGCTCCGCGATTTCATTCACGGTCGAGATGATGTCGCCGATGGCCTGTGCCTGCTCGGCCAGCGCGAGAATGCTGTCGGCGATGGATTCCACCTGCTCCTTGACGCCGCTCATGGCGGCCACCGACTCCTCGACCGCGCGGCGGCCGGCCTTCCCGATCTCCGCGGCACGCTGCGCTGAATCAGCCACTGCACGCGCGCGCTCGGCCGCGTGATCGGCCGTCTGGGAGACCTCGTCCACTGTCGCGGAGGTCTGCACCACCGCCGCCGAGGTTTCCCGCGCGCCGGCGGCCTGCTGCGTCGTGGCCGCAAGAATCTCGGCCGCGCTGGATGCAAGGACGCCGGTGGTTTCCTTGAGCGGCGCCGTGATCGAACGATTGAGCAGCCAGGCCGAGACGCTGCCCACCAGCAAGGCGAGGATGGCGGCGACCAGGATCAGCTGCTCCATGCGTCGCGCGGCCCGTTCGGCGTCGCCCGTTACTTCCTCGCTCGTGGACTTGGTGACCTGGACGCCGCGCTCGACCATGTCACGCACGGCGAGCCGCGCCGGATAGACGCGGTCCCGCCAGAGCTGGCTCGCTTCCGCCCGCTTGCCCACTCGCATGAGTGAGTCTGCGCGCAGGGAGAGCGCGTTCCACTCGGTCAGGCGCGTCAGTGCGTCACCCCAGGTCCGGCTGCCGCGCCCCACGTCGGTGGTGTCACGAAGCTGTTCCAGCAGATGCTGGGCCGTGACGGCGGAGCTGTCGGCGGCAAGCGCGAACTCCGGCCGGGGATCGAGGAGATATCGCAGGTGGTGGAGGTTGGCCTCCTGCACCCGGGATTCGGCCTCCAGCGCGGTCTCGAGCACGGCCTGGCGCTGGGCCAGGGCGGTGCCGTATGCGCGGCGCGAGTTGCGGAGGGCCACGATGCCGACGACGGCCAGGATGACGACGAGTCCCAGCAGCAGGGCGAAGCCCGCAACGATCCTCCAGCTCACCGTTCGAGTCACAGCGGTGCTCCTTCCGTCAATTGACGTAGCAAGGCGGCAGCATCAAGAATGGAAATGGCGTCGGGCGTGATGCCGCGGAGCAGGGGCCGCTCACTCCGGGCCCCGGCTGGCTGCAACGCACCAGGATCAATACGCTGGAGGTCCAGCACCTCGGTCACCACGACACCAACCGACCGGCGCCGGTCCCCGATCACCAGGACCGGTCGGGACGCGCTCCCGTCAGCCGGTGCCGAGGCGGTCCCCTGCACCACCATGCCCAGGTCCATGACCGTGAGGACATCGCCGCGCCAGCCGGTGACGCCGATGGCAGGAGGCGCGACCCGGGGCAAAGGCGTCAAGCGAGCGCGTCCCAGCACTTCGAGCACAACGCGCGACTCCAGGGCGCACTGTTCTGTCCCCAGGCGGAAGGTGATGTGATCCACCGCGTCGCCGACGGCATCGGTCGCGAGCGGCTGCGCCAGCGCACGGGCGCGCTCGCGAAGCAGCTCGCGGACCTGCCCGGGTGACATCGCTGCCGTCGAACGCACCTGGACATCATGGAGCCGGCGGCGCAGCTCGGCCCAATCCACCGGGCCACGTGCCGGCGTACGTCGCGATGGCGTCATGCGGCATCACCAATCAGCTGGAGTTGCATCCGTGCAAAGGCGGTGAGGCGGCTCGCCGCCTCGCCGCCCGATCCCGGCACTTCGTCGGATGGTGTCATGGCGGCGAGGAGCTCCTCGGCGTTGCGGAAGGCGCGCCGCGCCCGTTCGCCCTCGCCGATCCGGATCAGCGCGCAGCCCAGCGCCAAGTGGGCCGGCACCAGCGCGCGGTCGAGGTACAGCGCCCTGCCGGCGGCATCCGCCGCCTCGCGATGGAGCCCCGCATCGGTAAGCAGCAGCGAATGGAGATAGTGCAGCTCGGCGCACACCGGGCTCCGTTCCAATGCCGCCGCGCAGAGGAGCCCCGCCTCCCGGAGCTGGCCCGCATCGGCCAGGGTCCGCACCTGCGCCAGCATCGCCTGCACAGAAGCCGGCGCATCATCCGGCTTCGGCGCGGGACGCCGCGCATCGGACGCCACGTGTGCGGGCAGACTGGTGGACGCCGCCTGCCGCAGCGGCTCCTGGATTGCCCCGGCTGGTGAAGATGAGAGATGAATGGCCGGTGGCGTCACAGTACCTGCATGCCGCGCGCGCTCTCGCTTCCGGCGGTAGGCGATGCCGGCACCGGTAAGCACCGTCTCACAGTCCACCAGCGATCCGAGCGGCGGGTCCGCACCACCGAGGAGCAGCCATCCGGCGTCACTCAGGCAATCGAGCAGCGCGCCCGCCACCCGCGCCACGGCGCGTGCTGAGAAATAGATGAGCACGTTGCGGCAGAGGATGAGGTCCATTCCCGCCAGCGCGCTCCCGGGCTCAGCACAGCGCCCGTCCGCAAGATTCAGGTAGCGGAAGACGACACTGCGGCGGATGGCGGGCAGCAGCTCGAAGCGGGATCCTTGCCGCCGGAAGTACGCCTGCTCCACCTGCTCGGAGGTCCCCCGCAGCGACCACCTGGTGTAGCGAGCGCGCCGGGCCTGGACGAGGCGATGGCGAACGATATCGGTGCCGATGACGTGAGAACGCCCGGCGAGCCCCGCTTCCCGCAGGAGGATGGCCAGCGAATATGCTTCCTCGCCCGTGGCGCACCCTGCACTCCACACCCGGACCGGCGCCTCGGGATGCGCCCGCAGTACCGAGGGCAGCACGACATCGCGAATGAACTCGAACTGGGCCGGATCACGGAAGAAATACGATTCGCCGACGGTGAGGTCGGCCATGACCTGATCCAGCAGCCCCTCGTCGGCGATGATGGCGTCGGGCCCCGCGTCCCCGGGAAGATCAGTCCGTGCGGCCATGCGCCGGGTGATGGCTGTCGCGACCCCGGCTCGCCGGTCGTCGGGAAGAGCCAGCCCGGCCCACTCCCCTACCCGGTCGAGCATCGCATCAACCACCTGATGGTCGATGGTGCCCATTCAGGCGTCCACGTCCCGCACCGAGGTCGCCAGCAGCACCGCGTCCAGCTCGGCGGATTCGGCTTCCGTGAGGAAGGCATCCAGATCGGTCATGAGCACCATGCCATCCGGCAGGCGGGCGACGCCCGAGATGCGGCCGGCCCTGGGCAGCACGTCCAGGATGTCTTCCATCTGGTCCGGGTCGATCTCCACGACGTCGAGCACCCGGTCCGCCTGCAGAAGGACCGTGCGTCCGCTGCAGGTTGCCATGATCAGGTGATGTGCAAGGTCCATGGGGGTCGACCCGAGGCCAAACCGCCGCCGCAGGTTTACTACCGGGCAGAGGGCGCCGCGCACGTCCACCACGCCCTCGATCACACTGGGCGCGCCCGCTACCGGGGTGATCTCGACCGCATGAAAAATTTCCAGTGCCGCGGGGACTGGCAGGCCGTATCGCTGCTCCGCGACGTCGAAGATGAGCGCCTGCATTCAGGACACCGCTGGCATCATCGGACTCGCTCGCGATGGAAGAGAACCATTCAATTGATCAAGGTATGGGGGTACGATACGAAGGCCAAAGCATGGAAACAAGTCACCCCCGGCTGCTCCTGGCATGGTTCCCGACACGTCCGCCATCAACCCCTTTGTGCAGCGTGTTGCAGGATAGCGACTTGCGTCGGCAACGCTGCATCCTGAAGCCGGGGAAGCTTATACTGCAGGTCTCGTCAGAATGTCACGAATCTTGCCGGTCTCTCCTAGCGACCGCAGCGGAGTGAGTGCAGAGCGGGCCAGACCACGCCTCGGCGCAGGGTCAGACCCACGCTACCAGCATGACTGCCGGGGGCCAGCCACAACACCGGTCCCGGCGTCGCGAATGCCGCCGAGCGCACTCACCGCGCAGAAACGAGACAGTAACCGCCAATTTTCTTGACACCGGACGTCTCGATGCCTGAATGTCGCTATCCTGATGCCAGCATCCTGGTGGTGGACGATGATCCCGACGTCCTGCGGACACTCGGTCGAATCCTGCAACGCGCCGGCTATCAGCGCGTCACGACGTCGGGCGATACCTCGGCCATTCTTGCCCTTGCAGAGGAAACTCAGCCCGACCTGGTCCTCCTCGAC
>DASSTP010000155.1:0-8253 GCA_035707845.1 Gemmatimonadales bacterium | reverse complement strand
GAGTGGCCATGCCTTCGAGATGGGTCACTTCGGGAAGATTTTCGGCACCTTGGGAAACCTCAAGCTGCACATCTCTCCGAGGGCGGTGATGAACGCCGCCATCCTGGGCACCCTGCGGAGCCCGCTCGGTTCAGACGACGCCGCGTTCTGCGGGAACTGGGCGAGCTGGCCGAAGTGATGGTCGTAGGTCGCAAGTCGCAGGTCGCAGGTCGCAAGTCGCAGGTCGCAGGTCGTTTGTCCTGAGTCGTGGGACGTGAGCACCGGATCCTCGGCGCATGAAGGGTCTACCAATCCTGTTTCAAGCAGGGGTGGTAGACCCTTCCGCTAACGACCCATGACCTACGACTTACGACCTGCGACTCCCCTACTCCCACTCAATGGTCGCGGGGGGCTTGGAGCTTACGTCATAGACTACCCGGGTAACGCCGTCCACTTCATTGGCGATCCGGCTGGAGATCTGCGCGAGTACGTCCGGTGGGAATGGAAACCAGTCCGCGGTCATGCCGTCCCGGCTGGTGACGGCGCGGAGCGCCACGACCTGGTCATAGCTGCGCTCGTCGCCCTTGACCCCGACGGAACGCGTAGGCAGCAGCACGGCAAACGCCTGCCAGATGTCGTCGTACAGTCCGGCCGCCCTGATCTCCTCGATGTAGATGGCGTCGGCGTGCCGCAGCGTGTCCAGCGCCGGCTCGGTCACGGCACCCAGGACACGAATTGCCAGCCCCGGTCCCGGGAAGGGATGTCGGCCGACCATCTCCTCAGGCAGGCCAAGCTCCCTGCCCACCTGCCGCACTTCATCCTTGAAGAGCTCGCGTAGCGGCTCGATCAGCTTGAACGGCAGCCGCTCGGGCAGCCCACCCACGTTGTGATGACTCTTGATGGTGACCGAGGGGCCGCCCATCGGCGACACCGACTCGATGACGTCGGGATAGAGGGTTCCCTGCACCAGGAAGGCAACGTCGTCCCCTACGGCGCGCGCCTCCTGCTCGAAGACATCGATGAAGGTATGGCCGATGCGGCGGCGCTTGGCCTCGGGATCGGTGACGTCGGCGAGCTGATCGAGGAACTGTCGCGAGGCATCCACGACACGAAGGTCGATGCCGAGGTTGCTGCGGAAGGTGTGCTCCACCTGCTCGCGCTCATGCAGGCGCAGCAAGCCGTGGTCCACGAAGATGCAGGTGAGACGGTCGCCCACCGCCCGGTGCACCAGCGCTGCGGCCACGGCGCTATCCACGCCTCCCGACAGGCCGCAGATCACCCGCGACGCCGGTCCCACCATCGCCGAGACACGTGCCACTTCACGGTCGACGAAGTGGCCGGGCGTCCAGTCGGGCGTGCAGTGACAGACATCGAACAGGAAGGCGGAGAGGATCTCGCCGCCGCGCACCGTGTGGGCCACTTCGGGATGGAACTGCACTGCATACAGCGGCCGGGTTTCGTGCTCGATGGCGGCGACCGGCGTGTTGGTGCTGCGGGCCACCACCCGGTAGCCCGGCGGCGGCACGTCCACGTGGTCGCCATGGCTCATCCAGACCTGCGACTCCTCGCCTGCCTGCCACCCGGGGAAGAGCTTGCCGCTGCTCACGGCGATGGTGGCCCGGCCGTACTCCCGGCGCGCCGCGCGCACCACCGCTCCGCCGCTCAGGTGCGCCATCAGCTGCATGCCATAGCACACGCCCAGGACGGGAATGTCGAGTTCCAGCAGGGCGGGATCCGCCGTCGGCACGTTCTCACCGTAGACCGACTTGGGGCCACCCGAAAGAATGATGCCCTGAGGCTGCCAGTCCCGGATCCAGTCTACCGTGCGGCTGGGCGGGTGGATCTCGCAGTACACGTGGGCTTCGCGGACCCGCCGGGCAATGAGCTGCGTGAATTGGGATCCGAAGTCGATGATCAGTATGCCCGGCTCATGCGCCATGGTGGTGTCAGTCCCCGCCGAGAGTTTCGCCCCGCATGAGGTCGTCGACGGACTCACGCGGGCGGATGACCTGGAAGCCACCGTCGCGCACCAGCACTTCGGCGGCACGCGGGCGGCTGTTGTAGTTGGAACTCATGGCAAAGCCATAAGCGCCGGCGCCGAGCAGCGCGAGCCGCTCGCCGCGCTCGACGCCGGGCAGGTCGCGGTCGAGCGCCAGGAAGTCTCCCGACTCGCAGACCGGGCCCACCACATCGACGCGCCCCACCGGCCGGCCGGCGTCGCGCACATCCACGATCTCATGCCACGCCTGGTAATGGCTGGGGCGGACCAGGTCGTTCATGCCGGCATCCACGATGACCACGTCGCGCCCGCCCGAGTGCTTGCGGAAGACCACCGAGGTCAGCAGCACACCGGCCGCCGCCACGAGGTAACGCCCGGGCTCGAGCGAAATCGTGAGTCCCGTGTCGGCCACCAGCGGAGCGATGCAGGCGGCCAGTCTTGCGGGATCGAGCGGCGTCTCGTCGTGGTACCGGACGCCCAGCCCGCCGCCGATGTCGAGCGTGCGGATGCTGCTTACCCCGGCGGTCTCCAGCTCCTTCACGAGCGCCAGGAGGCGGGAGATACCTTCCACGTACGGCGCGGCGTCGAGCAGCTGGCTGCCGAGATGCATGGCAACGGTATCAAGGGACAGCCAGCGATGCCGGGAGATCGCCTGCGCCATCGGCACCACCTGGTCCACCGGCACGCCGAACTTGATGCCCCCCTGCCCCGTGGCAATGAACGGGTGGGTATCCGCGGTGACATCAGGATTGACCCGGATTCCAACGCCGGCTCGCCGGCGCAGCCGCTCGGCGATGGGCGCCAGGGCATCGAGTTCCGCGGCGGACTCCAGGTGGATGTGCCCGACGCCGCTCCGGATGGCGAACTCAAGTTCGGCGTCTGTCTTGCCGACGCCACTGAAGACGATCCGATCCGCCGGGAAGCCGGCGGCGAGCGCACGGTGCAGCTCGCCACCCGAGACGATGTCGG
The DNA here is from genome assembly GCA_035707845.1 of Gemmatimonadales bacterium. Classification (GTDB taxonomy): domain Bacteria; phylum Gemmatimonadota; class Gemmatimonadetes; order Gemmatimonadales; family GWC2-71-9; genus CAMLHP01. The sequence continues at coordinate 5,306 of DASSTP010000155.1, read as the reverse complement.
CCCCGGCACCGAGATCGCACAGCAGCTTCAGGACGGCGAGGTTGGAGTTGGCCTTGACCGCGTAGGAGATCCGGTGCGGGATGGCACCCAGCGCGTCGTCGAGAACGGCGTAGCGCCGGCGGATGATGTCGGCATTGTAGACGAATGTCGGGGTGCCAACCGTCCCGGCGATGGCCGCCAGGCTGACCCCGCCATCGTGCAGCTCACCCTTCACTCGTTCCAGCCCCGCATCTTCCAGCAGGCGGGCGCGCGCCTCCGGGGGCGTGCTCCGCGCCCGCGCCTGGCTCAGTAGGCCTTTGCCCACACCGCCTCCGCGACGCTGGGCTTGTTGCACCAGAGGCAGGTGGCGGGGGCCACCGGCGAGCGGAACTCCGCATCCGGCAGGACCCGGATGGTCGCCTTGGTCTGCTCCTTGATATCCGCCTCGCATGACGCATCGCCACAGAAGCCGCCGTAAACGAAGCCGCCTGCCCCCGCCATCCGGGCGATGAACTCGTCCTTGCTGGCGCCGCGAATGCTGTTGGCCTCGCGCCGCTCGCGGGCTGCCTGCAGGAGCGCGGCCTGCATGTCGTCCATTTCCTGCTGCATCCGGCGCCCCAGCCCCACCACCGACACGGCCTCCTTCTTCCCACCGGTGCGCCGGGCAAGCATCACGGAGCCGGCGGCAACATCGCGCGGCCCGAGCTCCAACCGGAGCGGTACACCCCGCGCTTCCCATTCGTAATACTTGGCACCGGGCTTCATGTCGTCGCGCGCGTCGAGATGCGCCCGGATGTGGCTCGCGCGCAGTTCACGCAGGATCTCATCCGCCGCCTGCATGACCGACGTACGTTCCTCGTCGGTCCGGTAGATCGGCACGACCACCACCTGCCACTGCGCCAGGCGCGGCGGGCAGACGAGGCCCTTGTCGTCGCTGTGCGTCATGATCAGCCCACCCACCAGCCGGGTGGACACGCCCCATGAGGTATTCCACACGTAGTCCAGCCGCCCATCGGCGGTCTGGAACGTGACGTCGAAGGCCTTGGCGAAATTCTGGCCCAGGTTGTGGCTGGTGCCGGCCTGCAGTGCGCGATTGTCCTGCATCAGCGCTTCACAGCTGTAGGTGCGGAGGGCACCGGCAAAGCGCTCGCTGTCGGTCTTCCGCCCGGTGAGCACCGGCATCGCCATCCACTCTTCCATGAACTTCCGGTAGAGGCCCAGGATCATGAGCGTTTCCTGCTCCGCCTCGTCTTCGGTGGCATGCGCCGTGTGGCCCTCCTGCCAGAGGAACTCGGTGGTCCGCAGGAACAGCCGGGTGCGCATTTCCCACCGCACCACGTTGGCCCACTGGTTGATGAGCAGCGGCAGGTCGCGATAGCTCTGGATCCACTTCGCGTACATGGCGTAGATGATGGTTTCCGACGTGGGCCGGACAACGAGCGGCTCCTCCAGCTCCTTGCCGCCGCCGTGGGTCACCACCGCAGTCTCCGGCGCGAACCCCTCCACGTGCTCGGCTTCCCGCGACAGGAAGCTCTGGGGAATGAAGAGCGGGAAGTAGGCGTTCTGGTGGCCGGTGTCCTTGAACATCCCGTCCAGTGCGCGCTGCATCTGTTCCCAGATGGCGTACCCGTTGGGGCGGATGACCATGCAGCCCCGGACCGGACTGTAGTCCGCCAGCTCCGCGCGCGCGATCACATCGTTATACCACGCACTGAAGTCTTCCGCTCGCGTGGTCAGGGCCTTCTCCTGCGACATCCCGTCTCCTTGACTCTTGCAGTACCGCGAACGCTCAGGCGCGCCCGCACGCCTCGGCGAGTCGCTGGACGATCGCATTTCGCGCAACGCTGAGCTGCTCGCCTTTCCCCAGGTCCTTCAGCATCACTTCACCGCGGGCCCGGTCATCCGGCCCAATGACGGCGACATACGCCGCGCCCCGCGCGTCGGCCAGCTTGAACTGCTTGCCCAGCGACTGCCCGCCGAGCGCAAATTCGACCGAGAGGCCCGCATCGCGGCACTCGTGAGCAAGCGCCAGAACGGCCGCCTGATCATCGGCGGTAACACCGGCAACAAACACGTCGAGCGCTGAGCGCTGAGCGCTGAGCGCTCCCCGCTCCTTCAGCAACTCTCCCAGCACCACGTCACCCATACCGAAGCCGAGCGCCGGCAGGTCGACGCCGCCGAGGGCGGCGAGCAGCTTGTCGTAGCGCCCGCCGCCACAGATGGCGCGGAGGCTCCGGCCCGCGTCGAACAGCTCGAAGACCGTCCCGGTGTAATAGGCGAGTCCGCGCACGATCGTGAGGTCCACATCCACGAACTCACTGAGTCCCATGGCGGCGAGGCCGGCCAGGGTCTGCTCCAATGGCGCCAGCGCCTGCTCCGCGCCCGGCCGCTGCGCCAGCATGCTCCGCACGTCCTCGATGCCGCGCAGCTCGGCGATGCGGAACACCGCCTCGTTGGCCTCGCCCGAGAAGCCGGCAGCGTGCAGCCGTGATGCCAGCTCGGCCCGGGGCGTGCGCTCGATCTTGTCGATGGCGAGGAAGGCCTCGCTGATGCCATCCTCAGGCACGCCATGCGCCAGCAGCAGCCCGGTCAGCACCCGGCGATCCGAGACCCGCGCCCGCACCTCCGTGGGTCCAAGGCCGAAGGCGCGCATCACGTCCAGTGCCAGGGCGATGATCTCGACATCGGCCAGCGCGCCGGCTTCGCCAATCAGGTCGCAGTTGAGCTGGAAGTGCTCCCGGAGGCGGCCGCGCTGCTGCCGCTCGTAGCGGAAGAGCTGGGGTACCGAGAACCAGCGGATCGGCTTCCTGAGGCCGTTGGCGCGCGCTGCGACCATGCGCGCCAGCGTCGGGGTCATCTCGGGCCGCAGGGCCACCGCCCGGCCGCCCTTGTCCTCGAAGTTGTAGAGCTGCGCCACGATCTCCGCGCCGCTCTTGCCGGTGTAGAGCTCGAGAGGCTCGAGCGGCGGCCCATCATACTCTTCGAAGCCGTACCTCCTCGCCACCGCCCGCCAGGTGCGGAAGATGTGCGTCCGCAGCGCGAGGTCTTCCGGATAGAAGTCGCGAAATCCCGGCAGCGCCTGACTTTGCATGGGCGGGAAGATAGCGACGGGAGGGGCCCTCAGTCACCGTCCATCATGCCAAGCTCGGCCATGACGTCGCCAACGGTGTGGAAGCTCCCGGTGACGAGCACCGTGCCGGCGCCCTCGGCCACCTGGGCGACCGCCCGCGTGAAATCGGGCTCGAGGTGCCAGTCGGCGTGGGCGGGCGGCCGGTCGGGTCGCGCCAGCCACTGCTGCAGCCAGGCCAGGTCCCAGCCCCGGCCCTTGGCCGTCGGCGCCACCGTCAGGACGCCCCGCTCGACCACGGCATCGAGGCGGACCAGCATCTCGGGCCATTCCTTGTCGCCCAGGATCGAGACCAGCGCGTGCAGTGGACGGGGCGGCGCCATCGCCGCGAGCGCCGCCACCAGCGCGTCCATGCCGTCCGGGTTATGCGCCACGTCGAAGAGCCACTTCCCTCGCCGGTCGAGCCGGCCAGGCACGCGCGCCGCCGCAAAGGCACGCTCCATCACCGGCACCGGTGGGCGCCACTCCGGCGGCAGCGCCTCCAGGACCGCCTGGGCCACCGCCGCGTTCCGCCGCTGGTGCGGCCCCGCGAGCCCGAGCGGCCCTGTCCATCGCCTGCCGGGCAGGACCGTTCGGATATCCGCCGGTGTGCCCGGGGCGAGCGCCTGCACCGCAGTCTCTGCGGCCTCCGCCAGCACCTGAACCAGCGCCGGGTCGGTTTCGCCGATGACGAATGGGGCGCCCGGCTTGGCGATCGCGGCCTTCTCGCGCGCGATGTCCTCCAGTGTGTCGCCGAGATATTTCATGTGGTCTCGTGCGACTTTGGTGACCGTACTCACGAGCGGCGACACCACGTTGGTACTGTCGAGGCGCCCACCGAGGCCCACCTCGACCACGGCAATCTCGGCCCCGCGTGCGGCGAAGTCGGCGAAGGCCAGTGCGGTAGTGGTTTCGAAGAAAGTCGCGCCGGTAGCCTCGATCAGCGGCTGGAGTCGCTCCACCCACATGGCGACAGCGTCCCGGCTGAGCATGGCATCATCCACCCGGATGCGCTCCCGGAACGAGACCAGATGGGGCGAGGTATAGAGTCCGGTGCGGAAGCCGGCGGCGGAGAGCGCATCGGCCACGAGCGTTGCCACGCTGCCCTTGCCATTGGTGCCGCCGACGTGGACTACGGCGAACTGGTCCTGCGGATTCCCCAGCTCGGCCAGGAGGGCCCGAGTGGTCTCCAGTCCGAACTTGATGGTGGTAATGCGCGGAAAGATGTAGTCGAGCGCTTCAGCGTAGGAGAGTGTCACGCAGCGGCGTCAGCCCTCTGCCTCCGGCTGAGCCTTGTGCCGCTGCATGTGGCGCAGCAGCCGGGCCGTGGTGTCGCGCAAGGAGCCGCGAGGGACCACTTCATCCACCTGCCCGTGCTCCAGCAGGAATTCGGCGGTCTGGAAGCCCTCCGGCAGGTCCTGGCCGATGGTCTGCTTGATGACGCGCTGGCCCGCGAACCCGATGAGTGCACCGGGCTCGGCGAGGATCACGTCGCCTTGCATGGCGAATGATGCAGACACGCCGCCGGTCGTGGGGTCGGTAAGAATCGTGATGAAGGGCACCGCCTCGCGATACATCGACGCGATGGCCGCTGAGGTCTTGGCCATCTGCATGAGCGAGAGGACGCCTTCCTGCATCCTCGCGCCACCCGATGCGCAGACCAGCACCAGCGGGAGCTTCCGTTCGGCGGAACGCCGGGCCAGGCGGGCCACCTTCTCGCCGACGACCGACCCCATGGAACCGCCCATGAACGCGAAGTTCATGACGCCCAGATGGAATGGCAGCCCCTCGAGCCGGCCGATGCCGGCGTAGAGTGCATCCGACTCGCCGGCCTTCTTGCGGGCCCGCGCCAGGCGATCTTCGTAATGCTCAAACTCCAGCGGGTCATCGGAGCGCAGGTCCGACCAGAGCTCGCGCCAGGTTCCCTCGTCGGTGAGGAGCTGGACGTACTCCTCCGCCGAGAAGCGCTTGTGCTTGCCGCACTCGGGGCAGACGTTGAGCGCCTTCTCGAACTTCTCGCGGATGTCGATGTGCCCGCAGCCGTCGCACTTCTCCCACGCGTCGGCCGGAATCTCGAGCCGCTCGCGCTGGGACACCCGGGGCTTACGCTCTTTCTTGAACCATGCCATCACGGCCATAAGTCGGTGATTGCGTTGTGGTTGGGGACCTGGGAACGCGTGGCGCTCGGTCCCATGAATCTGCCGCCGGAGCGGGAATCCCG
>DASSTP010000154.1:0-4355 GCA_035707845.1 Gemmatimonadales bacterium | reverse complement strand
AACGTGACCCGCATCACGGGCGCGCGCCCGACCCAACTTCCGCCTCCTCCCGACATTCGGCCCCCGCGCGGCCCCGTATCCTTCGCTCCGAGCTTCACACGCCCCGGGGGCGCGCCATCCGCCCGCTCCGGCTCGGTTTCCCACCATCCGTCATCGAAGCAGAGGAGACGACATGCACACCCACTTCCGGCGCACGCTCCTGCTGTCGCTGGGAATCGCCGCGGGGGCCGCGGGCGGCCTCGCCGGCTGCCAGCGCGCGGTCGCGAAGGGCGAGACGAGCGCCGAGTCCGACGCGGCGCAGAAGGTCTACGTGGCGCCGGGGAAGAAGGACGAGTTCTACGCCCTCATCTCCGGCGGCTTCAACGGTCAGATGTCCGTCTACGGACTCCCCTCCGGTCGGCTCCTCAAGATCATTCCCGTCTTCTCGCAGTTCGCGGAGAACGGGTGGGGATACGCGGAGGAGACGAAGCCGATGCTGAACACCACCTACGGCTTCATCCCCTGGGACGACGCGCACCACAGCGAGCTCTCCATGACGGACGGGGTGCCGGACGGGCGGTGGGTGTTCATCAACGCGAACAACACCCCGCGCGTCGCCCGCATCGACCTGGGCACGATGGAGACGGAGGAGATCATCCAGATCCCGAACGCCGGCGGGAACCACAGCTCGCCCTTCCTGACCCCCAACTCCGAGTACGCGGTGGCTGGCACCCGCTTCAGCGTGCCCGTCCCGCAGCGCGACGTCTCCATCGAGGAGTACAAGGAGCACTTCGAGGGCGTCCTGGGCTTCATCCGGGCCGACGAGCCGGGGAAGATGGACATCGCCTTCCAGATCCTCGTGCCGGCCTGGGACTTCGACCTGGCGCACGCGGGGAAGGGGCCGTCGAACGGGTGGATGTTCTTCACCACCTACAACACCGAGGAGGCCCACACCCTCCTGGAGAAGAACGCCTCGCAGAAGGACAAGGACTACATCGCGGCGGTGAACTGGAAGCGCGCCGAGCAGTGCGTGGCTGACGGCAAGGCAAGGAGCGAGCCGGCGCGCTACGCCCACAACGTCATGGGCGACGACGGCATCGCGCGCACCGAATGGGGCACGTCGGTCAAGGTTCTCCAGCCGACCGATTGCCCGGAGATGGTCTACTTCCTGCCCACGCCCAAGTCGCCCCATGGCGTGGACGTGGATCCGTCGGGCGAGTTCATCGTGTCCGGCGGCAAGCTGGCGACGGTGATCCCGGTGCACTCCTTCAGCCGGATGCAGCAGGCCATCCAGGCCAGGACGTTCGACGGGGATGTGAACGGGATTCCGGTCCTCAAGTACGACGCGATCAAGGCGTGCGAGGTGCAGAACCCCGGCCTCGGCCCGTTGCACAACGAGTTCGACGACAAGGGCAACGCCTACACCTCGATGTTCATCAGCTCCGAGATCGTGAAGTGGCGGGTCAAGGACTGCCAGGTGCTCGACCGCGTGCCGGTGTACTACTCGATTGGCCACCTGATGGTGCCGGGCGGTGACAGCCGCAAGCCGTTCGGCAAGTATGTCGTGGCGCTCAACAAGATCACCAAGGACCGCTACCTGCCTACCGGCCCCGAGCTGGCGCAGTCGGCCCAGCTCTTCGACATCTCGGGCGACAAGATGAAGCTGCTGCTCGACTTCCCGACCATCGGCGAGCCGCACTATGCCCAGGCATTGCCGGCCAGCATCATCAAGGACCGCCAGCAGAAGGTCTTCTCGCTGGAGAAGAACGCCGACCCGTTTGCCACCAAGTCGGAGAAGGACACCAGGTTGGTGCGGAAGGGCACCAGGGTGGATGTGTACATGACCGCCATCCGCAGCCACTTCGTGCCCGACAACATCGAGGGCCTGCAGCTGGGCGACTCGGTCTACTTCCACGTCACCAACCTGGAGCAGGACTGGGACGTGCCCCACGGCTTTGCCGCCATGGGCGCCACCAACGCCGAACTGCTGATCATGCCGGGCCAGACCCGGACGCTGGTGTGGGTGCCCCAGCGGGTGGGTGTCTATCCCTTCTACTGCACCGACTTCTGCTCGGCGCTGCACCAGGAGATGCAGGGTTATGCCCGTGTCTCTGCCCGGGGCAGCAGCGTTCCGCTCGCGTGGAACGGTCCCAGCGGTTCGCTTGACCAGAAGAAAGTGGCCAGCAGATGATGACCCGCCGGTCGCGCCTGCTGGTGGCACTCGGGGCACTGCTGATGCTCGCCGCGTTCGTGACGCCGCTCTGGCGGATCGAGCTGGTGGCACCGCAGTACCCCGAGGGGCTGGGCCTCCGCATCTGGGTGTCCGAGGTGCGGGGCGCCCGGCCGCCCGACCTCAACAGCGTCAACAACCTGAATCACTACATCGGCATGAAGCGGATCGAGAATGATGCCATTCCGGAACTCCGCTTCATGCCCTGGATCCTAGGCGCGCTGGTGGTGAGTGGCCTCGCCGCCGCCGCCATCGGGCGGCGGAAGGCGGTCATCGGGTGGCTGGCCGGGGCCTCGGTCGTGGCGCTCGCTGGCCTCGCCGACTTCTGGAAGTGGGGCTACGACTATGGCCACCAGCTCGACCCGCACGCCATCATCAAGGTGCCGGGAATGAGCTACCAGCCGCCGCTGATCGGCTCCAAGCAGCTGCTCAACTTCCACGCAACATCGTGGCCCGACATCGGCGGCGGGGCCATCGTGGCGGCCCTTGCACTCGTGGTCCTCGCGCTGGTGCTCGACCGCCGGCGCGCCGCGGTGGCAACGCTCGCCCTGGGCGTGACCGCTGCCTGCGGCCCGACTCCCAGGGCCATCCGCTTCGGCGAGGATGCGTGCGCGCATTGCCACATGCTCATCTCCGATCCGCGCTTCGCCGGGCAGCTGGTGACCAGCACCGGCAAGGTCTACACCTTTGACGATATCGGGTGCCTCGCGGCCTTCGTGGCCGCCGGCGCCGTGCCGGCCGCTGACGTGAAGGAGGTACTGGTCCAGTCGTACGTGACCAGCGACAGTGTGATGGACGCGACCGGCGCGCTCTACCTGCGGAGCGACGAGCTGCGATCCCCGATGGCCAGCAACCTGGCGGCGCTCCGGCCCGGCCGGGAAGCGGACAGCGTGCGCGCGGTAATGGGCGGGACACTGCTCAGCTGGCGCGAGGTCCGCACCGGCATGCCCGCAATGGCGGAAGCCGCCGCCCAGTGATGACCTCGGCGCTGTGCCTCCTGGCCGCCCTCCTGCCGCTGCGCGTCATTCATGTCGCGCCCGGCTCGGCGGTGGCCAGCGTCGGTGCAGCGCTGGAACGCGCCGGAGCGGGAGACACGATCGTGGTGCACAGCGGCCAGTATCGCGAGGCCGGGCTCCGCATTGATCGGCCGGTGCATATCATGGGGCAGGGCGCGCCGGTGATTGATGGCGGTGGCGACGCCGTCTTTCTCGTCAGCGCCGACAGCGTGTCTATCACCGGCCTCACCATCCGCAACGTGGCGCCCAGCTTCACCGAGGATCGTGCCGCCATCCGGCTCACCGGTGTGCACGGGTGCAGCATCCGGGGCAACACCATCCGTGACAGCTTCTTTGCCATCTACGCCGCGCGTACGGAAGACTGCGTCATCGCCGGCAACGTGATCACGGGCAGCGGGCAGGCGGAGACCGCCAACGGCAACGCCATTCACCTGTACCAGACGCGCCGCATGGTGGTGGAGCGCAACGACGTGCGCGGGCATCGGGACGGGATTTACCTGGAGTTTGGCCGCCAGGCGACTATCCGCAACAACCAGAGCCACGGGAACACCCGCTATGGCCTGCACTTCATGTATTCGGATTCCTGCATGTACGACGGCAATGCGTTCCGCGGAAACCGCGCCGGTGTGGCGGTCATGTATTCCCGCCATGTCACCATGACGCGCAACACATTTGCCGAGGCCACCGGAGCCGCCGCCTATGGACTGCTGCTCAAGGAGATCGGCGACAGCCGGCTCGAGGGCAGCATGTTCACCGGCAATACGGTGGCGCTCTCGGTCGAGGGCAGTGCCCGGCTCACTGCCCGGCGCAACCGGTTCATCCGCAACGGCTGGGCGGTGCGGGTCTATGCCGACGCGGACGGTGGCCGCTTCGAGGGCAACGAGTTCAGCGGCAACGCCTTCGATGTCGTCACCAACAGCCGCCAGACTCCGACCCGCTTTGCCGGCAACTTCTGGGATCGTTACGAAGGCTACGACCTCGATCGTGACGGCGCGGGCGACGTACCGTTCCGGCCGGTGCGGCTCTTCGGGCTGATCACGGCGCAGCGCCCGGAGGCCATCATCCTGCTCAACAGCCTGCTGGTGAACCTGCTGGACACCGCGGAGCGGGTGGCACCGGTTCTTACTCCC
>DASSTP010000153.1:0-6992 GCA_035707845.1 Gemmatimonadales bacterium | reverse complement strand
CGCGCTGGCACTCACCCTGCCGATCGGGGATGCGAAAATGGCCGGCATCGCCTCGGACGACATCGGGGCGGTGGCCTACGGCATTTTCAAGCGAGGCAAGGAGCTGATCGGGGAGCGCATCGGCGCGGCGGGTGAGCACCTCACCGGCACGGAGATGGCGGCCGCCATGTCACGGGCACTCGGTGAAGCAGTACGGTTCAATCCTGTTCCACCCGAGGTCTTTCGCGGCTTCGGGTTTCCCGGCGCCGATGATCTCGGCAACATGTTCCAGTTCTACGATGAGTTCGAGGAGGTCTGCAACGAGATTCGCGATGTGGCGCGGTCGCGCCAGCTCGCGCCGGGCCTCACGACGTTTGATCAATGGCTCGCGCTCCACGCCGCGCAGATTCCCATCGACTGACCCGGGCGCCCGGCTCGGCCTTTCCCTACAGCAGCTCCACTTCCACATTGTTCGGTCCATACAGGTAATGGACCTTGGCCCGGGGAGTGCGCCAGTCGCCGTAGACGGCGGCGAGGAATCCTTCGGGATCGCCGGGAACCGTTACGTCGAGCTGGCCGCCGAGGCGGGCATGGGCCAGGTGTTCAAAGACGGTACGCGGAAAGATGTAATTGAAGCGGCGCCTGGGATCTGCGTCGGCGTTGATGATCACCCATCCGCGCGGATGGGGTCGAACAACATCGAGATCCAGGTACAAGCTTGGGTGGCGGGGATGGACAAGGGACAGCTTTTCGCTGTTCTCAATTCGCACCTTGAATCCGTGTTGACGCATCCGTTCCCGCAAGATGGGCAGCTTGTCGACGTCGCGAGCCATGACGCCCAGATCGAGGTCGTGGTCGCCCCGGATAAGCCGGCCGTCCCGCACGCAGCCGAGCAGGGTTCCCCAGAGTAGCATGAGGGGGACATCACAGCCGTTCGCTTCCTCAATCAGCAGCCGGAGGAACGGCAGTCCGTTCATGACGAGGTCGAGTGCGCCGCGCGACAGTTCGCCATGGCGGTATGCGCGGACGTGGGCGGCGGCCTGGACTGGATTTGCCAGCCCCGATCGCATCACGGTGGGCAGCCAGGCGAGACGCCAGGGCAATCGGCGCTCGCGCATGAGGTCCCGAAGGCGCGCCCAGGTTCCGGGCGTCAGCGACTCGTCCCGGGCTTCCGAAGGATCGAACGCCGCCCGGCAATGCGCGTAGTCCTCCGCCGTGTCCACTTCCCACCAGGGCAGCCCTGCAGTGAAGACCGGCCAGAGTCCCTCTCCAGCCATGAGAACATCATACGCCAGGTTGGGAAATCCCTGCGCGCCCGCGCCGGCAGCAAGTTCGGCGATCCTGTCGAGGAAAGCGGGATTGTCGGCCGCCCCGATGCGCACGAGCTGCGCGCTCCGGCCTGCCGACGACGCTGGCAGCACCTCCCTGCTGTAGCGCACGACCCGACCGTCCCGGACTTCCACGTGATACTCGGTCTCGGCGAAGGGAGCGAGCGGGTCGATCAGGCAGGCATTCTCCCGCGGCGCCTCCACGAAGCGCGTCATCAGCTCCGGCGGGTAGAGCACATCGGCATTCTGGAAGATGAAGGCGTGGCCGCGGACGTGCGGCGCGGCGAGATGCAGGGACGCCACGCTGTTGGTGGACGCCCACACTTCGTTGCGGATGACCCTGCAGCGTCCGGCGACGTGAGCCTCGACCCTGGCGGCCTGGAACCCGGCCACTACCGTAACGTCCGTGACGCCGGCTGCGCCCAGGGCGTCAAGCTGGCGATCGAGGAGGCACCTGCCCCCTACCGGCAGCAGGCACTTTGGGGTCTCCTCTGTCAGGGTGCCGAGACGGCTTCCCCGGCCCGCGGCGAGGAGGACTGCGTGTCGCGGCCTGGTGCGGTTCTCCACGGAGAGTGCTCCCACGTCGGGTAGTCCCCATTATGGTCCGGTGGGTCCTGCTCGATAAGCCGGCTCAAGATCGCACTGACAGCGCAAGAAGCGTGCAAGTGGACGGCTAGCGCCAGCGGAAGAGCCGCAGCGCGATCACGAAGGGCACGACCAGCCATGCCAGGAGCAGCAGCAACTCGCCCGACACCGAGGCGAGGGTTGCCCCGCGGAGCATGATGGCGCGAAGGGCATCCACCGTGCCGGTGAGCGGCAGCGCCTGGATGAACGGCTGCATGACCCTGGGGAAGTTGGCCGACGAGAAGAAGACGCCGGAAAAGATCCACATGGGCAGCATGACCAGGTTTGCGAGGCCCGAGACCGCTTCCACCGTGCGGGCCCGTGAGGCCACCAGCAGTCCCATGGCGCTGAAGCTGAGCGCGGCGACCAGGCAGATCAGCCCCAGCGTGACGAACGATCCGCGCACCGGCACATCGAACACCAGCGCTGCGAAGCCCACCAGCACGCCCACCTCGAGCACCAGGAAGAAGAGCCGGGCCAGCAGGAACGACATCAGGTACTGTGAGCGCGACATCGGGGTCGCGACCAGCCGCTTGAGCAGTTTCTGCTTCCGCGCGGTCACCACCGCGAACGCGATGGACCAGATGCCGCTGCCCATCAGGTTGAGCCCCAGCAATCCGGGAATGAAGAAATCGATGTAGCGGGCGCCCCGTTCGCGTACCGTCGCTTCGGCAACCGGTATGGCGTCGTGCCGTCCGGCGCCTTGCTGGACTGCCTTGTCCGCCAGCAGGCGCGCCATGCGGGCGTCCGGCCGCGACGGATCAAAGCGGTACTCGATGCCGCCACCGGCGGAGGGGGCCACGACCAGCGCCACGTCCGCGGTGCGGAGCGCGCTCGCGCCGGCGCTGTCGTCCTCCAGGGGAACGGCGGTCAACCCCGTTGCCGAGTCGAGTGAGGACGCCACGGCCGCAGGCACCGAACGGAGCACGCCCACTCGCGCCGACTCCGGCGGCCGGTTGCGGAAGGCGATGCCGAGCCCGAGGGCGAGCAGCAGCGGAAAACCGAACACCCAGAAGAGCGCTTCGGGCTCGCGCACGAATTCCCGGAGGCGCACCAGCGTGAGCTCGACCAGCGCCGCCCGCACCGGGGCAGGATGTCCCGGATCAGGCATCGCGCAGTGCCCGGCCGGTCAGCGACACGAAGACATCCTCGAGTGTCGGTGAGTGGGTGCGTAGTTCAGCCAGCGGCAGCGCCCGGCGGTCCAATTCGGCGAGCAACGCCGGAATGGCGAGGTGCAGCGCGGCCACAGGGAGTTCCCAGCCGGTGTCAGTGGCGTGCGCCGGCCGCGTTGCATCGATCGCGGTGGCAATCGCGGCCAGCGTCTGCGGATCGAGCCGGCCTGCCGCCTGCTTCTCCACCGCGAAGGCCACGATCTGCTCCGCACCAAGCCCCGCAATGAGCTGCCTCGGCGTTCCCAGCGCGATGTTCCGTCCGTGATCCACGATGGCCACCTGATCGCACAGCCGCTCGGCCTCATCCATGTAATGGGTCGTGAGGAGGATGGTGCGGCCCGTGGCCTTGAGCTCCTCGATCAGCTCCCACACCTGCCGGCGTGCCTGTGGATCCAGGCCGGTCGTCGGCTCGTCGAGGAAGACCAGTTCCGGGTCCCCCACGAGCGCACAGCCCAGGGCCAGGCGCTGCTTCTGGCCGCCGGAAAGCGTGCCCACCCGGGCCCGGCGCTTTTCGTCGAGCTGGACGAGAGAGATGACGTCCCCGACGTCGCGCCCGTTCCGGTAGAAGCTGCGGAAGAGCCGCAGCGTTTCCTGGACAGTGAGCTTCTCGGAGAGCTGGGTCTCCTGCAACTGGATGCCAAGCCGCTGGCGCAGGTCGTCACCATGATCGTGCCAGGTGCGTCCGAGCAGCTCTACCTCGCCGGCGTCGGGTTGGGTGAGGCCTTCACAGATCTCGATGGTCGTGGTCTTGCCGGCACCGTTGGGTCCCAGCAGGCCAAAGCATTCGCCGGGCGAGACCTCGAGGTCGAGGCCAGCTACGGCGACGACGTCGCCGAACGTCTTGCGGAGTCCGTGGACGCGGAGGGCGAGGCCCGCGGATATGAGGGGGGTGCTTGCAGCCATGGCGGAGGAAGATAGCCGGAGCTGGCGCCGACGAAACCTTCTTGCCCTCGGGGGTGTCAGGCTGATATTTGAGCATTCTCGGGGGGAGACAGCAATGAACCGACATGTGTTGCCGGCCATGCTCCTGCTGATCGCCGGCTGTGGAGACGAGCGTTCCGGAGCCGACGCCTGGCGCGCGGAGCGAGACACCCTGGGCGACACGATTGTGGTGCGGACGGTCGCCGGCAGTGTCTGGGGCAAACCGAGGACGCTGGTGGAGCGCGCCAGCGTGGGAAAGGCGGAAGGCGACGAGGTAGACCTGCTCGGCGGATTTCGTGCGATCGCCGTGGCGCCGGACGGTTCCATCTACATTTCCGATGACGGACCGGTCCTGCGGAAGTACGCGCCCGACGGGCATTACGTCGCCACCTTCGGGCGGAAGGGCGGGGGACCTGGCGAATACGCCAATCCCGATGGCGGACTCGCGGTCCTCGCCGATGGGCGCGTGCTCATTCGCGACCCGGGCAACGGGCGAATCACGGTTTACGATTCAGTGGGAACGTACCTCGAGGCCTGGCGAATTCCAGCCGGCTTCTTCACCAGCCGAAAGCTTTACGTCGACACTGCAAGTCATGCGCTCACGTGGGTTATTGTGGACCCCGACAAGCCGTTCGACCAACGCCGCACGGCGCTCGGCTACATTGGCGCCGCGGGTGTCGGCGACACGATACTTGCGCCGACGTGGAATGTCACTGAAGCCAACGTGTCGGGCAGCACCAAGAACATGACAAACGTGAGTACGGTGCCGTTCACCGCCGAGGCCGAGTGGACCTTCAGTCCGCTCGGCTATTACGTGGGCGGCGTGAGCAATCGCTATCACCTCACGCTCTATCGACCTGGCTCGCCGCTCAGCCTCGAGCGCAGCGTGGATCCGGTGCCAGTGCAATCGGCGGAAGCATCGGCGGAGAAGGAGCGCCTGACGCGGCAGTTCCAGGAGAACTTTCCGGGCTGGAGCTGGAACGGCCCCGACATTCCGGATTCCAAGCCACTGTTCACCGGGATATTCGCGGGCGATGACGGACGGCTCTGGATCCAGCTCTCGCAACCGGGGCACGCGGCGCAGGCTGATGATGCCTCGGATCCGCCCGAGTGGAAGGAGCCGGTGGTCTTTGATGTCTTCGAGCCGGACGGCAGGTATCTTGGCCAGGTGGCGGCACCGGAGGGATTCCTGCAGTACCCCTCGCCGGTCTTCCGGGGCGACACCGTGTGGGCTGGGTTCGAGGATGCAGATGGAGTGCGGTATGTAAAGCGATATGAGCTGAGCGCTGAGCGCTGAGCGCGCAGCCTTCGGCTTTCAGCCTTCAGCCTTCAGCTTTCGGCCATCAGCCAGGAACCCCCATGCGTCACTCGGCCCCGCTGCCATCGTGGGCGCTCGTCGGCCTCCTCCTCCTGCTGGCCGGTGGCGGGCCTGGTTCGGGCGCGCGAAGTGAAATCGCGGACGAGCGCATCCTCGCGAACGACAACCGCTCATCGGCGGGTTCCGTGCAGCACGACACGCTGGTGCTCGAGCTCGAAATCCGTCGTGGGCAGTGGTTCCCGACAGCCGATTCGGGGCCAAGCCAGCCGGTGCTGGCGTTCGCTGAAGTCGGGAAGCAGCTCTCTATTCCGGGACCGCTGGTCCGGGTGGTCCGCGGCACGCCCATCCGCGTCATGGTCCGCAACACTCTGAAAGATTCCACACTCACCCTGCATGGTTTCCACTCGCGTCCAGGTGACGTATCGGACACGGTGCAGCTGCGGCCAGGCGAAGCACGCGTCATGCGCTTCGACGCGGGAGCAGCCGGGTCCTATTACTACTGGGGGAGTTTCCCGGGGGCCGCGATGGAAGAGCGCAATGGAGAGGACAGCCAGCTCTACGGCGGCTTGATCGTGGATTCCACGGATGCTGCTCCTGCCGACCGAGTCTTCGTGCTTGGCACCTGGTTCGAGGAGCCGGATACCACTCAGCCCAAGCCGTGGATTCCCCGCGACATGATGGTGATCAACGGCAAATCATGGCCATACACCGAGCGATTCACGTTCGCGGCGGGCGACACGGTGCGCTGGCGCTGGCTCAATCCCTCCGCGGACGGCCACCCGATGCACCTGCACGGTTTCTACTTTGACGTCGAGAGCCGCGGGAACGGCGAATCCGATAGCGTGTACACCGCCGGAACGCGCAGGCTGGCCGTCACCGAGCTGATGCTGCCTGGCGGTACGATGTCGATGCAGTGGGTTGCGGCGCGACCCGGCAACTGGCTCTTCCACTGCCATTTCGGATTTCACGTCTCGCACTATTTGTCATTCAATAAGGTGGCCGATCCGGCTGATCCCGATTCTCCGGCGGAGGTGGGACACAGCGCCTCCAGCATGGCCGGCCTGGTGCTGGGGATCACGGTGACCGGCAAGCCTGACGCGTCATCCCAGCCGGCGCGGCCTGTCCGGCACATTCGCCTGTTCATGCAGGCGCAGCCGGTGCAGGGCAAGGGTCCCGCCCATCGATACGCCTTCGTGGAGCAGCAGGGATCGCGGCCGCCCGCGCCGGACTCGGTTCCCGAGGCAACCCATCCACTGCTGCTCAAGCGGGGCCAGCCTGTCGCCATCACCGTGGTAAATCGGATGCCGTACCCCAGCGCCGTGCACTGGCACGGCATCGAGCTGGAGAACAGCGATGCCGATGGTGTGCCGGGCTGGAGCGGCAGCGCCGCCCACCCCATGCCGGTGATCATGGCGGGCGATTCGATGACGGTCAGCTTCACGCCGCCACGTGCCGGGACGTTCATCTATCACTCGCACTCCAACGAAGGATTCCAGATCGCGGCAGGCCTCGCCGGCCCGCTCGTCGTCCTCGACGGGCGCGAGCGGCTCGACAGCACCACGGACCACACGATCCTCATCAATCAGGGATTCGACGAAACGGGAAGGGTGAACGGCCGGTCAACGCCTGATACGCTCCGCCTCGCCCTGG
>DASSTP010000152.1:0-8959 GCA_035707845.1 Gemmatimonadales bacterium | reverse complement strand
CGTGGCCTTGAGGTCCACAAACGAGATCCCTTCATCCACCGCCAGCCCCTCGATCTGCTGGAAGGCGGGGGCGTGGGAGGGATCGAACGGATCCTTCCGGTACACCATGCCGGGCATCAGCGCCCGCACCGGCAGCGGCTGGCCGATCAGGCTCCGGATCTGCACTGGCGACGTGTGGGTGCGGAGCAGGAGACGGCCGCCATGTTCACCCGGCTCCGGTGGCGCGTCGAGATAGAGCGTGTCGTGCAGGTCGAGCGCCGGATGGTCCGCCGGGAAGTTGAGCGAGAAGAAGTTGTACCACTCGCTCTCGACTTCCGGGCCGACCGCGATGACGAAGCCCAGTTCGCGGAAGATGCTGCAGATGTCGTTGATGGTGCGGGTGACGAGATGAAGACTGCCGGTCCAGCGATGCCGGGCCGGCATGGTGAGGTCCACCTCGGCGGCCTGCTGCCGCCTTGCCTCGGCGGTGAGCGCACTGCGGCGTTCCTCGAATGCCGCCTCGAAGGCGGCCTTGGCCTGGTTCAGGGCGGCACCGACGGCGCGCCGCTGTTCCGGCGGCAGGGTCGGGATGTTGCGGGCGAGCGCGGTGAGCGCGCCCGCCTTGCGACCGAGGATAGCGGTGTGCTCTGCCTCGAGCGCCCGGGCATCCATGCTGGCAATGCCCGGGAGGCGGGACAGGAGCGTGTCGAGTTCGGGAATGTCGGTCATGAGTTGAGAGTGGGGAGTTCAGGGTTGAGAGGGTGCTTTCCCTTAACTCTCAACTCTTAACTCTCAACTCCCCTCGCCATCTCCGCGAACTTCCCGAACGCGTCGGCGTCATGCACGGCGAGGTCGGCCAGGACCTTCCGGTTGACCTCGACGCCGGCCTTCTTGAGCCCGGCCATCAGCCGGCTGTAGCTCAGCCCGTGGAGCCGGGCAGCGGCATTGATGCGGGTGATCCAGAGGGCGCGGAACTCGCTCTTCTTCTTGCGGCGGTCGCGGTAGGCGTAGCGCAGGCCGCGCTCGACGTTTTCCTTGGCCGACTTGTAGAGCTTGCTCCGGCCGCCGCGTGCACCCTTGGCGGCGTTCATGATCTTCTTCTTGCGGGCGTGGTGCGCGACACCGCTCTTTACGCGAGGCATGCTGGCTCCTTACGCCTTGAGCAGGCGGTTGATGCGCGGGTAGTCCGCCGAGCTCACGAGATCGCCCTTCTTGAGGCGGTTCTTCCGCTTGCGCGACTTCTTCGTGAGAATGTGGCTGTGGTTGGCGTGGAAGCGCTTGAGCTCACCGGTTCCGGTGCGCTTGAAACGCTTGGCCGCGGCCCGCTTGGTCTTCATCTTGGGCATGCTGTCTGCTCTCCGTGCGCCTTACCGGGGCGCGAGTACCATCGTCATGTTGCGGCCTTCCAGCCGCGCTTCCGCCTCCACCTTGCCCACGTCGCCCAGCGTCGTGGCCACGCGGTCGAGGACCGCCTTGCCGATCTCCACGTGCGCCAGCTGCCGCCCGCGGAACATCATCGTCACCTTCACCTTGTTGCCGTCGCCCAGGAACTCGCGGGCATGACGGGTCTTGAAGTCGAAATCGTGGTCCTCGATGTTGGGCCGCAACTTGACTTCCTTGAGCTGGATCACGTGCTGCTTCTTCTTGGCGGCGCGCGCCGCCTTGGCTTCTTCAAACTTGTATTTCCCGTAGTCCATGATCTTGACGACGGGGGGACGGGCCATGGGCGCCACCTCGACCAGGTCGAGGCCCCGCTCCTGGGCCGCTGAAAGCGCTTCGTCAACCGGCAGAACTCCCAGCTGCTCGCCGCCGGGGCCTATCACGCGCACCGGGCTGATCCGGATCTGCCGGTTTACCCGGGTGCGGCGTTCGCGGTCATTTGTGGACAGTGGCATGCTCCTGTGTGCGTGGTTCGGAAACAGAAACGGACATCCGATGAAAGTCCGGAT
The DNA here is from genome assembly GCA_035707845.1 of Gemmatimonadales bacterium. Lineage (GTDB taxonomy): Bacteria > Gemmatimonadota > Gemmatimonadetes > Gemmatimonadales > GWC2-71-9 > CAMLHP01. The sequence continues at coordinate 7,031 of DASSTP010000152.1, read as the reverse complement.
GTCCGCTGCGCCGCGGGCCCGCCCCGCGGAAGATTCGCTTGGACCCGGTCGCACCGCGCCGCGCGCGGGCTCGAGGGTGGGGCCCGATCCGGGCCCACTTCTGACCGGGCAAAGCTAGCCGGCCCTCTCCCCAGTGTCAACCTGTTGTCCCGCCACGACCTCGGTCTCCTCCAGCTCGGTTGCGGCGCCCCGCCGCACCAGCCGGCCCCAGGCCACCACGGGGTCGTGCTCGAAGATCAGCCGCCAGCCCTCGAGCACCGCTTCCCGCAGGACTGCACGCTTGCTCTCCAGCGTCCGGAGCGGCTCCAGGTCATAGCCCATGATCCAGGGGAGCTTGAGGTGCGCCGAGGTCGGCACCAGGTCGGCAATGAACGCCGCGGTCTCGCCCCGGCTCTCCAGCAGCACGGCCTGATGCCACGGCACGTGGCCGGGTGTGAGGCGCGCCTGAATGCCGGGCAGGATTTCCTGGTCCCCGTTCAGCAGCCGAAGCCGCCCGCTGTTGGCCACCGCCTCGAAGTTGGCCGGCAGGTAGCTGGCCCGCGTCCGTTCGTTGGTCTTCCGGGCAAACTCCAGCTCGCCGCGCTGCATGACGTAGGTGGCGTTGGGGAAGGCAGTGCGCACCACACCCTCGCCCCCGGCCGCATCAGGCTCGAGCCGGGTGTTGCCGCCGGCGTGATCAAAGTGGAGATGGGTATTGATCACGAAGCGGACCTCGTCCACCCGGTGCCCGGCCTCGATGATGGCATCCTCGAGCTGGTTCTCGCCTACCCGGCCCGCGTTCTCGATCCCGTAAATGTCGCGAAACTTGGTGTCGTCCTTGGAGCCGATCGCCGTGTCGATCAGCACCAGGCCGTCGGGATGCTCCACCAGCAGGCAGCGCATGGCCAGCGGAATGCGATTCCGCGCGTCCGGCGCAATGGAGCGCTCCCAGAGCGGCTTGGGCACCACGCCGAACATGGCGCCGCCATCGAGCCGCTGCAGGCCGCCTTCGAGCGTGTGGCAGCGCAGCTCGCCGACCGTAAAGCTTCGCACCAGCGTCATGCCGGGCCCTCAGGCACCGAATCGGCACGCGGCTCGGACGGCGAGGCCAGGCGCTTCCGCGGACGCCGTGGCGCGCGGCGCGAGGCGATGGCCTCGAGGTCCTGCAGCGTGCGCGCCCCATCGCCGTGCGCCAGGTCCAGGAGCCGGTGGAGCAGTTCGCCCGTGGCGACGGCATCGCCCGCCGCCCGGTGACGCGCCTCGTTGGCAAGCCCGAAATGCTGGGAGAGATTGTCGAGCGAACAGGAGCGGACTTCCTTGACCAGCCGACGGGCCAGCCGCACCGTGCAGAGCATGGGCCCGTCGAGCGCCACGTCGCGCGCGCGGTGCAGCTCGGCGCCCACGAAGCTCCAGTCGAAGCGGGCGTTGTGCGCCACGAACACCCGCCCGCCCAGCGCCGCGAGCACGTCTTCGGCAACTTCCGCGAACGTCGGCGCGTGCCGCACGGTGGCGTCGCTGATGCCGGTCATGGACGCGATGAACGCGGGGATCTTCCGTTCGGGATTGACCAGCGATTCGAAGACCAGCTCGCGCCGCTGGCCCTGCACCACCACCACTGCGATTTCCGTGATCCGATCGCCGCCCCATGCGCGCATCCCCGTGGTCTCCACGTCGACCACCGCAAAGGTGCACGCTTCCAGCGCGGGAGATTCCTGCACGGCGGCCACCAGGCCCCAGCGGCCATCGGCCAGCTGGCGGATGCGCGGGTCGGCGCCCAGCAGTGCCAGCACCACCCGGTCGGCAACGGCCTTGGGCGCCCTCGGGAGGCCCAGCACCCGTTCGCAGAGGACGGCCGCGGCGCAGGGGGCCTTCTGCAGTTCGGCCAGCACACCCTCCAGCAGCGTGCCCGTCTGGTGCACCGCTACGCCCATCACCCGACAGCCCGCCGGAGTGGCATGGTCATGCAGCGCGGTCCGCCGCCGCCCCGGACGATTTCGGCGCCCTCGACGGTGATGACCACCTTGTCGCCCTCACGCACTGGATCGTGGCCCTGGAGAAATTCGTTGCCGTCCACCACCCGGAATCCCGATTGCCGCAGTTCCTCGACGGTGGCGACGTTCCGGGCGTAGCTGATGACCTGGCCCGGCCGCACCGCGAGAAAGTTGCAGGCCGAGCTCCACTGCTCCCGGTCCTGGGTGAGCCGGTGCGCGCCGCCGGCGAAGACCGGCTCCAGCTGGATGTCCACTTCCCGGAGCGCAGCGAAGAGGTTGGGCATCTCCCGCACCCCTTCCTCGCCTCGGCGCCGCAGCAGGACGGGAACCCGCTCCGCGCCGACGAAGAATGGCGGGTACACCATGCCGAGGCCGTGGTCGAGCTGCGAGAAGATCATGTCGAGATGGATGGCGGTGGGCGCCTTGGGCATCACCACCACCACGACCGCCTCGACCCCGCCGGAGGCAAAGAGCACTTCCGACAGCTGGTCGAGCGCCGCGGTCGAACTCCGTTCACTGAAGCCGAGCAGCACCACGTCCTCGCGCAGGACGTGGACGTCGCCGCCTTCGAGGGTGTAGTTGCTGCGGCGCTCCTCCGAGCCATCGTAGAGGATGCCCTCATTGGCAAGCGCCGGATGAAAGCGGAACAGCGTCTTGGCCAGGAGTTCCTCGGTCCACCGGATGCCATAGCGCATCGAGCCGATCACCGCATGGCTGCCCAGCACCATGCCGATGTCCCGCGGGAAGAAGAGATTGGGCAGCGCCGGCAGCGCATAGCGCACTTCGTTGAGCGCGCGCGAAATGGCGCCCGGATCCTCCTCGGTGCCCTCGATGAGCATCGACACCAGCTCCTCGGGCGGCAGCGCCGACAGACGCTGCGCCAGCGGCTCCGACGGCACCACATCCATGGTGCGGCTCACGAAGAATTCACGCGCTTCCTTCACGTGCAGCACTTCGGTCAGGAGGTCGCGCACCTGCAGCACCTTGCTGAACCGCTCGAGCACCGCCACGAACTGGCGATGCTCCCGCTGCGCCGACTCGACTTCGATGATGTCGTCGTAGAGGTAGTCCTCGCGATTCTCGGGCGTGACAGCCTCGAGCTCGAGGCCCGGGGTGTGGACCAGGACCGATTCGAGTGCCGTGACTTCGGAGGTGATGCGGACAGCGGACATGCGAGGAAAGGTAATCGCGTCAGCGAGCGGCGCGATTATGAAGCGCGTAGCTCAGCGTCTCGAGTTCCAGGGCCAGGTTGACGTTCTTCACCACGACATGCTCGGGCACCACGATCTGCACCGGCGCAAAATTGAGGATGGCAGTGACGCCCAGCTTGACCAGCCGGTCCGCCAGCGGCTGGGCCGGATCGGCCGGGGTCACCAGCACCGCCATGTCCATCGGCGCGGCGCCCAGCACCTGCTCCATCGTCGCCACATCCTGGACCGTGAGGCCATTCCAGCGGGTGCCGATCTTGGCCGGGTCCACGTCGAAGATGGCCGCGATATCAAACCCGCGCTGGCGAAACCCGTGATACTGCAGCAGCGCACTGCCGATCTTGCCGGCACCGATCATGGCCACCCGGTAGCGGCGCTTGAGCCCCAGGATTTCCCGCAGGCGGTCCATGAGCTCGGGCACCGCGTAGCCCAGGCCCCGCTTGCCGAACGAGCCAAAGAACGACAGGTCCTTCCGCACCTGCGCAGACGTCGTCCCGCCCCGTGCGGCCAACGCCTCGGAACTGACCGTCTCGATCCCCTGCGCGGCAAACTCCTCGAGCAGCCGGAGGTAGAGGGACAGGCGACGGATGGTGGATTCGGCGACTCTCGGCATGCCTTATTGTGAAATGTTTCACAAAGCTAGCATTCGCCGTCCCGGTCGTCAACGAGCCCGCGCATCACGGCCCAAAGCTGTTGCGGCGTCAAGGTTTCGGCTCGTGCGTCGGGCCGGATGGAGTGCGCCGCCAGGACCGCTGCAATCGCTGCGGGCGCTGCCCCGACCACTTGGCGCAGCGAACCCGCCAGCTGTTTCCGCCGCCGGCTGAAGAGGTCCACCACAAAGCGCCGAAAGTCCGCCTGCCGCTCGAGCGGCACCACCGGCACATCGAGCGGAGTGAGCCGCACTACCGCCGAGGTGACCCGGGGCGGCGGCGTGAACGCACCGGGCGGCACCGCGAAAAGCCGTTCCACCCTGGCTGCGGCCTGGACTCCAACCGACAGCGCGCCGTACGCCTTGGTGCCCGGCCTGGCCGCCAGCCGCAACGCGACTTCCTCCTGCACCAGGAACACCACCCGCGACGGCATCGGCGGCGTCAGCGCCTGGTCGATCAAGGGCGTCGTGATGTTGTAAGGAATGTTTCCGGCGACGATCCAGCGTTCGAGAGGAGGATGGCCGGCGACTGCATGCCAGTCGAGTTCGAGTGCGTCGCCTTCGATGATATCGGCATCCGGCGCCCGCTCACGCAGGCTCGCCAACATGTCGGCATCTCGTTCGATGGCCATGACCCGGCATCCGAGCTTCAACAGCTCGGCCGTGAGCCCGCCGGGACCGGGACCGATTTCGAGGACTGTATCGCCGGGCCCGGCCAGGGTTGCGGCGGCGATGCGTCGCAGGATGGAGGGATCGAAAAGAAAGTGCTGTCCCAGCCGGCGCTTGGCGCGGGGCGGCCTCACAGCCGGAGGACGAGCATGGTACGGTCATCACCCCGGCCCGCGGCAAATGCGCTCGCCTCCGCGAGCACGGCATCCACGATGGATTCGGGCTCAGCGTCCAGCATGGAGTTCACCACATTGAGCACCCGGGTCTCGCCGAATTTCTCGCCCTGAATATTCTGCGCGTCCTCCAATCCATCGGTCCAGAGACAGAGGAGGTCGCCAGCGGGGTCCCACGGGATCACCTGCCGCTGGATATCCCGCACGCCGGCAAGCCCCAGTGGCGGCGCCGTCGCGCCGAGGCGTTCCGCCGACCCCTTGCCCACCCGGAATGCGTGTGGATGGCCGGCGTTGGCGAAGACCAGCTGTTCCCTGGCCCGGTCGAGCATGCCATAGAAGACAGTGAGGTACATCTCGGTGCGCTCGAGTTCGCCGCTCAGCCCCTCGAGCATCGCGGCGAGGGTTTCGTCGGGCGTGATCGGTGCGGCGGCATGGATGCCTGCGGCACTCAGCACCAGCGCCATGATGAGCGCCGCCGAGAATCCGTGCGACGAGACATCCCCGATCATCACGCCGACTCGGCCGTTCCCCAGCCGGGAGAAGGTGTAGAAGTCACCACCCACCCACTCCGCGGGGACGCAGCGGGCCGCGACGGTGGCGTCTCCATGGAGCACCGCGGGCGACGGAAGAATGCGCCGCTGGAGATCGGCCGCGAGCTCAAGTTCTCGGCGCAGCCGCTGCTGGGTGCGTTCCCGCGCCACCAGGCGAGCGTTCTCTACCGCGACCGCCACGAAGTTGGCCACCGTCGTCACCAGCCGCCGTTCCGCCTGGGTAAACCGGTCGCCGCCGTTGCGGTCGGTGAAGTTGAGCACCCCGACGCACCGAAGCGGGACGCCGGGGGCGGCATAGCGGATGGGAACACTCAGGTAGGATGTGCCGGTGTAGCGTCGGGCGGAGCGGGTGTCGCGGGCGGCGCGCGCCTCGGCCACCTGCGTCCGGAACACGCGGGCCGCGATGCTCGTGGGATCATCGACCGGCACCGGCTCCACTTCCCCTGCGTTGAACCCGATGGTGGCGACGGTGAGCAGTGCGTGCTGGCGCTCGTCGTGCACCATGATGGAGGCGCGGCGCGCGCCTACGACCGCGGCCGCTTCACGGATGATGGTCTCGGCCGCCTCGGTAAGACTGACCGTACGGCCGAGGATCTCGCTGATGCCGTAGAGGAGTTCCACTTCTTCCCGGCTGCTGGCCAGCAACGGCCCGACCACCGTCGCAATGGCGGGTGCCAGCGCGGGGGCCCGAACGGCATCAACGTTCGAGAGCTGGAGCCAGGCCCCAGGTTCGTCGGGCAGCGGCTCGAGCCAGGCTCGGCCCTCGGGCGTCTGCACCGGGCCCGCCATGAGCGGCGGCACCGGGCTCCAGCCGTCCACGGCACCGCCCATGGGGACGGCCCGATCGCCGTCTTCCTTCCAGATCCGGAGCTGCGCGCCTGCCAGCGCGCCGAGGGCGTCGAGCGCCGCCCGGAGCGGGGTCAGCGGCGGAGCAGGATGACGCAGACGGAGTTTCCCCGTTCGTTGAAGACCACCTGGTCGGCCAGGTGGCGGATGAGGAAGATGCCTCGGCCGTGCTCTTCCAGGACCCGCTGCGGCGTGACTGGCTCCGGCACGGTGGCCGGGTCGAATCCGTCGCCCTCGTCGGTGACATCGATGCGGATGTCCGGCCCGCGCAACCGGACCGCGACCTGCACCGACTTGCCGGGATCCTGGCGGTTGCCGCGCACGATGGCGTTGGCGATGGCTTCGGCGAGCACCACCTCGAGCCGGAAGCGCATCCGGCCGCGGTCCTCACCGCCACCCAGGCAATGGTAGGTGAGCAGGGCGACGGCTTCCTCGATGCACGCGACATCGCTGGGAAGGCGCAGTGTGATCCGGGCGCCGGGCCCGGTCTCGTCGGTGATGCTGCTCCGCCGGACGCAGAGCCGGAGCGACGTCATGGGCCGCTCAGAATCCGGCGAGCGCCTCGCTCGCCGAGGGCGATATGCTGAACAGGGTATCGAGCTTGGTCAGCTCGAAGAGTGCGCGCAGGTCATCGTTGAGGCCCCCGAGGCGGAGGTCCCCGCCCCGTTCGCGCACCTGCTTGGCAATGGTCACCAGCGCGCCCAGCCCCGACGAGTCGATGTAGCCGGTCTCGCCGAAGTCGAGCACAAAGCGCCGGTCGCCTTTCTCCAGCCGTTCGGCCACCAGCGTCTTGAGTTCCTGGCGATTGTTGACGGTGAGCTGCCCTTCGGAGCGGATCACCGCGATGTCGTCCTGCCGGGATGCGGAAAAGCTCATGCCGAGACTCCTTCGGTACGGTCGGCCTGCAGCGCAACGAGCGCCGTCACGTGAACAATATCCTCGACGCTGGCACCACGGGAAAGGTC
>DASSTP010000151.1:0-2676 GCA_035707845.1 Gemmatimonadales bacterium | reverse complement strand
CGGCAGGAAGATGATGAATGCGAGCGCCCCGACCTTGACCAGCAGCGACACCAGCTTCGCGGTCTGCGCTTCGCTCGTCGTGCGCATGGAACGATGCAGCCAGCCACGCCAGATGTTTCGGGTAAAGAGATTGGCGGCGGCGATCGACATGATGGCGGCAGGGACCAGCGCGCCGATGGCCAGCGCGGCGAACGCCACGCCGGTGAACCAGCCCGGAAAATGATCGAGGAAGAGCGCTGGCACGGCGAAGTTGGCGCCGTACCGCGCGAAGAGTGCCGCATGCGCGGCGTTGTCCTGCACGCGCGTCGCCAGGGCCATGTAGCCCAGCAGGGCAATGAACGCGAGCACGATCGAATACGCCGGCAAGAGCGCCATGTTACGCTGCACCACCTGGCGGCTCTTCGCGCTGAGCAGGCCGGTCACCGCGTGGGGATAGAGGAAGAGCGCGAGCGCCGAGCCGAGCGCGAGCGTGGCGTACGCGCTGGCATTGCCGGGGCCGCTGGCGGAGGGCAGGGTGAGCAGCAGCTTTTCCCGCGGCACCGCGCTGAAGATGGCGCCGAACCCTCCGAGCCGCGCGGGGATGATGATGACGGCCGCGGCCACCGTCACGTAGATAAGGACGTCCTTGACGAGTGCGATCAGTGCCGGGGCGCGAAGCCCGGAGCTGTAGGTGTAGGCGGCCAGCACCGCGAAGGCGATGATCAGCGGTGCGTCACCCAGCAGGCCGGTGGCGTGGAAGCCAAGTCCCGCAATCACCACCTCGATCCCCACCAGCTGCAGGGCGATATAGGGCATCGTGGCGATGATGCCGGTCACCGCCACGGCCAGCGCCAGCGTGGGGCTGCCGAAGCGCGCGGAGACGAAATCGGAGGCTGTAATGAATCCGTGACGGTGTGACACCGACCAGAGCCGCGGGAACACCAGGAAGACGAAGGGATAGACCAGCAGGGTGTAGGGCACGGCAAAGAAACCAATGGCGCCGGCGCCATAGACCAGTGCCGGGACGGCCACGAGGGTGTAGGCCGTGTACAGGTCGCCACCCAGCAGGAACCAGGTGACGACGGTGCCGAACCGCCGGCCGGCGAGGCCCCACTCCTCGAGGTGCGCCAGGTCGCCGCGCCGCCACCGCGCCGCCGCGAAGCCCAGCACGGTGACGAGTGCGAAGAGCAGGACGAAGACGATGGTGGCGGGGTAGTTCATGGGGAAGCTGGTCGCAGGTCGCAAGTCACAAGTCACGAGTCCTGCGACCTGTGACCTGTGACCAGCGCACATCCAGCACATACGCCACTGCCACCGCCCCCGCTCCCGCCACAATCCACGCAATCTGGAACCAGTAGAAGAACGGCATGCCGGCGAGCGCGGGATCGGTCCGGTTGTAAAGCGGCACCCAGAGGGAAACGATCACGACGACCAGGAACATCAGGCCGATCAGGATGCGGCGGGAGCGGACGGATGCCATCAGTGGACCGCCCCGCGTGCGCGCTCGCAGGTGGCGACGCGGTCCAGGAGCAGGGCCTGGTCGCGCGCGTTGCCCGCGAGTTCGGCGGCGCGGCGCAGTTCCGCGATGGCTTCGTCATAGCGCTGCAGCTTCATGAGCAGGTCTCCGCGCACGCTGGGCAGGAGATGATATCCCTTGAGCGTCTTTTCCTCCAGCAGCGGCTCGGTCAGGGCGAGTCCCGCCTCGGGCCCTGACGCCATTCCCACCGCCACCGCACGATTGAGCTGCACCACCGGGGACCCGGTGAGCCGGGCCAGCCGGGCATAGAGCGACGCGATGGCACGCCAGTCGGTTTCCTCGGCGGTGCGTGCCCGCGCGTGCGAGGCGGCGATCGCCGCCTGCAGCACGTACGGACCAGGCTCCTCCGCCAGCGATTCGGCGCGCTGCAGCGCCTTGAGCCCGCGATGGATCAGCAGCTGGTCCCAGCGGCCACGATTCTGGTCCAGCAGGAGGATGGGCTCGCCATCGGGCCCCACCCGTGCCTTGAAGCGCGACGCCTGGATTTCCATCAAAGCCACAAGACCGTGTACTTCCGGCTCATCAGGGGCGAGGCCGGCCAGGATGCGTCCCAGCCGGAGCGCCTCTTCCGACAGCTGGGGCCGGATCCAGTCGTCGCCGGCGCTGGCCGAGTAGCCCTCATTGAAGATGAGGTAGACCACTTCGAGCACTGAGGAAAGACGCGGGGCCAGTTCATCGCCGCGCGGCACCTCGTAGGGAACCTTGGCATCGGCGATGGTCCGCTTGGCCCGGACGATCCGTTGCGCCATGGTGGCCACCGGCACCAGGAAGGCCCGCGCAATCTCCTCGGTGGTGAGCCCGCCGAGGAGGCGGAGCGTCAGCGCCACCCGCGCATCGGTCGGGAGCACCGGGTGACAGGCGGTGAAGACCAGCCGCAGCAGGTCGTCGCCGATATCGTCGTCGAGGGCGGAGTCGTAGTCCGGCATGGTGCGCTGGATGGCGTCGGCGTCGTACGCCAGCTCCTCGTGCTTGCGATCAAGCATCTTGTGGCGGCGGAAGCCGTCGATGGCGCGATGCTTGGCGGTGGCCATCAGCCAGGCGCCGGGATTGTCGGGTACCCCCGTTTCAGGCCAGCGTTCCAGGGCCGCCATGAGGGCGTCCTGGGCCAGGTCTTCCGCCTGCCCGATGTCGCCCACGATGCGGGTCAATCCTGCGATGAG
>DASSTP010000150.1:0-2413 GCA_035707845.1 Gemmatimonadales bacterium | reverse complement strand
CTGCTCCAGCCGCACGCAGCCGTGGCTGGCCGCACGCTCCCGCTGCTTGAACAGTCCGGTGGCCGGCGTCGCGTGCATGTAGACGGCAAACCGGTTGGGGAAGAGAAACTTGATGTTGCCGAGTGCGTTGCGCTCACCCGGACCCTGGCGGATCAGGTAGTGAAAGTCGGCGGTGTCGGCATCCCAATCCACATCGTCGGGATCGAGCGGTACGCTCGGGTGGTCCCGGTCAACCACCTCGTAACCGTGCTCGGCGAGGTAGTCCTTGTCCTTCTGGACCTCGGGAACGATCTCCTTCGTCGCGATGCTCCTGGGCACGTTCCAGTCGGGGTGGAAGATGACCTCACTGATCGTGTCCGCGAAGACCGGCGTCGCGTGCTCATAGTCCTTGCCCACCACGACCCGCATCGTGAGCACTTCCTTGCCGTCCTCGAACGCATGCAGCTGGTATTCGGGGATGTTTACCAGCACGTAGCGATCGCCGAAGTCGTTGGGCACCCAGCGCAGCCGGTCGAGATTGAGCTCGATCTGCTCCACCCGCCGCTCGACCGGGACGTTGAGCGCGGCAAGCGTCGCCTTGTCCACTCCGGTCCCCGCAGGAAGATTGTGCCGGGCACGGAAGTGATTGACGGCGTCATTCAGCGCGTCGTCGTAGAGCGAGTCGCCATCGCCGCTGCCGAGGTCGCCGGTGGCGGCCAGCCGGGCCCGGAGGAGCAGGATGCGACCGCTCCGCTCGCCGGGCCTGATGGCGCCGCCGGGAATTTCTTTCCAGCCGCCGCTGTCGGCGATGGCGCGATAGCGCTGGAGGCCGTCGAGGAGCGCCTGGTATTGCTCGGACCTCGGGCGCAGCTCACCGATCATGTCGGCAAATTTTTCCTCGGCTGCCGCGGCCAGCAGGATGCTGTCGGCGGTCTTGCGCCGGGTCTTGGCCAGGAAGCCGTCATTGATGAGCTGGGGGTCCACCCGGCCCACCAGCATGTCGGAACCATATTCGAGATAGAGTCCGGTAAGGCGGAGCTCGAGCGCCGCGAGCTTGTCCGCCGTGACCTTGCCGGAGTCGTAGGTCTGGCGCAAGGCAGCGCGCAGGCCAGCCAGGTCATAGTCCGTCGACCGCAGTCCCTCCTTGTCGGCCGACGCGATGGCGTCCACCAGGGCGCGGGCCTTGCCATTGGGCTTCTCGTCGTCGATCCAGAGGGGCTTGCCGGCGCGGGCCTGATACAGCGCCTGCGCGGCGTCCCATTGATCCTTCGGCACGCCCGCAGGCGCCTTCTTTTCCCCCAGCAGGTGATTGAGTGAGCCGGTAACCTGTTCAGCCGGAACGCCTCCGCAGGATGCCGCGGCCAGAACCAGGCCGCCGAGCAGCAGGTGTCGGATTCGCATGGTGCTCCTGTATGTGGGCAGGGCGCCGGCAGCGCCGGTGCCTGCTATTTTCGTCGCATGTCCAGACCAACTGGTCCTCAGTGAACATTCGCGCCGCCCGTCGAATCCTGCAAATCGGCGCGCTGCTCGTCATGCTGGCCGTGGTGAGCGGGCCGCTCTTTGATCTCGACCGGTTCCAGGTGCCCAAGGAGCTGGTCCTGCACCTGGCCGCCTTTGGCGCCCTGGTCATGGTGCTGCGCTCGGCGCGCTCCCTGTCGTTCGGCGTGGTGGACTGCCTGCTGATTGCCTTTGCGCTGGTGAGCTCGATTGCCGCCGTGGCTGCGCCCAACGGATGGCTGGCCTTCCGGGCAATAGGCATCACCTGGGCCGGCCTCGCCTGCTTCTGGAGCGGCCGGGCCATCGCCGAAGCGGGACTGGCGCGGCCGCTGCTGGCGGTGCTGGCGGCGGTGACCGTCCTGGGGTCGGGTATCGCGCTGCTGCAGGCCTACGACGTGACCGTGCCGCTGATCACCGCGGCCCGGCTGCCGGGCGGGACCTACGGCAACCGCAATTTCATGGCGCACGCGGCGGCCATCGGCCTTCCGCTCGTGCTGTATCTCACGCTCACCAGCGCCAGCCGGTGGGGCGTGGCGGCAGGCGCGGCGGGGGCGGCGGTATCGTCGGCCGCGCTGCTGCTCTCGCGCACCCGCGCCGCGTGGGTCGCCGTGGCGGTGGGGCTGCTCTTCCTGATTATCGAAGGGATCTGGATCAGCGGGCTCTGGCGGGAGCGTGCAACGCGCGGCCGGCTCGCGACGCTGATCGGTGCCGGTCTCCTGGGCGTGGCCGGGGCGTTCCTGCTGCCCAACGCGCTCGAGTGGAAATCGGATACGCCCTATCTCGACTCGCTGGTGGGCGTCGCCAATTTCCGCGATGGCAGCGGGCACGGCCGGCTGGTCCAGTGGCGGAACACGCTGCGCATGGCCAAGGATCATCCGGTGCTGGGCGTCGGTCCCGGCAACTGGCAGGTCTACTATCCGCTCTACACCACGCCGGG
>DASSTP010000149.1:0-5990 GCA_035707845.1 Gemmatimonadales bacterium | reverse complement strand
CGAGCTGCGCCGCACGCTGCCCGCCGGCATTGACGTCGCGGTGGCGGACGAAAAGATCAGCGTCACCCGGCCCAATGACGAGCAGCGCTCCAAGGCGCTGCACGGCCTCACCCGCGCGCTGGTGGCCAACATGGTCGAGGGCGTGGGGAAGGGGTTCCGGAAGACGCTCGACATCCAGGGTGTCGGGTACAAGGCCGAGCCCAAGCCGTACGGGGTCAACCTCGTCGTCGGCTTCTCGCATCCGGTGGAGTTCCGCGCCCCCGAGGGCGTGAAGATCACGGTGGAGAACAACACCGTGGTCAGGATCGAGGGCGCCGACAAGGAAAAGGTGGGACAGGTCGCCGCCGAGATTCGCCTGGTGCGGCCGCCGGAGCCCTACAAGGGCAAGGGCATCCGTTACCAGGGTGAACAGGTCCGCCGCAAGGCCGGCAAGACAGGAGCGAAGTAATCATGCGCGCCATTCATGCGCCCAAGTCACGTGTCGCACGCCGCGGCCGGCGTCACCTGCGCCTGCGGAAGCGGGTCACCGGCACGGCCGAACGGCCGCGTCTCGTGGTCTTCCGCTCGCTCAGGCACATTTACGCCCAGCTGGTGGACGACGTGCGTGGGGTCACGCTGCTGGGCGTGAGCGACCACAGCGAAGGCATTGCCGCGAGCGACGCGGGCAAGGTGGGCCGCGGCAAGGCCACCGGCGCGCTGCTCGCGGAGCGGGCCAGGGCAGCAGGCATCAGCCGGGTGGTCTTCGACCGCGGCGGCTACCGATATCATGGTCGCGTGAAGGCCGTCGCCGACGGCGCACGCGAAGGCGGACTGGAGTTCTAAATGGCTGACGAGAAGCAGGCGGACGGCACCGCCCAGCAGAAGGCAGGCACCTCGCCCCAGGGCGCGCAGACCGTCGAGGGCAGCGCCCCGACACCGCAGGAGCGGCCGGGACGTGGTGGCCGTGGCGGCGGTGGCCGTGGCGGGCGTGGCGGCGAGCGGGGTGGCCGCGGCGGCGGCGGGCGGGGCGGCCGCGGCGGTGACCGCGGCGATCGCGAAGGCAGCGACCTGATCGAGAACGTGGTCTCCATCAACCGGGTGGCCAAGGTGGTCAAGGGCGGCCGCCGGTTCTCGTTCAACGCGCTCGTGGCCGTGGGCGATGGCCGGGGCCGCGTGGGCATTGCCACCGGCAAGGCCAACGAAGTCTCGGAGGCGGTCCGGAAGGCGGTCGAGGCGGCCAAGCGCGCGATGTTCGACCTGCCGCGCACCGGCACGACCATCCCGCACGAAGTCATCGGCGAGCACGGCGCGGGTCGCGTCCTGCTCAAGCCGGCGGCGACCGGTACCGGCGTCATCGCCGGCGGGCCGGTGCGGGCGGTGCTCGAATGCGCCGGCATCACCGACATCCTGACCAAGTGCCTCGGCTCCACCAACCCGCACAACATGGTGCGCGCCACGGCCCAGGGCCTGGCGAGCCTGGTGAGCGTGCGCCAGGTGGCACGCGAGCGCGGCATCGAGGTGGACGTGATCAAGTACCAGCCACGGCAGGAGGTCTGAGCCATGGCACGGAATCCCGTTGTTGGCCGGCAGGGGCCGGCCCATCACGCGGCCACGCTGCCTGAGAAGGTGCAGGCGGGCGGCCTGCGCGTGACCCAGATTCGCTCGACGATCGGCCACTCGGAGACCATGCGGCGCACCCTGCGCGCGCTGGGCCTCCGGCATCACCAGCAGTCGGTGGTGGTCAAGGACGATCCGTCGGTGCGCGGAATGCTGTACAAGGTGCGCCACCTCGTGGACGTGGCGCCGGCCGGGGAGGCCTGATGGCAGACAAGACCGAAAAGCTGACGCTCTCCAACCTGCGGCCGCCCAAGGGCGCCACCACCGCGCGCAAGCGCGTGGGCCGCGGCGTGGGCTCCGGCCTGGGCAAGACCTCGGGCCGCGGCCACAAGGGCCACAAGGCGCGCACCGGCGGCAGCACCAACCCCGGCTTCGAGGGCGGCCAGATGCCGCTGTACCGCCGGCTCCCCAAGCGCGGCTTCACCAACCCGTTCAAGGTCACCGCGCAGGTGGTGAACCTGGGCCAGCTCTCGGCGCTCCAGGGCACCGACGTGACGCCCGAGACGCTGGCCACGGCCGGCCTCATTCGCCAGGGCGACGCGCCCGTCAAGCTGCTCGCTGAGGGCGATGCGGCACGGGCGTACAAGGTGAGCGGCATGGCCTGCTCGGCGGCCGCGCGCGCCAAGATCGAGGCCGCTGGCGGCCAGGTCGAGCAGCCGTGACTGCACCCCGGGTTCCAGCTTTCGCGATCGATGAAGAACTGAAGCGCAAGCTCTGGTTCACCTTCATCGCGTTGCTGCTCTACCGGGTCGGCGCGCACATCGCCGCCCCGGGCGTGAACGTGCAGGCCCTGGCCGACTACATCCGGAACTCGGGTGCCGCCGGCTTCTTCGGCCTCTACGATACGCTGGGCGGCGGGCTGTCGCGCGCCACCGTCTTCGCGCTCGGCATCATGCCGTACATCTCGGCGTCCATCATCTTCCAGCTTGCCGGCGGCGTCATGCCCTCGGTCGGCAAGATGCAGAAGGACGAGGACGGCCGGAAGAAGCTGACCCAGTGGACCCGTTACATCACCGTGGGGCTCTCGCTGGCCCAGGCCTACACCTACGCCCTCTTCACCGAGTCGATTCCGGGCGCGGTCGCCAATCCGGGCTTTACCTCCCGGCTGGTCATGGTGATCACGCTGACCACCGGCGCCATCTTCGTGATGTGGCTGGGTGAGCAGATCACCGAGCGGGGCGTGGGCAACGGCATGAGCCTGCTGATCACGTTCTCGATCCTGGAACGGCTCTGGCCCTCGTCGCTGCAACTGGTCCAGTTCATCAAGAGCGGTGTGGTGTCCCTGCTGGGGGCGGTGTTCTTCCTCGCGGCGGTGCTGGCCGTCATCGCGGCCACCGTGGCCATGACCATGGCGGCGCGGCGCATCCCCATTCAGATCCCCCGCAAGGTGATGGGACGAGGACGGGTGCGCGAAGGCCAGAAGACGTTCATCCCGGTGCGGCTCATCACCGCCGGCGTGATGCCCATCATCTTCGCCCAGACCATCATCGTGGTGCCGGCGACGATCGCGAGCTTCACCAAGAATCCGTTCCTGCAGGACATCTCGGCCTTCTTCAATCCGACGACCGGGGGCTGGGGATACGCCATCATCTTCACGATCATGACGGTGATCTTCAGCTACTTCTACACCTCCATCGTGTTCAACTCGGTGGACCTGGCCGAGAACCTGAAGAAGCAGGGCGGCTTCATTCCCGGCGTCCGTCCGGGTGCCGCCACCGCGGACTACATCGACAACGTGCTGGGCCGCATCACCCTGCCGGGCTCGCTGTTCCTGGCCTTCGTCTCGCTGGTGCCGCTGGTGGTGTCCAACTGGACCGGCATCCAGGCCCACTTCGGCGGCACCTCGGTGCTGATCGTGGTCGGCGTGCTGCTGGATACCGTGGCGCAGATCGAGCAGCACCGCACGCTGCGCAAGTACGACAGCTTCATGAAGACCGGCCGGGTGAAATTCCGGGGCCGGCAGAGGTATATGTAGTCGCAGGTCGCAAGTCACAGGTCGCATGATGGCGGGGGGTGAGCAATCGCTCCCCGCCGCTGAATTTCTGATAATCTGTGACTTGCGACCTGCGACCTGAGACTCGTGACCCTGGACCAACGACCATCATGGATATCCTCCTTCTCGGCCCTCCGGGCGCAGGCAAGGGCACACAGGGTGCGATTCTCGCCGAGCGGCTGGGCATGCCCAAGTTCGCGACCGGTGACCTGCTTCGGGATGCCGTCCGGACCGGCACGCCGCTGGGCCGGAAGGCCAAGGCCGTGATGGAAGCGGGCCAGCTGGTGAGCGACGATATCATCCTCGGCGTGGTGCGCGAGGAATTGGCCAAGCCCGCCGCGTCGGGAGGCGTGATCCTCGATGGCGTGGTGCGCACCATCGCACAGGCCGAGGGGGTGGCCGGCATCCTCGGCGAGCTGGGCCGGCAGATCGATGCCGTCCTGTTCTTCGACGTCACCGACCAGGAAATCCTCGCCCGGCTGGAACGGCGCCGTGGCCTCGAGGGGCGCGCCGATGACGATCCGGCCGCGGTGGCCGTGCGGCTTGCAGCGTACCGGGAGCAGACAGCGCCGGTGCTGGAGTGGTATCAGGCACGCGGTGGCGTCACCCATATCCCCGCGGTCGGCTCGGTGGACGAGATCGCAGCGCGGGTCCGGGAGGCGGTGGAGCAGTGATTACGCTGAAGTCACCCCGTGAGATCGAAATCATGGCGCGGGCCGGCGCCATCGTGGGGGCAACCCACGCACTCATGCGTGAGATCATGCGGCCGGGGCTGACCACGGAAGATCTTGACGCGGCCGCCGAGGAATTCATCCGGAGTCACGACGGCGCCACGCCCTCGTTCAAGGGATTGTACGGGTTCCCCAAGACGCTCTGCGTCTCGGTGGATGACGAAATCGTGCATGGCATCCCCACCAGGAAGCGGGTGCTGCAGGAAGGAAGCATCGTCAGCGTGGACTGCGGCGTGCATCTCGAGGGACTGCACGCCGATGCCGCGGTGACCATCCCGGTGGGGCAGGTGAGCGCGGAAGCCGAGCGGCTCATGCGCGTCACCGAAGCGTCACTCCACGCCGGGATCGCGGCCGCCCAGGCCGGCAAGCATGTGGGCGACATCGGCCATGCCGTGCAGACGGTGGCGGAGGCGGCGGGCTTCGGTGTGGTGCGGGAACTGGTGGGCCACGGCATCGGCACGCGGTTCCATGAAGATCCGCAGGTGCCCAATCACGGCCAGCCCGGCCGCGGCCCCCAGCTCAAGCCGGGCATGACCATCGCCATCGAGCCGATGATTACCGCCGGCGACTACCAGACCCGCACCCTGCCGGACAAGTGGACCGTGGTCACCGCCGACGGCAGCCTCGCCGCACACTTCGAGCACACGGTGGCGATTACGAGGGATGGGGCGAGGGTGCTGACGGCCAAGGCGTAGGGCACGAGGCGTGAAGCATGGGGACGTGAATTACATGACTCGTGACCCGCGACCTCTCACGCCTCATGCCCCAGGCCGCACGCCTCTCTGTTCACACCATATCAGCACCGGACAGGTACTGCACTTGGGCCGCATGCCGGTGCAGATGTGCTTCCCGAACGGCACCAGCAGGCTGTTGATCTCGATCCAGTACTTCGCTGGCAGGCGCGCTTCCAGCGCCCGCATCGTCGCCTCGGGACTCGGGCTGGCGACGTAGCCCCATCGGTTGGTCACCCGATGCACATGGATGTCCACGCTGATACGCTGCTCGCCGCAGCCGATGCCGAGCGCCAGGTGGGCGCACTTGGGACCGACGCCCCGGAATGATTGCAGCACTTCCGCATCGCATGGAAGCGCACCGCCGTGCTCCGACATCACGCGCCGAGCGATCTCCCGGATCTGCGCCGCCTTGGCTTCGTGGAAGGTGCAGGAGTGAATGGGTGCGTCGATCTGCTCAACGCTGAGCTTCGCGACCGCTTCCGGGGTCCGGGCGATGGCGAAGAGCTGCTCGGCCGCGACCAGGCTCACTTCGTCATAGGTGCGAATGGACAGGATGCAGGCAATCAGCTGCTCGAACAGGGTCTGGTAGCCTTCCTCCGCGAGGGCGAACATCGCGGCCTTGGGCAAGGGCCGCACCGCCTCACGGATCCTGCCCAGGACGGCGTCGATATCGAAGGGAAGCTTGGTGCGGGGGAGGGAGCCCATGACACGTCGCAGGTCGCAGGTCGTGAGTTGCAGGTCGTACGACCTATGACACATGACGTACGACGCTCATGATCCATTCATGCATCTTCATATTGCCGGCCACGACCGGCCCGTGCTCGATGCCGATATCCCGGCCGGTGTCGTCGGTGACTCGGCCGCCTGCTTCACGAACGATAAGCATGCCGGCGGCGATATCCCACGCCGAGAGACTGAGTTCCCAGAACGCATCGT
>DASSTP010000148.1:0-2067 GCA_035707845.1 Gemmatimonadales bacterium | reverse complement strand
GCGCGCGTCACCTTGCCACCGGCGCGGCGGCCTCGTTCGCCAAAGGTGCGCACCGAGACCACCTCGACCTGGTGGCCCAGCGCAGTGGCCCCCTCGGCGAGGTCGCGCACGACGCGCTCCATGCCGCCGGAGCGGGGCCAGTAGTATTTCGCGAGATGAAGTATCCGCATTCGCCGGCAGTCAGGGTGAAGGGGCCGCAGCGATCGGGAAGCGCGCGAAAATGGCGCGGGTCCGCGCCAGAAGTCAACGCGCCACTTCAACTGCGCAGGCTCTTCCCGCATCTTCCGGCACCGCCGCCGTTCCAAGGACGTTCCTGACCGCCGGGAGTGCACGCCTGATGCGCGCCATGATCCTCGCCCGTCTCTACGCCAATCCCCTTGACCGGGGGAAGCTTCGTGCCCTCGCGGGTCTCGGCGCAGAACTCACGGTGCTGGTGCCGGACATTTCGGGCGCGCCCGACCGCAGCCGGTTCGAGACCGAGGGCAACGTCCGCATCGTCCCCGTGCCGGCACGAGGCTCACTGGAGGAGCCCGACGAGCTGGGCTGGTCGAGCCGGGCCATCCGGCGCGCCATCCGTGATGCGCGGCCCGAGCTGCTGCAGGTCGAGGAGGAGCCGTGGAGCGTGGTGGTACGGAAGGCCGCGCGCGAGGCTCGCCGCGCCGGCATCCCGCTGGTGGGATTCAGCCGGATGCCATGGCCGCTGCGCCTGCCGACAGGCGCCAGTCGCCGGCGGCGCCAGGCGATGGAGGCCGTGGCGGCCATCGCGGCCACCAGCGCACTGGCAGCTGAGCCACTGCGCCGGGAACGGCCGGACCTCACCGTCAGCGTCATCCCGCAGAGCGGCGTCGACGTGCCGGCCTCGGTAGTGCAGCGCAATGACGGCACCGTGAACATCGGCTTCATCGGCCGCCTGGTGGCCGAGCGCGGACTCGACCTGGTCCTTCCCGCGCTCACTCGCCTGGGCGGCGGCTGGCGCCTGCTCGTCTCCGGGACGGGGCCGGAGCAGATCGCACTCGAGGCACTGGCCGAACGTCTGGGCATCGCCGCGAGCGTGACCTGGCTCGGAGCCCAGCCGCGGGCCCAGCGGCTGGCCTTGCTGCAGGAGCTGGACATCCTCGTCTCCACGCCTCGCGACGGCGAGGGCTGGCAGGAGTTGATCGCGACCCCGGTCATGCTCGCGATGGCGCACGGGATTCCCGTGGTGGGCAGCCGGCATGGCGTACTGCCTGAACGCCTGGGCGACGCCGGCATGCTGGTGCCGCCGGATGACGGCGAGGCGCTGGCCGAGGCCCTGGGCGAGCTGGTGCGGGATCAGTCGCAACGTCATGCGCTGGGGCTCGCCGCGCGGAGACGTGCCCAGGAGGAGTTCTCCCATCATGCGGTGGCGCAGCGATGCTTCGCGCTGTGGCAGCAGCTCATGGCCGCCGTTTGACTTCACTTCGGCGGGCGCGCATTTTCGCGGGCATGCAGATGCCACGATTCCGGGCCGGCGGCATGGCCGTCGTGCTCCTCGGTACCGCGCTCATGAGCGGTGTGCGCGTTGCACGCGCACAGGTCGTGGACACCTCACTCATCAATCGCGCCATGCAGTCCCAACAGGCGCCCGGCAATCTCTCGCAGCAGCGTATCCAGAATGCCATCCTGCAGTCCGGGCTCACGCCGGAACAATTGCGCGCCCAGCTGCAGGCTGCCGGCTACGACCCTTCCCTGCTGGATCAGTACATGGCGGGCCAGGCGGGCCTGGCCCAGCCGGGAATGGGCCGTCCCGGCATGCTGGACCAGCGATCCCAGATCGATGCGGTGCGGGCCCTGGGGCTGATGCCGGGCACCGAGGCCGACTCGCTGGTGGCAAAGCTCGACAGTCTTCGCAATAACCTCCAGCCGGAGCTGCCCGACAGTCTCAAGCGCATTTTCGGGCTCGAACTGTTCACCCGGCAGAACTCGCTCTTCCGGCCCAACACCGGCGGACCCCCGCCCGATTCCTATGTGCTCGGCCCCGGCGACGAGCTCGCCCTCATCCTGTCCGGTGACGTCGAGCAGATCTACAGCCTGACCGTGGCACGCGAT
>DASSTP010000147.1:0-7833 GCA_035707845.1 Gemmatimonadales bacterium | reverse complement strand
GATGGACAGGCGGACGGACGGGACGGACGAGGCGGACGGGACGGACGGGACGGACGAGGCGGACGGGACGGACGAGACGGACGAGACGGACGGGACGGACGAGGCGGACGAACTTTGCCCGCCCAGTCCGCCCAGTCCGCCCAGTCCGCCCTGACCGCCCTGACCGCCCTGTCCGTCCTGTCCGTCCTGTCCGTCCTGTCCTTCCGGCCCCAATCTTGCTATATTCCCTCGTTACCCCGGCTCGCCTCGGCGGGCCCATGTTCAACTCAACATAGGGATTTTGTGGCACGACGACATCGCAGGCAGTCGCATGACCTGCCAGCCAACGGGTTCCGCCGCTCACCTGGACGTAGCATGCAATCGCATCGCGAGTGGCTTCTGGCACGGCACGGTTCGGTCTGCGCTTACTGTGGGTCCGAAACATCCCCCGACGTCATCACGCTCGATCATGTGCGGCCGCGCCGCGGCCAGACAGCGTATGACCGGCCAGACAACCTGGTCCTCGCCTGCCGGGCGTGCAATGCGGCCAAGGCCGACATGCCCCTGGTGGCGTTCCTGATGCAGAAGCGGGCGCGTGGCGTCTTCCTCCTGCACTACGGGGATCACCTTTCGGAACCGCTCAAGGCGCTCGCCAAACAGGCGTCCGAACGACCGCTCCTCGCCAAGGAACTCTGAACGGAGCGGAACAACGAAACGGCCCGCGCATCGATGCGCGGGCCGTTTGCGTTTCCACCCGACTGGCATGGTTCAATGCCGAAGCTCCGAGGGTCTCACACGAAAACACGAAAGCACGAAAGAACCGCTGAATATCATGAGTCAACTGTTGACGATAAAACTTGCCAGTAATCTGCTGTCACCAAAGAGGTGCGGTCGCTCGGTCCGACGATCTTCGCCCAGGGAGCCATTTCGTGCTTTCGTGTTTTCGTGTGAGAACCTCTCGCGACCTCATCCCTGCAACGCGTCACCCACGATCCTCGCCTGTTCCGCCACGTGCGCCGAGGGGTAGCCCTCGGCCGGGCTGGCACGGTCAGGACGGCCGGCGTAGCGAAGCGTAACGCCTTCCCGCAGCAGGCGCCGCAGGTAGGGCTCCGCGTAGCGCCACGCACCCATGTTCCGCGGTTCCTCCTGGGTCCAGACGATTTCCGCCAGCCCGGGATAGCGCGCAAGCACCGTCTCGAGCTCCCGGTCCGGGAAGGGATAGAGCTGTTCCACCCGGACGATCGCGGGCGCGTTCTCGCCCATCTCGTTGGCCGCGGCCAGCAGGTCGTAGTACACCTTGCCGCTGCACAGCACCACCCGGCTCACGCTCGCGGCGCGTGCCCCCGCGCGCACGTCGTCCATCACCGGCTGGAACTCGCCATCGGTGAGATCCTTGAGGTGTGATGCGGCTGCCGGCAGGCGCAGGAGACTCTTGGGCGTCATCACGATCAGCGGGCGGATCCGGTCGCGCCTGGCCTGGCGCCGCAGCAGGTGGAAATACTGCGCCGGCGTGCTCAGGTTGGCGATCCGCATGTTGTTCTCAGCGGCGAGCTGGAGAAACCGTTCCAGGCGGCCGCTGGAGTGCTCGGGACCCTGGCCTTCGTAGCCGTGGGGAAGCAGCAGCGTGAGCCGGGTGGTCTGGCCCCACTTGGCGAGTCCCGCGGCCATGAACTGGTCGATCATGACCTGGGCGCCGTTGACGAAATCGCCGAACTGCGCTTCCCAGAGGATCATCGTCTCCGGCGCAGCCACGCTGTAGCCGTACTCGAAGCCGATGGCGGCAAGTTCCGACAGCGGGCTGTTGTGCAGCTCCATCGGCGCGAGCGCCCCCGGCAGCCGGGTGATGGGCGCGTAGGCGGCGCCCGTATTCACGTCATGCAGCATCAGGTGCCGCTGGCTGAAGGTACCGCGCTCGGTGTCCTGCCCGGTGAGCCGAAGTGGAATGCCTTCCACCAGCAGGGACGCAAACGCCAGTTCTTCAGCGTGAGCCCAGTCGATGCCACCATCGTCGCCCAGTGTGGCACGGCGCCGCTCCAGCTGGCGCGCGAGCTTGGGGTTCACCGCGAATCCTTCGGGCCAGGTCAGCAGCGCGTCGTTCAGCGCCATCAGCGTAGCCGCCGGCACGGCGGTGTCCACCCGCGTGGCCGGATTGCCGCGCCGCTCCACGGTCTCCGGCGCCACCTGCTGTGACCCTGCCTGGCCCTTGAAGGCCTGCTGGGCGTTGGCGAGCCGTTCATAGGCCGCATCATAGCGGGCCGTCGCATCCGCCTCGCTGATCAATCCTTCCTGCACCAGCTGGGCGGCGTACTTCTGCCGTACCGTGGGCAGCTGCTTGATGCGCTCGTACATGAGCGGCTGCGTGTACGCCGGCTCATCGGCCTCGTTGTGGCCGTGGCGGCGGTATCCCACGAGATCCACGACCGCGTCCTGCGAGAACGTCTCCCGGTAGGCCATCGCGAAGCGGGCTGCGGCGAGGCACGCCTCGGGATCGTCCGCGTTCACGTGGACGATCGGCACGTCGAAGCCCTTGGCGAGGTCGCTGGCATAGCGGGTGGAGCGCGCGTCCCGGATGTCGGTGGTGAAGCCGACCTGGTTGTTGGCGATGACATGCAGGGTGCCGCCCACGGTGTAGCCGGGCAGGCCACCGAGATTGAATGTCTCTGCGACGACGCCCTGGCCGGCGAAGGCAGCATCGCCGTGAATAACGACCGGCAGCGCGGCGTTCTTGTCACGCCGGGCTTCCTGGCCGCGCCGCTGGGTCTGCCGCGCGCGCGCGCGGCCCACCACCACCGGACCGACAAATTCCAGGTGACTCGGATTGGGCGAAAGCGTAACGGTGACCGCCTTGCCCGCCGAGGTGGGATACGCCCCCTCGGCGCCATGGTGATACTTGACGTCGCCGGTGCCCAGTTCACCCTCGTCATCCGTATCCAGCGCGTGCTTGTTGCCCTCGAATTCGGCGAAGATGGTCTCGTAGGGACGTCGCACCGTGTGAGCCAGCACATTAAGGCGGCCGCGGTGCGCCATCCCGATGTCCACTTCCTGCGCGCCCACGGCGGCGGCCTGGTTGATCCACAGGTCGAGCATCGGGACCATCATGTCGAGGCCCTCGATGGAGAAGCGCTTCTGCCCGAGATAGGCCTTCTGCAGGAACTGCTCGAAGGCCTCGACCTCGATGAGGCGATCCAGCAGGGCCAGTTTCTCCTCCGTGGTCAGCGCCGTGCGGAACGCGCCGGATTCGATGCGTTCACGCAGCCAGACGCGCTCTTCATGGCTGGCGATATGCTCGATCTCGTAGGCGATGGTGCCGCAGTAGGCTGCCTCGAGGTGCGGCAGCGCCTCGAGCAGTGACTGCCCCGGCACCTTGATCCGGAGTACCTCGGCGGGGATGCTCGCCATCACCTCCGGCGTGAGCCCGATCGACGCAGGGTCGAGTGACGGGTCGCCCACCGGCTCACTACCGAGCGGGTCGAGGCGGGCTGCGAGATGGCCATGGGTCCGGAACGCCTTGACCAGCGCCATGGCGGCGGCGACGTGCCGCATGTCCGAGACGGACGGGGCGGACAGGACGGACGGGACGGGCAGGGCGGTCGAGGAGTCGAGGGGTCGAGGGGTCGAGGGTGTGTAGGCGAGCCCCAAGCCAGCATATACCGACTCGTAGAAGCCTTCCGCGCCTTGCAGCATTCCGTCCACCGTGGCCAGGAACTGGCCGCTCTCGGCGCCCTGGATGATGCGATGATCATAGGTGCTGGTCATCGTCATCACCTTGCTCAGCCCGAGCTGCTGCACGGTGGCGGCGGGCGCGGCGCTGAATTCGGGCGGGTAGGCAATGGCGCCGACGGCGATGATAGTTCCCTGACTCGCCATGAGCCGGGGCACCGACGCCACCGTGCCGATACCGCCCGGGTTGGTCAGCGTCACCGTCCCGCCGGCAAAATCATCGGGCATGAGCCGGTTGTGGCGGGACTTCTCCACCAGCGCTTCGTAGGCCGCGTGGAACTGGCCAAAGTCCATCGCTTCGGCGTGCTTGATAACCGGCACCACCAGCCCGCGCGAGCCGTCCTTCCGCGTCACGTCCACGGCGAGACCGAGGTTGATCCCATCGGGAATGACACGACGCGGCGCGTCGTTCTCCACCGCCAGGAAATGTGCCATGACCGGGTGCTGCCGCACGCCCTGCACCAGCGCCCACGCAATCAGGTGGGTGAAGGAGATCTTCTCGCTGCGTCCCGCCGCCTTGAGGGCGGCGTTGAGCGACTTCCGCTCCGCCTCGAGCCGCGCCACCGGCAGTTCCCGGAAGGTGGTGGCCGTTGGCACCGTGAGGCTCTCGTTCATGTTCTGCACGAGGCGGAGCGCGGGACCCTTGATCTCAAGATGGGCAGGATGGGCGGGATGGGCAGGTGCCGCCGGTGGCGAGGCGGGCGCCGTGGCGGGCGCGTGCGCGCCATTCTGGGCTGCTGGCTTCTCGCCCACCACGCCGCTGTCGAACAATTGCCGCCATTCCGGTCCCACGGATGCGGGATCCCGGAGATAATCCTCATACAAAGACTGAGCGAAGCCGGCGTTGGCGGTTTCGAAGACGTTCGGATCCACGACTGCTCCTGCGCACCCGGAAGTGGCCAAGCGAAACGGAAACCCTGCGATCGCAGAAAGATAACGTCTCTTGCCGACCCGTGCTCCGCACACCAGAATAGAGCACCCCTGACCAGCGCGGCCTGTATGAAGACACTTGATGGACGGCGTGGACTCCTGCTCTTGACGCTGCTCGCGACCGGGTGCGGGCACTCGCCAGGCACCGCCACGATAGGGCTCGCCTACGCCCCGGGATGGCGCAACGCCGAGGCGGCGCGGCTGGCCGTGAGTGACCTGGACACGATGGAGCAGGCACGTCCCATCCAGCTGCTGCTGGATTCCACTCTCGTGGGCGACAGCGCGCAGGTAGAAGTCCGCCGGGCCAAGCGTCTCGTGGCCGATCCGGGCGTCATGACGGTCATCGGGCCAAGCAACAGCAGGGGCGCGCTTGCGGCCGGGCCCATCTACAGCGCCGCCGGCGTCACGCAGATCAACCCGCAGGCCACCAGCTACCTGCTGTCGCGCCTCGATGGCCGCACGCTCAGCCTGATTCCGGACGATTCACTCGAGGGCGCGTTCATCGGGATGTTCCTCGCGGACTCACTTCACGCGCGCAGCGCCACGATCTTCTTTGCCAACGACGAATACGGGATCGGCTTGCGTGAGGGCGTCGAGCGGGCGCTGTCGGATCGCGCCATCGAGGTTGCTGACAAGGTTCCATTCAGTGAGAGCGGGCCGTTCCGGGTGCTGGTGAGCACCAGCCTGCAGCGTGCCCGTCCCGACGTGTTCGTGATCGCAGGACGCACGACGGCGACGATCGAGATCGCGCGCGCGCTGCATGACGTGATTCCCGCGGCCGTCATCGTGGTGGGTGACGGGGCGATGGTGCCGGAACGCCTCGGCACGCTGGGCGACTCGATCCTCGCGACGCTCCACGCGGTGTCCTTCTGGGTCGCCCAGCCGGGGGACAGCGCAGCGGTGGTATTCACTCGCCGATTCCGCGCCCTGCTGGGGCGGGATCCCGAGCCGGCGGACGCTTACGTCTATGATGGCATCATGTTGAGTGCGGCGGCCATCAATGCAGCTGGCGCGGACCGGGACGCCGTCTGGGCCTGGCTCCGTTCCCTGGGCACCGACCGGCCACCCTACCAGGGAGTGACCGGGCCCATAGCATTCAATGAACCTCCCCTTTCTCGCATGGTCATGACCCGAATCAGCGGTGGCCACGCCGAGGCCGAGTGGCGTCGCTGAATGAGGCCGGGGCTCCCGGCTCTTCCCTGCAGCCGCGGACGGGGCTGAGCCTCCGACGCGTGAGCCTGCTGGCGGTTCTCTGCATCATCCTTTATGTCGTTGGGTTGACGGTGTACATCGGCGCGACGGTGGCGCCTCGAGCCGCGCGGCTGCGCGCCGAAACCATCCCCATGCTCCAGCTCTTCGGGCAGATTGCCGAGCGGGCCAGCCGCACCGAAGCGCTCATGGTCGAAGCCCGCCATGGCATCCTGAACGATGATTCGACGGCACGGGAAGGGGTGCGTGCCGCACTGGCCGCGCCCGCCGCGGCATCCTCGCCCCTCCTGGGGCAGGCGCCGCTGGAACTGCGCGAGCTGCTGGCGCGCACGAGCGTGCTGCAGGCGGAAATCGAAACCCGCCTCAATGAGAGCGTTGCCCAGGCCGACCTCGGGCGCAATGACGCCGCGACGCGCGCACTGGCCATCGCCGATTCGCTCCACGCAGAAATGGGCCTGGTGCTGGTATCGGCGGAACAGGTGGGACTGCGCGGGCTCGCCAACCGCGAATCGCAGCTGAGCGACGCGCTGCAGCGGGCGGTGCGCACCATGATCGGCTGGATGGCGCTGGGCGTGCTGCTGCTGATCGTGCTGATGATCGTGGTGCATCGCCGCGTGCGCCAGCCGCTGCGCGATCTCGAAGCCGGCCTCGATTCCGTCTCTGCGGGAGAGCTCAACACCACCGTGCGGGTGCGCCGCCAGGATGAGCTCGGGCACCTCGCCGCCCACTTCAATGACATGACCGGAGTGTTGCGGGCGCGCGCGGCGGAACAGGGGCGATTTGCCGCTGCCGGCGAGCTGGTGGCTGGCGTGGCCCATGAAGTCAACAATCCGCTCATGGCCATCGCCGCCCTGGCGGATACCCGGCTCGAGGACCCCGAGCTCTCCCATGAACTGCGGGTGGAGCTGGGACAGATCCGCCGCCAGGCACGCCGGGCGGGGAAGCTGCTGTCGGGATTGCTCCGGTTCGTGCGCGCGCGCGAGCCGCTGACGTCGGCGGTATCGCTCAACGACGTGGTCCGCAGCGCCGTGGACCTGGTGTCCTACCGGTTCGGCGTGGAGGAGGTCGAGTTCGAGATGCGGCTCGACGATCGCCTGCCGCCCGCACGGGGGGCGGCGGTGCGGCTGGAGCAGGTGATCGTGAACCTGCTGAGCAATGCCCTCGACTCGCTGGCCCATGTGCGACCGCCACGATCACTCCTGGTCGAGACCTGGCGCTCGGGCGAGCAGGCGGCTATCGCCGTCACCGACCAGGGTGCCGGCATCGCGCCCGAGATGCGGAGCCGGCTCTTTCACCCGTTTGCCTCGACCAAGGGCGCCGGCGGCACGGGGCTGGGGCTCTACATCTCGCGCGAGATCATCCGGGAACTGGGCGGCGACCTGGTACACCAGCCGGCCGCCGCCGGCGCCCGCTTCGTGGTGACCTTGCCCCTGGCCGACGCAGGAAGCGTGGACGGGATCGCCCGGCCCATCACGCCCCGGCCTCCCGCCATTGCCGACTCACTGCAAGGGCTAAGCATCCTGCTGGTGGATGACGAAGAGGTGGTCCGTTCCCCCATTGCCCGGTTCCTCAGCCGGCGGGGCGCCACCGTGTACGAGGCGCCGGACGGAATCGAAGCGCTGGCGCAACTGGATCGTCACGACGTGGACGCCATCATTGCGGACCTGCGGATGCCGCGCATGGATGGCGCCGCTTTCTGCGCGGAACTTGCCCGGCACCGCCCCGGCCAGCTTGCCCGTGTGATCCTGCTCTCCGGTGACCTCAGCCAGCTGCAGGGCGTCCTGCCGGTGCCGGCCGAGCGTGTCCTTGCCAAGCCGGTCGAGCTGGTGGAGATCGAGGCGGCGGTGCGGAGGGTGGCTGGATAGTTGGACAGTTGGACAGATGGGCAGAGGGACAGTTCGTTTCGGCAGATATCTGTCCATCTGTCCAACTGTCCAACTGTCCATCTGCCCATCTGTCCATCTGTCCATCTGTCCATCTGTCCATCTGTCCATC
>DASSTP010000146.1:0-3473 GCA_035707845.1 Gemmatimonadales bacterium | reverse complement strand
TCGAGGATTTCCGCCCGGACGACAGCGGCACATCACCGCTCGCGCGGGATGAATCGTGGTACTACGTGGCGTGCCCCGAGTGCGGCGGCAAGGCGCGGCGCGAGACCGATGTCTCGGACACCTTCCTCGACTCGGCGTGGTACTACCTGCGTTATCCCAGCACCGACTTCAACGACCGGCCGTTCGACCAGGAACGGACCCGTCGCTGGTGCCCGGTGACATCGTACATTGGCGGCAACGAGCACGCGGTGCTGCACCTGCTCTATTCCCGCTTCATCGCGATGGTGCTGCACGAGCTGGGACACGTGGGCTTTGACGAGCCCTTCGCCAGGTTCCGCGCCCATGGGCTGATCGTGAAGGACGGCGCCAAGATGTCCAAGTCGCGCGGGAACGTCGTCATTCCCGACGAATACATCGCCAGGTGGGGCGCGGACACCTTCCGTACCTATCTCATGTTCCTGGGACCGTTCCAGGAAGGTGGCGACTTCCGCGACGAGGGGATCAGCGGCCCCCGGCGCTTCCTCGACAAGGTCTGGGCCCTGGTGGGCGAGGCGGCGGCGGACGATGTCCTGCGCGACATCCCGCGCCCAGTGGAAGTGAAGTGGCACCAGACCCTCATGCGGGCGCACGAGGGGCTGGAGAATCTCCGCTACAACACTGCCATCGCGGCCTGCATGGAGCTGCTCAACACCATGCGCGAGGCAGGCTGCAGCGACCGTCGCGTGGTGGAGGACATGGTCGTCATGCTCTCGCCCTTCGCTCCCCATTTTGCGGAGGAGTGCTGGGAACGGCTGGGCCACGGCAGCAGCGTGTTCGATGAGCGCTGGCCCGAGTGGGATGCCGCGTTGGCGGTGGAAGACAACGTCGAAGTGGCGGTGCAAGTGAGCGGCAAGACGCGGTCGCGGGTCACGGTGGCGCGGGGCAGCGATGAAGCGCAGGTGCTGGCGGCGGCCCTCGCGGATGAGGCGACCAAGCGCTTCGTGGGTGATGCGACGCCGAGGAAGGTGATCTACGTCGCGGACAGGTTGATTAATATCGTTGTCTAGGCGGACAGATGGACAGTTGGACAGTTGGACAGTTGGAGAGATGGACAGATGGACAGATGGACAGTTCTCAGGCTGGGGGCTTGATGCTGCGGTACAGGCCCCAAAGCAGGCGGCCAAGCTCATCACACTCGCCCCTAACCGATTCAGAACTTGCCGGGTCGAGGTAGCCAAGGTCTGTGGCGAGCCGGAGCATGTACTTGACCTCGGAGCGAGACCCGAGCGCGATATTGAGATAGCGACGGAATTCCCTGGCCCCGCGCTTCGCGGCGCCTTCGGCGATGTTGGCAGGGATGGAGATGGCCGCGCGGCGAATCTGCGGGATAAGGCAGAACTTCTCCGCGGCCGGCCAGGTGTTGGTGAGGCCGTAAATGTGGAGGACGAGTTGATGAGCTCGTTGCCACGCCAGGAGCTGCTCGAAATCGGGCATGACCCAACCTACGGTCGAGCCCGCACCACGAAGGATCGAAAATCTGCGAACTGAATCCCTCGAATGCGCGTCACTGTCCAACTGTCCATCTGTCCATCTGTCCATCTGTCCAACTGTCTCCTACGGCGCCACTGCGTGAAACGCCAATTTCCCCTCCCGCTCCACCGTTCCGCGCAGCACGTAATCATTCTCGAACAGGATCAGCGGCGCGCCTCGGCTGTCGAAGACCAGCTTCTTGCCGTACCCGTCGCCCACCCGTTCGATCTCTTCCTTCGGCCCCTCCACCCAGCGCGCCACGGTGAACGGCAGCCGGTCGAGCTTGGCCGGGACGCCGTACTCGTTCTCCAGGCGATGCAGCAGCACGTCGAACTGCAGCTGGCCCACGGCGCCCACCATCGGGCTGGGGCCGGCCATGCTTTCTTCGTAAAACACCTGGGCCGCACCCTCTTCCGAGAGCTGGCGCAATCCGGTGTCGAGCTGCTTCCGCCGCAATGGATCGGAGAGCCGGACGCGGGAGAAATGCTCGGGCGAGAAGCGCGGAATGTTGGCAAACTCGAGCGGCTGGCCGGTGGTGATGGTGTCACCCACGCGGAAGGTGCCGCGGTCGTGCAGGCCGATCACGTCACCGGGCCAGGCATCCTCCACCGCCGTCCGCTCCCGGGCCAGGAACGTCTGGGGCGACGCCAGCCGGATGGTCTTGCCGCTCCGCACATGCAGCGCCTGCATCCCCGCCTCGAAATGTCCCGACACGATCCGCACGAAGGCAATCCGGTCCCGGTGCTTGGGATCCATGTTCGCCTGGATCTTGAAAATGAAGCCGTTGAGCGCCGGATCTTCCGGCGTCACTTCGCCGATGCTGGTCTCCCTCGGCAGCGGCTCCGGCGCCAGCGGAAGGAAGGTGTCGAGGAACGGCCGCACCCCGAAGTTGGTGAGCGCACTTCCAAAGAACACCGGCGTCATGGTGCCGGCCTTGACCGCCTCCACCGAGAATGCGTCGCCCGCGAGATCGAGCAGCTCCAGCTCTTCCCTGAGCGTTGCCATCACGCCGTCGCCCAGCCGGGCGGAGATCATCGGATCGTCGAGTGCCGCCGCGTTCTCGAGTGCCCGCTCGGCGCCGTGGTCCGCGCCCTTCTCGAACAGCCGCACCGTCCCGGTCTCGCGCTCATAGACGCCGAGGAACTGTCCGCCGTCGAAAATGGGCCACGTCACCGGATAGCACGTGATGCCGAGATCGGCCTCGACGTCGGAGAGGAGCTGGAGCGGCGGGGCGCCGACCCGGTCGCACTTGTTGACGAAGGTGAAGATGGGCGTGCGGCGAAGCCGGCAAACTTCGAACAACTGGCGGGTCCGCTCCTCCACGCCGCGCCGGTTGTCGAGCAGCATCACCGCGCTGTCGGCGGCGACCAGCGTGCGGAAGGTGTCCTCGCTGAAGTCGGCGTGGCCGGGGGTGTCGAGCAGGTTCACCTGGAAGCCGGAATACTCGAACTGCATCACGCTCGACGTGACCGAGATGCCACGTTCCTGCTCCAGCGCCATCCAGTCGCTGGTGGCATGCCGGGCAGCGCGACGCGCCTTGACGGCGCCGGCCAGGTGGATGGCGCCGCCGTAGAGCAGCAGCTTCTCGGTGAGGGTGGTCTTCCCGGCGTCCGGGTGGCTGATGATGGCAAAGGTG
The DNA here is from genome assembly GCA_035707845.1 of Gemmatimonadales bacterium. Lineage (GTDB taxonomy): Bacteria > Gemmatimonadota > Gemmatimonadetes > Gemmatimonadales > GWC2-71-9 > CAMLHP01. The sequence continues at coordinate 328 of DASSTP010000146.1, read as the reverse complement.
CGGCGCCGCGCGACCTGGCGCTGGAGTTCGGTGGTCATGGCGGAGCAAGATAGCAGGACGGGCAGGGCGAGCAGGGCGAGCAGGAGGATGTCATTGCTTCGTCGCACGCTGCGCGTGCTCCTCGCAATGACACGCTCCTGCCTTCCTGCTCGCCCTGCTCGCCCTGTTACAGCACTCCCACCAGCCACTCTCCCACGAAATACCCTACCACCGCCACGCCAAGGCCCACGATGAACATGTCCATGCCGCTCCGGATCACGCTGCGACCGGTGAACATGCTGCGCGCGGCGCCCACACCGAAGTGCGAGAGCATGGCAATGATGAAGGC
>DASSTP010000145.1:0-29722 GCA_035707845.1 Gemmatimonadales bacterium | reverse complement strand
CGGGAGCCCACGTCGATGGCATTCTTGATCACGGCCGGCATGGAGCGATTGTATTCCGGCGTGGCAAAGAGCACCGCATCGGCTCGGCGGATCCGCTCCCGGAACGCAACCCACTGTTCGGGCGGCGCGTCGGTTTCCAGGTCCTGGTTGTACATCGGCAGCTGGCCGATCTCCACGATCTCCGGCTTGAGCGTGGGTGGCGCAAGCGAAATGAGTATCTTCGCGATCTGTCGCGTGTAGGAGCCCTTGCGGAGACTTCCGACGATGACAGCGACGTCGCGGGGAGAGGGTGAGGACATGAAGAGAATGATATTAGAGGGGTCAGGGGCCAGAGGTTAGGGATGCCTCTCTCCTGCTTCGCCATCACCACGCCCGGCATCGAAGCCCTGACTGCCCGCGAGCTCACGGAGCTCGGCGTGCCTGTGACCGGTACCGAGCCCGGTGGCGTGAGCTTCGAGACCGACGCCGACGGGCTCGCGCGGGCCAACCTCTGGCTCCGCACCGCGTCACGCGTCCTGGTGCGGGTGGCGGAGTTCCACGCCTACTCATTCGCCGAGCTGGAACGCCATGCGCGCAAGATGCCGTGGGAGGATTTCCTGGCCGAGGGCGTGCGGCCGGTCTTTCGGGTCACCTCGAAGAAGTCGAAGCTCTATCATCAGGACGCCATCGCCGAGCGGCTGGAGCGATGGATCGGGCGGGAGGTGAGCGATGATGCGCCCGAGCAGCTGTTCATTGTCCGGGTGCACCGGGACCGTGTCACCATCAGCGCCGACGCGTCCGGCGAGCTGCTGCACAGGCGGGGCTATCGGCTGGAAGCGGGCAAGGCGCCGCTGCGCGAGACGCTGGCCGCCGCGATGCTGCTGGCCATCGGCTGGGATGGCACGGTGCCGCTGGTGGATCCCTTCGCCGGCTCCGGAACGATTCCAATCGAAGGGGCGCTGATAGCGCGAGGGATGGCGCCGGGAGCGCAGCGGGGATGCGCGATGGAGCGGTGGCCGGCCTTCGGCGGTCGAGGCAGTCGAGAGGTCGAGGGGGCAAGAGGGCCGAGACCATCTTCTTCCGTCCCTCGACCTCTCGACCCCTCGACCTCTCGACGCATCATCGCCTCCGACCGCGACGCCGGCGCCGTCGCCGCCATGTACCGGAACGCGGAGCGCGCCGGCGTGGCCGATGCTCTTTCAATTAGACAGGCAGTGATTTCAGACCTGGAATTGCCGGCGACGCCCGGCTGGATCGTGACCAACCCGCCCTACGGGGTGCGGGTGGGCGAGCGGCAGCAGTTGCGCGATCTCTACGCCCAGTTCGGTCACGTGCTCCGGGCGCGCGCCCATGGCTGGAAGCTGGCGCTGCTCAGCACCCATCCCGCGCTCGACCACCAGCTCGGCCTTCCGTTGACGCCGCTGTGGCAGGCCAGCAACGGCGGCATCACCGTGCGGCTGGTGACATCCAGTCTGCCCTGACCCGGCACAGCGCATCGTACAGCCCGGCGACTCGTTCCTGGAAGATTCCGTCGTCGCTCAGCCGCCAGCGCGGCGCGTCGTTTCCAAGCTCGGCGAGCTGCTCCTCCACCGCACGAATCGTTGCGCGGTCAGACGGCGCCTGGAGCTCCCACGCGCCCTCACGCGTGAGGCGACGATTCCTCAAGGAATGGCGCGCGTAGTCGGCCAGCCGAAAATGCGGCGCGCTGCGGTGCCGGTCATACAGCGGAGTCACCCGCACCGGCGTGTGCGACATCTGCAGTGAGCCGCACCAGTCTTCCCACTTGAACTCATTGATGTGGCCGTAGGCGTGGATTGGCACCCACGGCACCCGGAGCGCGTCCGCCACGATGGCGCCGTGCATCGCCTCGGCGACCACAACGCTGCTTCCGCGGATCAGTTCGAGGGTCCGCTCCACCGGCGCCCAGGGATCGAGAAAGGTCCAGCCGAGTCGCGCGCAGAGCGCCGGCCAGCGGAAGACCGGCCGGCTCTTGTGATGCGGCATGAATGCGGGCGGCCCGGCGCGTCGGCCTGGCGGGAGGAGCCGGGTGATGAGCGCGGCGGCGTCGGTGATGGCCAGTTCCGGCGCCAGCCCCAGCGCCGCGGCGGTGCCGGGACCGCGCACGGCGTAGAAGTGCCATTTCTCATCCTTGTCCGGCAGCTCTCCGTAACCGACACCGGCACCCAGCACCACCTTCACGGTCTCCTGGGGATGCCGGGAATGCAGCACCGTCCCGATCCCCAGCAGCAGCGGATCGGGGCCGGTGGGGCTCGCGCCCGGCAGGATCCGGGGCCAGAGCCACAGATTCAAGTCGTCGCCGAAATTCCCGTAAGTATCGTGGAAGTAGTGTATGCGCATCAGGTTACGGCGTTTAACTGTCAATAATTTTACTAGTAGAAAACGAAGGTTACAGGATCACACCCATGTGTTACCGTTGGCTCACCCCTGAGCGCCGGCCTTAGCCGGCAGGAGCGAGGTGAGATGGCAGCACGCCAACGCCGGGACATTGAGGCGCTAATCCAGCAGCAGGACACCCGCCTTCGCAGCGACTTCGACGACCGGGACCTCGGCATCTATGTCCGCACGTTGATCATCGCCACGGGTGGCGAACGTCAGTTCAGCGCCATCACACCCGACATCCATCTGTATCGCGACCTGCGCTGGAGCATCGAATCGGCGGACCGCTTCCGGACCACTCTCGAGACAGTCTTCCGGGTGGAGCTTCCGGAGTGGAAGTTCCTCTGTGCCCGCACCGTCTCGGACGTTATCTCCTTGCTGGGCCTGGCCTTGAGCCGCGAGGGCCGGCGTCTCGGCGGTTCCTCGCCCGCCGCATGAGAGGCCGTCCCATGCGCCCATTGTTTCCGTTCCACGGTAGTCTTCGTCTCGGTCGCCCGGGTTCGGGCAGGGAGCGCGCATGTTTACCGGCGGGGAAGCACGCTCTATCACAGTGGAGGAGGCCCGGGACCTGGTCCGGCGCTGGCGCGAGCGGCAGAGCGCCTTGCCTGGGGATCCTACCTGTGAATTTTTCGGACGAGATATCCTTGACAAGATACTCGCTCAGGAGGGATGCGTGGGGCTCAGGGTCTATCATGGCCGGAATGCGAAAGGGCAGCACGCCCTGGTGCTGGTGGGGGCGGACGCTGAAGGGAACAATCTCACCGACGTCATCGGGGAGGAGGGGTGGCCCTGCCCGCCGGTATGCCCGGCCTCGGGTAGTCTCGACTGATGGATTGGATGGCAGCGGCCATCGAGTTCGTGGCCGGACCGCTCATCCGGGTCAGCCGGCTGGCCCCGATTGCCACGGTCGGCGTCCTGTCCGCTCTTATCCCGATCCACGCCGGGTGGCGCCGGCGCGCGGAATTGCCGCCCGCCCTGCGCTGGGCATTGGTCTATCTGGCGGCCACGTTCGTGGAAGAGATGTTCATGCTGTACTGGAGCAGGTCCGGTCGCAGCAACATCTGGATCATCAATCTCTACGTTCCCTGCGGCACCATCCTGCTTGGGCTCATGTTCGCCGGGTGGCAGCTGCGCGAGCGCTGGCGCCGGGTGATCTACGGCGTGATCGCCGTCTTTCCGGTGCTTTGGCTGCTGCTGATGCTCACCGTCGAGGATTTTCACCGGTTTCCCACCTACTCGCAGCCCATCCAGTCCCTGCTCGTACTGACTGTCGCCGCCTGGACGCTGATCCAGCGCACCCGTCACGCCGTGTCGCCCGTGGTCCGGCACCCGTGGTACTGGGTGTCGGTCGGTGTGCTCTTCTACTTCGTCTATCTCCTGCTGGTAAACCCGTTCTCCAAGCTGATGGTGGCGCAGAGCCCAGGCCTCGTTCGGGCGGCGTTCGAGATCAACGGGATCCTCGCGACGCTCATGAACCTTTTCTGGCTGCGCGCCTTCCTGCTGGTGCGCCGTCCGTCGAAAGCTGAAGCCCGCGCATGAACGCGACTCCGCTGGATTTCTTCTGGATTCTGGTGATCGCCACGCTTGCTGCCGCCATTCTCATCTCGGCCTTCGCCGCCAGCCTCATCATCCAGCAGCGTCGGCTGCTGCGCACCACGCGTTCCTTCGGCGGCCGCCTGCTCACGGCGCAGGAAGACGAACGGCGCTGGATGGCGCGCGAGCTGCACGACGACATTATCCAGCGGGTGGTCATGCTGGGCCACGAGGTGGACGAGATCGCGTCGCTCAACGGTTCTGGGGCCGCCGAGTTCACCCGCCGGGCCGGCGGGCTCCGGGCCGAACTGGATGATCTCGCCGAGGAAGTGCGGCGCCTGGCGCACCGGATGCACCCGACCACGCTGGAGCACCTGGGCCTGAGCGCTGCGCTGGAGCAGCTGGCCGGCGAGTTCCGCGCGCAGGGGCTCGATGTCCGGGTGCGCGGCGCGCTGCCCGAGGGCCAACTCTCCCCCGAAGCGGAAACCTGTCTCTTTCGGGTGGCCCAGGAGGGACTCCGCAACGTGCTCAAGCATGCGGGAACAAGGACCGCCATGGTCCGGCTGGGCGCCGAGGCGGATGGCGCCCTGCTCGAGGTGGCCGACGGTGGGGTCGGCTTTGATCGCGGCTGGACCTCGACCCACGCGGGGCTTGGCATCACCAGTCTGTCGGAGCGGGTGCGCCTGCTGAATGGCCGGCTCACCATTCGCTCCAGGCCGGGGCAGGGCACCAGCGTCACTGCGTGGATTCCGCCCGTGCTGCGCCTGTCGTGACTCGGCCGCGTCTCATAATCGCGGAGGATCACGCGCTCGTGGCGGCGGGACTCCGGGTGATGCTCGAGCCGGTGCACGAAGTGGTGGAGATCGTGTCCAACGGCATGGACGTGATGGCGGCGGTGGCGCGGGCGCAGCCCGACCTGGTCCTGCTTGACATCTCCCTGCCAGGCCGGAGCGGCATGGAGGTGGGGCGCGAACTCGCCGCGCTCACGCCCAAGGTCCCGTTCGTCATGCTCACCATGCACGCCGATCCGATCTATGCCGACGAGGCCATCGCCTCTGGCGCCAGCGGCTACGTGCTCAAGATGGCGGCGCCGGAGGAGTTGCGGTTTGCCATTGCGCAGGCGCTGGACGGCAAGCTGTACGTGACGCCCCGGCTCACCGTCGCGGAGGAAACGGGCGAGACCGTCCCGCCCAACCTCAACGCCGACACCGGGCTCGCGGCGCTCACCGGGCGCCAGCGGCAGATCCTCAAGCTGATCGCCAGGGGCTGGAGCGTCCGGGACATCGCCGACGACCTCGGCATCAACGTGCGCAGCGTGGAATTTCACCGCGACAGCATCCGCAAACGGCTGGGACTCACCAGTACGGCGGCGCTGGTGCGGTATGCGCTGGCGCACGGGCTGGTGAAGCGGTAGTGCGCCGTGCGCTGTGCGCTATGCGCTGTGCGCCCAACGCGATGAGTCGAAGGCTTGCCCTCCCATCATTCCCGCTTGCGTGGGACTGACGATCGGCCAGCTTCGGCTCGCCCGACCTAGACCCTAGACCCTAGACCCTAGACCCTAGACCCTAGACCCTAGACCCTAGACCCTAGACCCTAGACCCTAGACCCTAGACCCTAGACCCTAGACCCTCGACCCTCGACCCTGGACTCTCACCTATCGACCTGACTTCCGGAGCACCCTTCTGGCCCGTGCGTGATGGCCTGCTGGCCACCTACCCCGCGCTCGCGTCGGATATCGAGTGCGACGTGCTCGTCATTGGCGCCGGCGTGACCGGTGCGCTCTGTGCCTGGCAGCTGGTCGAGGCCGGCCTCGATACCGTGGTGGTGGACGCGCGCGAGATCGGCTGGGGCAGCACCAGCGCGTCCACGGCGTTGCTGATGTACGACCTCGACACCTCGCTGGTGGAGCTCACCCAGCGGATCGGCCGGGAGCGAGCGGTGGAGGTGTACAGGGAAGCTCGTCATGCGGTGGATAAGCTGTGCGCTATGCGCTTTGCGCTGAGCGCACAGCGCACAGCGCATAGCGTCCAACCCGTTCCTAGCCTCTACCTGGCATCCCGCACCACCGACGCGCCCAAGCTCGCGCGCGAATGCGACGCTCGGCGCGCCGCCGGCCTCGAGGTCGAGCTCTGGGACCGGGCCGAGATCGCCCGGCATTTTCCCTTCAGCCGAGCCGCCGGGCTCTGGCACCACGACGCGGCGCAAGTGGATCCGCTGGCGCTCACCCATGCACTGCTGGCAGATGGAGTGCAGAAGGGGCTGCGGGTGTATGACAGGACGAGCGTCAAGAGGTCGAGAGGTCGAGGGGTCGAGGGGCAGAGCTTGCCCGCGCGCTTGACCACCTTGACTACCTCGACCAGCACTGGCGCCTTCATTACCACCGATCGTCTCGTCTACGCCACCGGCTATGAAACCGAGGCGCTTCTGCGGCAGCCGGCGGTGCACCTGCATGACACGTATGCGTTTGCGAGCGAGCCGGTCGCGGACCTGGACAGCTGGCACGAGCGGGCCCTGTTGTGGGAGACCGCGCGGCCGTATATCTACCTGAGAACCACTGACGATAGCCGGGTACTGGTGGGCGGCGGCGACGACCGCCACACCACGCCGGAGCGGCGCGACCGCGCGCTCGCCGAGAAGACGGAGCAGCTCCTCCGCCGGGCTCGGCGCATGTTCCCTGATCTCGACCTCGTGGCGGCGTTTGCCTGGGCGGGCACCTTTGCCGAGTCGGACGACGGCATGCCGTACATCGGGTGTCACCCCGGGTACCCAGATTCGATCTTCGCGGCGTGCTATGGGGGGAACGGGACGGTGTTCGCCATGCTCGCGTCGGAAATCGTGCGGGACTGGTGCCTCGGGCGGAAGAACGAGATGGCGGAGTGGTTTGGATTCGGAAGATAGGGTCGTGGGTCGTGGGTCGCGGGTCACGACTCACGACCCACGGCTCACGACCCAAAAAGGAGCGCAACATGGTTCGGCTATCCGTTGGCGTTCTGGTCCTGGCGTGTGCAGTGGTTCCATCGCTTCACGCCCAGCAGACACCGCCGCCGTCGGTCGTGATTGCGCATACGACGCACAAGCAGATCGCCAAGGCCATGGGGGACGTTCTCAAGCCGCAGAAGTTCAAGGTGCACCGGGCCAGCAAGGGCCAGATCGTCCTGTCGCAGGACCGGGGCAGTGTCGCGCAGGCGACCGGCCAGGTCATGCACGTACGGCTGGAGATGGTCTTTGCCCTGGAGACCATGGGCGACAGCATTCGCGTTACGCCAGTGGAGGAGGCCTACTACGGCGGTGGTGGTGCGGAACTCAAGCGCACGGTGCCCATCGACAAGGACCGGGACAGCTTCGAGAATCTGCTGCGGATGGTGAAGGCACGGGTGGACAGTATCTCGGCCCACTCGGCCGGGGCATCGTAGCGAAACGCAGGAAGCGGTATCGAGGCAGCACGTCAGCAGGCCTCCACCAACTCAACATGGGAGATCGGCATGCGTTCGTGGCTTGCGGCGGTGGCGGTATTCGGCGTTCTGGCAGCGGCAGGTTGCGGAGGGGACTCCACGGCTCCGAGCCCGACGGGCGTGGCCGGCTCCTGGGACCTCGTCATCCGGAATCTCACCGATGGGAGCGGGGTCAGCTGCAGCGGACTCAGCATGACCATGGAGCTGCATGCTTCGGGTACGGCGTTTTCGGGCTCGTACAACGGCGTCATCACCTGTTCCGTCGACGGCGGCGGCCCCAGCGAAAGTTTCCCGGCCTTCGGCTCCATCGTGAACGGCGTGCACAGCGGCTCGCAGGTGGCGTTCGATCTGGACGACAGCAGCTGGCACCACGTCGGGACCTACAGCGGCAACACCATGAGCGGCACCGAGAGCTATCGCTTCAGCGACGGCACGGTGCTCGCCGGCACCTGGTCGGCGACACGGAACTAGCGGCGGCCACAGAGGGCTTTCACCAAAACACGAAGGGCATACGGTGCCCGAACGGCAAAGGACATTCAGATGCCTGGCAGGTCGATCCTTGCACTCCTGCTGCTCACCGCAGCGCCGCTTGCAGCACAGATACCCGCCACCACGGCGGACGGCCGGGCCGTGATGCTGTATGACAATGGCACCTGGAAGTACGCTGCCGTGGCGGACTCTGCCCCAGCTCGACGAAGCGTCGCCAGCACGTCCAAGATCGACATCCTGCAGGGCAAGGCCGCGCTCTACTACGATCCGTCGAAATGGGTCGAGACAGCGTCGGATGAGCCGGGGCGGACCATGCTCACCCATGTGAACGGCGATGGCATGGCGATGATCGTCGCCGAACGCCTCAGCATGCCGCTGCAGACACTGCGCAAGATTGCGCTCGACAATGCACGCAAGGCCTCCCCGGATGTCCGCGTGATCTCGGAACGGCAGCTCACCGTGGGAGGGCGGGCCATGCTGGAGATGGAATTCAGCGGCACCATGGACGGCATCCCGTTCACGTACCTGGGCAGGTACTACACCGGCAAGGCGGGCTCCATCCAGATGCTCACCTTTACCGGCTCCAACCTCTTTCCCGAGTATGAGCCGGATTTCCGGGAAATCCTGAGTGGATTCGAGGTGACGGATTGAAGTCACGCCAGCCGCTACTTGTCGTGCTGGCGTTGTACCTGCTGGCGAGTGTGCCTGCGACCCTGCACGCCCAGTCGGCACCGGACGGAAACCGGCTCCAGCTGGGCGCCGATTCGCTCTATGTGTACCGCATCGCTCGGGGCGACACGGTGGCGACGGGGCGGATCCTCGAGCGACTGGCCACGGTGGTCGTGGGCGGCGAACGCCGCATCCAGCGCATCTATATCACGGCGGACGAAGGCATGGGTGCCGAGGTGGACAGTATCGAAGATACGATGGAAAGCCTGGAGCCGAGGCGACTCCGGGTGCTGCAGCGAAACCGTGACATTCTGGTCCGGTTTACCGGCGACTCGGCGCTCGGATACAGCAAGAGTCCCTTCCAGGCCTCGGCGCCGGTGGCGGCTGCGCTCGCACCCGGTGTGATCGATGGCTTCAGCTTCGATATGTACCTGCGTGCAGCCGATCTCGCCCTCGGTCGGCGCTTCGACCTGACCGTCTACGACCCCAGCGCGCGCAAGCTGACCCCGACGTCGGCGGAGGTCGTCGGCGACGAGCGCGTCGCGGGGGTTCCGAGCTGGCACCTGCGGGGCAGGTTCGGCGAGATGCCGGTGGAGTTCTGGATTGCGAAGGACGGTCGCCGGCTGCGCCGGCAGCTGATCTATCCCACGCCGGGACTCGGCATCCTGTTCGTGACAGAGCCATTGGGCAGGCAGTGAGTCACGAAAGCACGAAAGACACGAAAGCACGAAAGATGAATGGGCCGGAGCTGTGCATCAGTTACGACGTGGAGTTTCGAGCTGACTGGATGACCATGGGGTCCTGGTCATGCCTTGCATATAAGCCTCGGGCCCTGCGAATTCGTCGGGGAACGGACTTATGGGGCGCTTTTTCGCGAGAGCTGGTTTCATGTCAATAAGGGATTCCCAGGAGATCCGGCTCGCCGCCTTCCATTCACTCCGTGTCCTTCTCGATCGATCCGAGGGTGTCATCACCCGGGATCAAATGACCGAGGGATTCGAATTCAGGGGTGAGCGAATCCCCTTCGCGAACCGGAGAGTCGGAATCTGGCGTCCACGCCAGTTGAATGACGGGGCACCGCTGTCGCTAACGACCGCAGCAATTAGGAAGGGCGTCACACCCCGCTATGACGATCAGGTTGGGTCGGACCATGGCTGGTTTGAGTATCGATATGAGGGGATGAACGAAGGCAAGTGGACGAATGTCGCGGTGCGACGAGCGATGGAGCTTGGCGTACCACTTATCTACTTCTACGGTATCGTTTCTGGCCTCTATCAGGCCTTCTTCCCTGTCTATGTCAGCGAAGATGAACCCGATCGCTTGACATTTCACCTCGCCGTCGATGCGCCAGCCCCCGGCGAGAGCTCGTTGTTTGCAGGGGGATCACCGGCGTTGCTCAAGTCATACGCCACTGTGGCAGCCAAGCGTCGGCTGCATCAGCGGCGCTTCCGTGAGCTTGTCGTCGCAGCATACGCCAGACGTTGTGCCATCTGTCGACTTCAGCGCCCCGAATTGCTCGACGCCGCTCATATCATCGCAGATCGGGACGAGCGGGGATTACCTGAAGTTCCCAATGGTTTGTCGCTCTGCCGAATTCATCATGGCGCGTTCGACGTCGGCATTCTCGGGATTTCCCCTGACTACAAGGTCCATATTCGTGCGGACGTGCTCGCCGAGAAAGATGGGCCGATGCTGCTGCACGGGCTGCAGGAGATGGACCGGACGCGAATCGGATTGCCGAAACGCGATGAGCACCGGCCACGCAAGGAATATCTCGAGGAGCGTTATGCGAAGTTCCGGGCTGCCTAGGCATCCGTCCGGATGGCTTGGCAGCTCTCCCGGCATCCGACCTGCCCTGTGAGAGTCGCCCGTCAGGGCACTCCTGAGCGCCGAGCTGCGGCTCTCAGCCGCGGATTGGTAGGTCCCACCTAGCCGCGCCCTGCATTCATCGCCCCTAGCGGCCCGATTGCTTCGCCACCTGCGGTGGCTCGCAATGACGCGGCGAGATTAGCTTCAGGTCCCGCGACCCGCGACCCGCGACCCGCGACCCGCGACCCGCGACCCGCGACCCGCGACCCGCGTCTTGTGACCCGCGACCCGCGACTTGTGACCTGCGACCTGCGACCTGCGACCAATGACTGACCTCCGCCCGACGCTCGATCCTCGCCACTGGCCCGACCTCCGTGCCCTCGGCCACCGCATGGTGGATGAGATGATGAACTATCTGGAAACCGTGCGCGACCGCCCGGTCTGGCAGCGGATGCCGGATGACGTGCGCAGGAGCTTTGGCGGCCCGGTACCCCGACGGCCCGAGGGAGAAGAAGAGGCGTACGCCGACTTCGTGCAGAATGTGCTGCCGTACCCCACCGGCAACATCCACCCCCGCTTCTGGGGCTGGGTGATGGGCAACGGCACCCCGCTCGCCGCCCTCAGCGACATGCTGGCCGCCACCATGAATCCCAACGTCGGCGGAGCCGACCACGCCGCCAACCTGGTCGAAGCCCAGGTGATCGAGTGGTGCAAGGAGATGACCGGCTACGCCGCCAACGCTTCCGGTATTCTGGTCTCCGGCGGCTCGATGGCCAATCTCGTCTGCCTCACCGTCGCCCGGAATGCCAAGGCGGGATTCGACGTTCGACGGCTCGGCGTCGCGGCGGCTCGGCGACCCTTGGTCATGTACGCCTCGACGGAAACGCACAGTTCGGTCCAGAAGGCCGTGGAGCTGCTCGGCCTCGGTGATGATGCACTGCACAAGATCCCGGTCAATGATCAGTTCGAGATTGACATCACCGCGCTGGAAGCGGCCATCGCCGAAGACCGCGCGGCGGGCCGCATGCCGTTCTGCGTGGTCGGGAACGCCGGCACCGTCAACACCGGCGCCATTGATGATCTCGCCGCGCTGGCGGCGCTCTGCGAGCGCGAGAAACTCTGGTTCCACGTGGATGGTGCGTTCGGCGCGCTCGCGGCGCTCGTGCCGGAATACAAGGACCGCCTCCGCGGCATGGAGCAGGCCGACTCGCTCGCCTTTGACCTGCACAAGTGGATGTACATGCCGTATGAAGTGGGGTGCGTGCTGGTGCGGCATCCCGACGCGCATCGCGATACCTTCTCGCTCACGCCGGGTTACCTCACCCACGCCACCCGTGGCACTGCCGCCGGCGACGTCTGGTTTTCGGAGCTGGGGCCGCAACTGAGCCGAGGATTCCGCGCGCTCAAGGTCTGGATGAACATCAAGGCGTACGGGCTCGACACGTTCGCGGCACTCATCGCCGGAAACATCGAACAGGCCCGCTACCTTGGCGAGCTGGTGGAGAAGACGCCCGAGCTGGAACTGCTGGCCCCGGTCCCGCTCAATATCGTGTGCTACCGCTACGTGGTGCCGGGCTGGGGAGACGAGCAGCTCAACGCGCTCAACGCCGAGCTGCTCATCCGGCTGCAGGAAAGCGGCGTGGCGGTGCCCTCCAATGCCATGATCAACGGCCGTTACGCCCTTCGCGTGGCCAACACCAATTACCGGAGCACCCGGGAGGATTTTGAGCTGCTGGTGCGGGAGACGGTGGCGATGGGGCATGCGGCTTGAGGCATGGGGCATGAGGCTTACGCTATCGGAATTGGACCGTAGTATTCATCCGGGCGTCCCAAGCCCCAAGCCCCAAGCCCCAAGCCCCAAGCCCCTAACCCCTACTCCCATGCGCCCTCTCCCCATTATCGCCGCCCTGGCCCTCGCCGCCGCCCCGCTGGCGGCGCAGCAGCGCGCCCAGGTCAAGATCGGCCACGCCACCCCGGAGCAGGTCCAGGCTGCCATCGGCGAGGAGCTCGCCGGCCAGCATTTCGAGTTGGGCGAGCACAACGACAAGCACGCCGTCTTCTCGGCCAACGCGGGTAACCGGATGGAAACCGACGGGACCCAGCTCACCCTGCGCTACGAGCTGGAATTCCGGATGAAGCCGGACAAGGACACGCTTTCCGTCTGGCTGCAGAAGGAGTCCCTGGTGGGTGAAACCCGCGACGGCCAGGAACGCCGCCAGGAACGCGATCCCAAGAACAACCTGAACACCTTCCAGAACGTGCTGAACAGCGTGAAGGCTCGGCTGGAACAGCCGGCGGATTCCAGCGGGGCATAGGTACAAGCTCGCAAGTCGCAGGTCGCGGGTCATGCGACTTGAGACCTGCGACCGTTGACTATATTCCGTCGTTCCCCCACAAACCGAGCTCCATGCCCACGGCCCGCACCTGTCCGTCGTGCCATACCAGTCTGCCCGATGAGGCGCAGTTCTGCATGCATTGCGGCCAGGCCACGCCTACCGAACCGGGGGTGCCGCCCAGGACCATGCCCACCGGCGAGTTCGAGGTGGCCAAGGTGACGCGGGTCCTGGCCGCGCGCTTCCGGATCGAGCGAGTGATCGGGGAAGGCGGGATGGCCACGGTCTATCTGGCCGAGGATCTCAAGCACAAGCGCCAGGTGGCGGTGAAGGTGATGCGGCCGGAACTGGCGGCCACACTGGGCACCGACCGGTTCCTGCGTGAGGTCGAAATTGCCGCGCAGCTGAATCATCCGAATATCCTGCCGATGCACGACTCGGGCGAGGCCGACGGGGTGCTGTATTATGTGATGCCGTATGTCGAGGGCGAATCCCTCGCGGCCCGGCTGACGCGCGAGGGCGAGCTGCCGGTGTCCGTGGCCCTCCGCATCGGACGTGAAGTCGCCGAAGCACTCGGCTATGCCCACAAGCGCGGCGTCATCCACCGCGACATCAAGCCGGCCAATATCCTGCTCCACGAGGGCCATGCCCTGGTGGCCGACTTCGGCATTGCCCGGGCGCTGGACGCCGAGGGCGAGGCCATCACCAAGACCGGCCTGGCGATCGGCACGCCGCAGTACATGAGTCCCGAGCAGTCGACCGGCGACAAGGCGGTCGATGCCCGGACCGATATCTATGCGCTCGGTGCAGTGATTTATGAAATGCTGACCGGCGAGCCGCCCTTTACGGGCCGGAGCCCGCAGGCGGTGGTGGCGCGCAGTCTCACTGAACGCCCGCGCCCGCTCTCAGCCACCCGTGAAGGTTTGCCACAGGGTCTCGAGGAGGTGGTGGGCAAGTCACTGGCCCGCAGTGCGGCCGATCGCTTCCCGACCGCCACGGCGCTCGCGGAGTCGCTGGCGACCGTCGAAACCGGCACGCACATCTCGATCGCCTCGACCAGCTCGACCACCTCCACCTCTCGCCCCTGGATAACCCTGGGCGTCATCGCACTCCTCGCGCTTGGCGCAGTGGCATTCATGGCGGGACGCTGGGGGCTGCCGACCTGGGTGCTGGGGATTGCGGTCGCACTGCTGGCTCTCGGCGGCGTGATGCTGATTCTCACAACCGCCGCGGAGCGGCGGCGCCAGCACGGCGTGGCGCCACGGGTGTTCGATGCGCGCCTCACGTGGCGCAATGCCGGTTTGGGCGGCATCGGCGCCGTCATCGTGTGGGCCATCGTGGCCGGTGCCGCGAGCGCCGGGCGCTCGCCGGCATCGGCGTCCGCGACCGGACTGACTCATGTGGCTGTACTGCCATTCCAGAATCAGGGCGACACCGCGAGCAATTACATCGTGGATGGCATCACCGACGAGGTGCGGGGCAAGCTCTCGCAGGTGAATGGGCTTGCGGTCATTGCCTCTGGAAGCTCGTCGCAGTATCGCGGTTCGGCCAAGACGCCGCAGGTGATCGCCGCCGAACTGGGCGCGCAGTATCTCCTGATAGGCCGGGTGCGCTGGGCACCGGGCGTGGACTCGGCGTCACGGCGGGTGCAGGTGGTGGCGGAGCTGGAAAATGGATCGACCGGCGCCACCACCTGGCAGCAGACTTTCGACGCTGATCTCACCGACGTGTTTGCGGTCCAGTCTGAAGTGGCGACGCGGGTGGCCAGCGCGCTGGGCGCCGAACTGGGAGCCAAGGAAACCGAGGATCTGGCCAAACGCCCCACGCAGAATCCAGCCGCATGGGATGCCTACCTGCGTGCGAAAGCCAGCACGGGAATCGATCCAGCGTCGCTGCGGGAGGCCATCACAAACTATGAGCAGGCCGTGGCGCTCGATTCCAGCTTCGTCGAGGCGTGGGGCGGGCTGTCGTACAGCGCGTCCCGGCTGTTCCAGAACGGCCAGCGTGATCCTGGCATTGCGCGGCGTGCCCACGAAGCCTTCCAGCGCGCACTCCGGATTTCGCCCGACAATGCCATCGGCTATGCCGCGGCGGCGCTTTACTACACCAACGTCCTGCCTGACCTGGCCAAGGCCACCGAGAACATGGCCACCGCGATCCGCCTGGCGCCCAACGATCCCGATGTGCTGGCCGCCGCTGGCAGGGCCGACATCAACAGTGGCGAATATGACCGAGGACTGGATCGGTTGCACAAGGCGCGCGAGCTGGACCCTCGATCGCCCGCGGTGCTTGCGGACCTGAGCCGTGGCTACCTCGGTGTGGGGCGTCTCTCCGACGCGGCCGAGGCAAGCGAAGCTGCCATCGCCGTCTCGCCCGACACGCCACTCAATTATGAGTGGCTCGCGATGGTGCGCCTGGCGCAGGGAGACCTCGATGGGGCGCGGGCCGTGGTGCAGCGTGCCAATCAGCACGTGCCCCCGCCTGAGGTGGCGGCGAATTTTGCCGGCTATTTCGAGCTGAGCTGGGTGCTCGACCCGGCCACCGAGGCCCTGATCTACCGGCTCACACCATCCGCCTTCGATGGGGATCGCGCCTGGTGGGGACAGTCGCTGGCCACCGCCAACTGGCTCCGCGGCCGTCGTGACCTGGCCCGGGTGTACGCAGACTCGGCGCTCCAGTTGGCACGCGCCCAGGCGACGGCTGACACGCCTGATCCATCCGCCACCGTGCTGTATGGACTCACGCTCGCCTACGCCGGCCAGAAAGCGGAGGCCGTGGCAGAGGGCCTTCGGGCGCTCTCGATGCGCCAAGGCGAGCGCAGCTTTTCCGAAGCGTATGACCGGCTCCAGCTCGTCCGCATCTATCTCGTCGTGGGAGAGCCGGATCACGCGCTCGACCAGCTGGAGCAACTGTTCAAGCACCCGTTCTACCTGAGCCGGAAGTGGCTGACCATTGACTCGCTCTTCGCCTCGCTCAAGGGGAATCCAAGGTTTGAGCGGCTGGTGGCAGGGAGGTAGTCACGGGTCGTGAGTCATGAGTCGTGGGTCATAAGGCCCACGACCCACGAACCACGACCCACGACCCACGACCCACGACCCACGACTCACGACTATATTCCGTCGTTCCCCCGCAACCGGATCTCCATGCCCACGGCCCGCACCTGTCCGTCGTGTCATACCAGTCTGCCCGATGAGGCGCAGTTCTGCATGCATTGCGGCAAGGCCACGCCCACCGAGCCGGGCGTGCCGCCCCGCACCATGCCCACCGGCGAGTTCGAGGTGGCCAAGGTCACCCGGGTGCTGGCCAGCCGCTACCGGATCGAGCGAGTGATCGGGGAAGGCGGGATGGCCACGGTCTATCTGGCCGAGGATCTCAAGCACAAGCGCCAGGTGGCGGTGAAGGTGATGCGGCCGGAGCTGGCGGCGACGCTGGGCACCGACCGGTTCCTGCGCGAAGTGGAGATCGCCGCCCAGCTCAATCACCCGAACATCCTGCCGATGTTTGATTCGGGCGTGGCGGCGGTCGAGGAGTCGAGGGGTCAAGAGGGCGAGCGCTCGACCGCCCCGTCCGCCTCGTCCATTCTCTATTACGTCATGCCCTATGTCGAGGGCGAATCGCTCGCGTCCCGGCTCAATCGTGAGGGCGAACTCCCGGTGCCCGTCGCCCTTCGCATCGGGCGCGAGGTGGCCGAGGCGCTGGCCTATGCCCATAAGCGGGGCATCATCCACCGCGACATCAAGCCGGCCAATATCCTGCTCCACGAGGGCCATGCCCTGGTGGCCGACTTCGGCATTGCCCGGGCGCTGGACGCCGAGGGCGAGGCCATTACCAAGACCGGTCTGGCGATCGGCACGCCGCAGTACATGAGTCCCGAGCAGTCGACCGGCGACAAGGCGGTCGACGCCCGGACCGATATCTATGCACTGGGCGCGGTGATTTACGAGATGCTGACGGGCGAGCCGCCCTTTACCGGCCGGAGCCCGCAGGCGGTGGTGGCGCGGAGTCTCACCGAGCGGCCGCGCCCGCTCGGCGCCACGCGCGAGGGCCTGCCAGCCGGGCTCGAGGACACGGTGAGCAAGGCGCTCTCCCGCAGCGCCGCCGATCGCTATGCGACGGCCACCGACCTGGCCGATTCACTGGCCACGGTGGAGACGAGCGCCTTCCGCCCGTCCGGCCCGTCCGTCTCGACCCCCTCGACCGCCTCGACCCCCTCGACTGCCCGTCGCTGGCTCATCCCGGCCGTCGCGTTGGTCGCGCTCGCGGTCGCGGCCGTCATCTTCCTCCGTCGTCCGAAATCGGCGGCGACTCCGACCGGCGTGACCCACGTCGCCGTACTGCCGTTCCAGAACCAGGGCGACAGCGCCAACGACTACATCGTGGACGGCATCACCGACGAAGTGCGCGGCAAGCTCTCACAGGTCAACGGGCTCACGGTCATCGCCAACGCGAGTTCGTCCCAGTATCGCGGCTCGAGCCTTCCGCTTACCCAGATCGCCAGCGAGCTTGGCGCGCAGTACCTGCTCATGGGCCGGGTGCGCTGGGCCAGCGGGACGGATCCCTCTTCGCGTCGCCTGCAGCTGGTGGCCGAGCTGGTGAACGGGCGCACTGGCGCCACTGACTGGCAGCAGACCTTCGACGCGGACCTGACCGACGTCTTCGCGGTGCAGGGACAGGTGGCCGCGCGAGTGGCCGGAGCGCTGGGCGCCCAGCTGGGCGCCAAGGAATCGGCGGACCTGGGCAAACGTCCGACCGAGAATCCGGCGGCGTGGGATGCCTATCTCAAGGGGCGGTCCATTGGCTCCGCCGGCGACCCCGTAAGCCTGCGACAGGCCGTGGACAACTTTGAGCAGGCGGTGGCCCTCGACTCCACATTCGCCGATGCCTGGGCGGGGCTTGCGACCGCGGCCACGCGGCTCTACACCAACGGGGCCCGGGATCCTGTCGTGGCACGGCGGGCACGAGAGTCCGTGGATCACGCACTTCAGCTCGGGCCCGACAATGCCGCGGCCGCCGCGGCCGCCGCGCTGTATTACAACGGCATTGCCCGCGACCCCGCGAAGAGTGCCGAATTCACTGAACGTGCCATGCAGCTGGGCCCGAACGATCCGGAAATCTTGCGGGCTGGTGCTCGCGCGGACGCCAACAATGGCAACTATGCGCGGGCAGTCGAGCGGCTGGAACGCGCGCGGGAGCTGGATCCGCGGAATGCGGCGGTGCTCAACTCCCTTAGCAGTGACTACCTCTTCACGGGCCGCTTGCAGGAGGCGGAAGAGGTCTGCAACGCGGTCATTGCGCTCCAGCCCGACAACCTTGGCCATTACCAGCTCCTGATCAAGATCAAGCTGGCGCAGGGCGACCTGGACGGTGCACGCGCCGCGGCCGCCCGTGCCACGGCTCGCGTCTCGCCGCCGGTCGTCGCCGCCTACCTCGCCGGGTTTGAGGAACTCACCTTTGTCCTCGACCCCTCGAGCCAGGCCCTCGTGGGCCGGCTCACGCCCTCCGCGTTCGATGGCGACCGCGCCTGGTGGGGGCAGTCACTGGCGACCTACTACTGGGACCAGGGCCAGAAAGGGCTGGCCAGGGCCTATGCCGACTCCTCGCTGGCGACCGGCCTGGATCAGGTGCGCCAGGCACCGGGTGACCCATCGCTGCTAGTGCTCTACGGCGTGGCGCTCGCCCATGCGGGGCTTGCCGATTCCGCCATCGCCACCGGTCGGCGAGCCGTGGCCATGTACCGGACCGACGCCTCAGCTTCGCTGGCCTATGATCGTCTCCAGCTGGTGCGGATCTACCTGGCCGCTGGCCGGCTCAACGAGGCCATGGACGCGCTGGAGGAACTCCGCAAGCATCCCACGCCGATCACGGCCGGCTGGATGAAGATCGACCCGCTGTTCGCGCCGCTGAAGGGGAATCCGAGGTTCGAGAGGATGCTTAAAGACGGCTAGGCGGGATGGGCGGGTGATTACTGGATGGGCGAGATGGGCAGGATGGGCTGGATGCACAAGTGATGTCAGGCGAGCTTCGATCTGCCCATCCTGCCCATCCTGCCCATCCTGCCCATCCCGCCCGTCGTGACGCCCCGCACGGTCCCAATCCGCAACAGGCTTTACATTGTCCGTAACCCCTTGGGAAGAAAGGGGGAACAATGTCAGGCCGTGCAACCTGGTCAGGCGCGATATCGTTTGGCCTCGTCACCATCCCGGTCAAGCTCTTCGGGGCGACGCGATCGGAGGATGTGTCCTTTCGACTGATACACGCCGAATGCGGGACGCCCGTGGAGCGCCGCTGGTGGTGTCCGTACGATGAGGAAGAAGTCGCCTACAAGTCGCTGGTGAAGGGCTACGAGTACATGAAGGGGCAGTTTGTCCTGTTCAGCGACCAGGATCTCGAGAACCTGCCGGTGCGCAGCAAGCACAGCATCGACATCTCGGCCTTCGTCGCCGAAGCCGAGATGGACCCGCTGTACTTCGAGCGCACGTACTACCTCGCCCCCGACACCCGGGGCGAGAAACCCTACGCCCTCCTGATGAGCGTGCTGGAGCAGGAAAAGCTCCTCGGCATCGCCACCATCACCATCCGGAAGAAGCAGCAGCTCTGCGCGGTGCGCCCGCATGGCGGTGCCCTGCTGCTGGAGACATTGTTCTATCCTGACGAGGTGGACCTCGAGCACGGCGTGGACCTGTCGGACACCAGGGTGGAAAAGACCGACATCACGCTGGCCACCCAGCTGGTCGAGACCCTCACGCGACCCTTTGATCCCGCCGACTATGAGGATGAGTACCGCAAGGCGGTGCTTGCCATGGTGGACGCCAAGCTCGAAGGCAAGGAAGTGGAGACGCCGCCCGAACGGGAAGCCACGGTCATTGATCTGCGGGAGGCCTTGCAGCGGAGCCTGAAGAGGGGAAGACGGGATGGCGGGAAGTCGGAAAGCAAGTCGCGAGTCGCGGGACGCGGGACGCGTGGCACTCGACGCTCGACGCGCAATGGCCGACGGAAGGTGAGCTGAGGACAGTCGCAGGTCGCCAGTCATGCGACATGCGACCTGCTTGAGACAGGTGAACGCATGACACTCTCATCCCAGGCAACCAGCGTACTGGCCGCCCTCGAGGATGCCGGCCGAGAGGCCACGCTCCGGCTCGGCAAATTTCGCCTGAACGTGACCAGTCTCGACAAGAAGCTCTGGCCCGCCGCGCGCCCCGCCGTGACCAAGCGTGGCTACCTCAGGTATCTCGCGTCGGTGTCAGAGGTGTTGCTGCGCCACGTGAAGGACCGGCCGGTATTCGTGGTGCGCACCCCCAACGGGATTGCCGGATCGCACTTCTTCCAGAAGCACTTCCCCGATGCGGAGAGCTTCGTCCGCACGCTCTCCATCTGGACTGAAGACGAGGGAAAACCTACCCGGTACCTGGTGCCGTCCAACCTGGCCACGCTGCTCTGGCTGGGCCAGCGGGCCGCCGTTGAGCTGCACGTCTGGCATTCGAGCGTCACGCGCGGCACTGACGGCGCCGGTCTCGGCACCAGCTACGCCACCTCCGCGGCAAGACTCGATGAGTCCCGGCTCAACTTTCCCGACTTCCTCGTGGTGGATCTCGATTCCTACGTCTATTCGGGCAAGGAGAAGAAGGGCGACGAGCCGGAGCTGCATCGCAAGGGATTCGAGGCGGTGCGGGACGTGGCGCTGGAGGTGAGGGAGGTGGCGACGTCGCTTGGTCTCGAGGCGTTCGTCAAGACGTCAGGCAAGACCGGGCTCCATCTCTTCTTCCCGATCGTTCGCGACTTCACCTTCGATGAAGTGCGCCGCATGGCGGAGGCGCTGGGATCGTTTGTCGCCCGGCGGATGCCGAAGCAGGTGACCCTCGAATGGAGCGTGGAGAACCGGACCGGCAAGGTCTTCTTCGACTACAACCAGAACGTGCGCGGCAAGTCGCTCGCCGCCGCCTATTCGGTCCGCAGGCATCCAGCCGCCACCGTTTCGACGCCGGTGACGTGGGACGAACTGCCCCACGTCTATCCCACCCACTTCACGGTGCACACGCTGCCGGAGCGCCTGGCCACGGTGGGCGACCCATGGGCTGGCATCCTGGACGCCAAGCACGACCTCGCGGCCGCGCTCGGCCTCGCCGGCGTCGAAACTCCCGCCTGACCCATGGCTGCCATCCAGCCGATGCTCGCCACGCTGATCAAGCCGAGGGCGCTTCCGCGCGGCTGGATCTACGAACCCAAGCTCGACGGGGTGCGGGTCATCGTGAAGCGGACGGCCAAGGTGATTCACCTGCTGTCCCGTTCCGGCCGCCGCATGGATGGGAGTTACCCCGATGTGGTTAGCGCGCTCGCGAAGGCGCTGCGCGCCGATGTGCTGGTGGACGGCGAGCTGGTGGCCATCGATCCCGAGACGGGACTCTCCAGCTTCAATCGGCTGCAGTCCCGCATCCATGTGCTGCGGCCCTCGCGCATCCTGATTGAACGGATTCCCGTGGAGCTCTGGCTCTTCGACTGCCTTCGCTACAAGGACACGGATATCCGCGACCTGCCCTGGCGCGAGCGCCGGAAGCGGCTGGAGCAGGTGGTCAAGGTCAGCAGCACCATCCGCCTCACGCCGGTGCTCACGGGCACCTTCCGGAAACTCTATGACAATGCCTGCCGCATGGGCTC
This sequence comes from Gemmatimonadales bacterium, assembly GCA_035707845.1. Taxonomy (GTDB): domain Bacteria; phylum Gemmatimonadota; class Gemmatimonadetes; order Gemmatimonadales; family GWC2-71-9; genus CAMLHP01. Next base: position 8,409 of record DASSTP010000145.1, on the reverse strand, counting down.
CGAAGGATTGATCGGCAAGAACGCGTCGAGCCGCTACGAGACAGGACGCTCAGGCGAATGGGTCAAGCTCAAGTGCCTGAACGAGCAGGAATTCGTGGTGCTGGGATGGACCGACCCGAAGGGTACCCGCGAGGAGCTCGGCGCCCTGCTCCTCGGCTACTACGACCAGGGCGAACTGCGCTACGCGGGGCGGGTGGGGACAGGGTTCGACGCCGTGGCATTGCATCAGCTGAAGAAGTTGCTGGTGCCGCTCAGCGCCGAGCGCTCAGCGCTCAGCGACACCACCTCCATCAAGACCGACGACGTGCACTGGGTCAGGCCCTCCCTCGTGGTGCAGGTCGGCTTCAGCGAGTGGACCCGCGACAGCATCCTCCGCCACCCGCGCTATGTGGGGATTCGGGAGGACAAGAAGGCGGGGGAAGTGGTGAGGGAGAAGGCAAAATAGTTGGACAGATGGACAGTTGGACAGTTGGACAGTATGCATACCTGTCCATCTGTCCATCTGTCCAACTGTCCAACTGTCCAACTGTCCATCTGTCCATCTCTCACCCGCATCCCTCCCGCCTTCTGGTATCCCCGATCGACAGGATCTTCCATCCCGACGTGTCCCTGGCCAGCATGAAGGCATCCACGCCGCAGTGACTGAACTTGTCATTCAGGTAGAAGCTGTATTTCACCCACACCATCGCCAGCCCGTCATCGATGTGCACCACCGGGTCGCTGATCCGTTCGTCGAACTTGTCGGTGCTGGGGCGTCCCACGGCGTTGATGAAGCCATCGATGGATTCGCTGCTCACCGTGGAAGTGCCGTTCCGGATGCTGCTCGACGTCAGGGTGGCGCCGGGGGCAAAGACCGAACGCACTGTGGCGCTGTCGTGCGCGCGCATGCCGTCGAACAGGCGGTGGACTGGAGCCATGACGGCGGCCGAGTCGGCGGACTGGGCGGACAGGACAGACGGGGCGGGCTGGACGGACAGGATGAGTGCCGCGGCTATGGCGAAGGTGCGCATGCGGGCTCCAGTTGGACAGATGGACAGTTGGACAGATGGACAGTTGGACAGATGGACAGATGGACAGATGGACAGTTACAAAGGTAGACGGATGGGGGAGGGGGTGAGTTTCGGACGGCGTCGGGCGCTTGGCGTTCGACGCTTGACGCCCCCTGCTCTAGTCCCCTAAGCTCCAATAACTCCCGCCGTGGTCCGAAGCCAGAAGGACGGCCCGCCAGGCAATGGCCCAGATCCTTGTCGTGGATGATGAAGAGCTGGTGCGGCGCTTTGCGGCGCGGGTCTTGCGCGGCCGCGGCTATACGGTCGCCGAGGCGGGGGATGGGCGGAAAGCGCTGGCAAAGGTGGAGGAGCTGGGCAGTGCCCTGCGGCTGGTGCTCTCGGATATCGTCATGCCGTACCTGAATGGCGTGGAGCTCACCGAGCGGCTTTCCGTGCTCCGTCCCGACTTGCCGGTGATCCTGATGTCGGGCTACAGCCCGCGCGAGCTCATGGCGCGGGGCATCGCGGCACCCTGTGCCCTGCTGAGCAAGCCCTTTCTCCCATCCGAACTGATCGCCGAGGTCTCACGCTGCCTGGATGTGACCGCCGCGTAGTGGCTCGAAACCCGGCCTGACCCCCCGCGTAGGGGTGGAAGCGTCGTACGTCATAGCTGATATGTCGTACGACTTATGACCTGTGACCTGTGACCTGCGACCTGCGACTTCACTATGCGACGTCTCTTCCCCTGGATGGCTGTCCCCGCCGCGCTCGTCGTCGGCGCCCTCATTCCGCTTGGTGCCAGGAGCCGCACCGACGGCAAGGGCGTGTTTGACGACGTCCGCTTTCGGATTGAAACCGGCGCCGTGGATTCGCTCTCCAGCGATGAGCTCTGGATCCGTGCCGCCCGCGGGCTGGTGAGCCAGCTCGACGATCCCTACGCCGATCTCTATTCGCCCGAGCAGATCGCCAGCTTCAGCCGCAATACGCTCCGCAACGACTACGCGGGCGTGGGCATGAGCATCCAGGACCAGCTCGGTACCGTCGTGGTGACCGCCACCTTCCCGGGCTCGCCTGCCCGCGAGGGAGGCGTCCAGCCGGGCGACCGCATCATGCAGGTGGACAGCACCTCCACGCGCGGGCTCAAGCTGGACGAAGTGTCGAGTCGCCTCATCGGCGAGCCGGGCACCACGGTGAAGGTGATCTTCAGCCGGCCGGGTGTGCGCGAGCCGATCCACATGCAGTTCACCCGTGCGCGCATCCACGTGCCCGCCGTTCCCTACGCGATGATGCTCGACCATGGGGTGGGCTACATCCCGCTCCAGCGCTTCAGCGATTCCGCCGGCGTGGAAGTGGGCGAGGCGATTGCCCTGCTGCGGAAGCAGGGCGCCAAGGGATTCGTGCTGGATCTCAGGGGCAATCCTGGTGGCAGCCTGCTCCAGGCCATTTCCGTGAGCGAGCGTTTCCTCACACCGGGCCAGCAGGTGGTGACGGTACGCTATCGTGATCGCGAACCGGATGTCGGCCTGGCAGGATCGTTTGCCGGCACCGGTGCACTGCGGGCCGCTGAGCCGGTGGTGGTGCTGGTGGATGGTGGCGCCGCGAGCGCCGCGGAGATCGTGGCGGGCGCACTGCAGGATCACGACCGCGCCCTGGTGGTGGGCACCACTTCCTACGGCAAGGGCGTGGTGCAGAGTCTCTACCCGCTGCGCGATGGCTGGGCGCTCAAGATCACCACGGCCCGCTGGTTCACGCCGAGCGGGCGCAGCATCCAGCGTGAGCGGGAGATGATCAACGGGCGCTACGCCCTGGTCACGCCGGATTCGCTGGAGACCGATTCGGTGCGTCACGCCCGGCCGGCGTACAAGTCGGACCAGGGCCGGGTGGTGTACGGCGGCGGCGGGATCACGCCCGATGTGGTGGTGCCGGCAGACACCATCTCCACGCCGGAGCAGAACTTCCTCAAGGCCATCGCGCCGGCATCGCAGAAGGCCTACCGGGCATTCTACGACGTGGCGCTCAAGATGCGGCCCCGGATCCGGCCCGGCTTCACGGTCACCGAGGCCTGGCGTGACAGTCTTTTCCAGCAGATGAGCCGGGACAGCGTGCCGGTGACGCGGGCGCAGTTCGACAGCGCCTCGTCGCTGGTGAACCAGCTCGTCGGCCAGCAGGCCGCGACGATCGCCTTCGGCGACTCGGCGGCGTTCCGCCGGCGGGTGGATGACGACGTCCAGCTCGACCGTGCCCTCACGCTCCTGGGCAACGCCAGGAACCAGTCGCAGCTGTTTGCGGTGGCTGGGGAGTGATAAGATGGACAGATGGACAGATGGACAGTATGCATGCCTGTCCAACTGTCCAACTGTCCAACTGTCCATCTCATCTCACATGCCTGAACATCAGCTCAATCAGCTCATCGTACATCGCATCGGCCTTCACCGGGTCATCCGAGCGGATGGCGCCGGTGGCGCAATGCTTCAGGTGATTCCGCATCAGCTCCCGGCTCACCGCCCGCAGCGCCTCGTGCACTGAGGCGATCTGGGTCATGATGTCGGCGCAGTAGCGGTCTTCCTCGACCATCTTCTGCAGCCCACGCACCTGGCCCTCGATCCGCCGCAGGCGGCGGAGGTTCCGGGCCTTGAGGTCGGCGTCGATGCCGGTGGCTCGGCGGCTCGGCGACTCGGCGGCTCGGCGCCCCTCGTCCCTCGTCTCTCGTCCCCTGGCCACTATGCCCTCCTCAAGCGGAGACTGTTACTCACCACACTCACCGAACTCATCGCCATTGCTGCGCTCGCGATCACGGGGCTCAGCAAGATCCCGAACGCCGGATAGAGCACACCGGCCGCGATGGGAATGCCCACCACATTGTAGATGAACGCCCAGAAGAGGTTCTGCTTCATGGTGCGCATGGTGCGACGGGACAGCCGGATGGCATCGGCCACGCCGGTGAGGTCGCCGCGCATGAGCGTGACGTCACCCGCATCCATGGCGATGTCGGTCCCGGTTCCCATCGCAACGCCGATGTCGGCCTGGGCCAGCGCGGGCGCATCGTTGATGCCATCGCCCGCCATGGCCACGACATGCCCTTCGGCCTGCAGCCGTTTCACCTCGGCGACCTTTCCGTCGGGCAGGACGTTAGTCACCACCCGGCTGATGCCGACTTCCTTCGCGATGGCGTGTCCCGTCTGCTCGTTGTCGCCGGTGAGCAGCACGAGATCGAGCCCCAGCTTCCGCAGCTCTGCCAGTGCGGCGCGGGAGGTTTGCTTGATCGGGTCGGCGATGGCAAGAAGACCGGCGGGCTGGCCGTCGGTGGCGATGAGAACGACGGTGCGGCCGGTGGCGCTGAGAGCCAACAGCTGAGGGCTGAGAGCTGAGAGTGCGACCTCATGCTCGCGCAGCAGCGTTTCGGTGCCGATCAGCACATCGTGCGCACCGACCGTCCCCTTCACTCCCTTTCCGGTGACCGACTCGAAATTCGATACCTCGTCGAGCGTGATGCCGCGCGCCTTGGCGGTGGCGACGATGGCGTCGGCCAGGGGATGTTCCGACGCCCGCTCGAGTGATGCCGCGAGACGCAGCAGCTCGCCCTCAGCCATGCCATCAGCCGCAATGATATCGGTGACTGCCGGGCGCCCTTCCGTGATGGTGCCGGTCTTGTCGAGCACCACGGTATCCACGTCGCCCGCACGTTCCAGCGCTTCGCCGCCCTTGATCAGCACGCCCCGCTCGGCGCCGCGCCCGGTCGCTACCATCACCGCGGTGGGCACCGCGAGCCCCATGGCGCAGGGACAGGCGATGATGAGCACCGCCACTGCCGCGGCAAAGGCGCGTACCACGCCGCCCTCGCCGGTAGCGATGAACCAGGTGACGAACGTGGCGATGGCGATCGAGATCACCACCGGCACGAACACGGCGCTGATCCGGTCAGCCAGCCGCTGGATCGGCGCACGGGAGCCCTGCGCCTCTCGCATCAGCGTGACGATGCGGGCCAGCACGCTGTCCCGCCCGAGCGTGGTGGCGCGCAGCTGGAAGCTGCCCGTGCGGTTGACCGTGCCGCCGATGACGGCATCGCCACCGGTCTTCTCGACCGGCATCGCCTCGCCAGTGAGCATGCTCTCGTCGACCGCGCTCCGGCCCGAGACCACCACTCCATCAACCGGGATCCGCTCGCCGGGACGCACCACCACGATGTCGTCATGCGCGACGTCACCGACCGGAATATCCAGTTCCTGCTCGTTGCGGATGACGCGCGCTGAGCTCGGCTGCAGCCCCGCGAGCGAGCGCAGCGCCGACGCCGTCTGGTGCTTGGCGCGCGCCTCGAGCGCGTTGCCCACCAGGATGAGGGCAATGATGATGATCACTGCCTCGTAGTACACATCGGGCGCCAGGCCGTGGCTGGTGAAGATTCCCGGTGCGAAGGTGGCGACGAGCGAGTAGACGAAGGCGGCGCCGGTCCCCACCGCGATCAGCGTGTTCATGTCCGCCGAGTGATGGCGGAAGGAGTTCCAGGCGCCGACATAGAAATGCCGGCCGGCCCAGAGCATGGTGCCGAGGGTGAAGACGAGCAGGACGCCGAGCAGCAGTGAGGGCGAGGCGGCGTAGATCCACGGGAAGGCCGTCTCGAGGGCCGGGCTCACGTGGCGCATGACCCAGGTCATGAACGGGTCGGGCGACACGCCGGCGTGGCGGGCCATCACGGGCATCGAGATGAGCATGGCGATGATGCCGGCAATGAGCGAGACGACGGCCTTGCGCCTGAGGTCGCGGAACTCTGCCTCGCGCGCGGCGTCGCGTGCCGCCTGCTCTTCCACGGCCGAGCGGGAAGGATCCGGCATCTCGGCGCCGTACCCGGTGCCGCGCACCGTCTCGAGCAACGCCTCGGTGCTGGTGGCCGACGGGTCGAACGTGACGGTGGCACTGCCGGTCATGAGATTGACGGTGGCGCGGTCTACTCCGGGCGCCTTCTCCAGCGCACGCTGCACCCGCGCCTGGCAGGCGGCGCAATGCATGCCGGACACCGGGAATTCGATTTTCGTCGTTTCGGTGGCGGCCATGGGACTACTCCGCAATCAGGCGCCCGTGCAGCATGCTCATGCCGCACATGAACGGATGCTCGCCGGGCGCCGGGGCAGGGAGGTCCACCGTGGTGCGCTCGAATGCCGGCAGGTAACGGCGGATGTTGAAATCGGGGAACACGATCTCCTCCGAGCAGCTGTTTGTCTCCTGCCGGTCGAAGACGAGCCGGACCGGTGTCCCGCTCTTCACCCGGATGGTGGCGGGCTCATAGCCGCCCCGGACCACGATGAGCGCTTCCTGCATGCCCATGGTGGATGTCGCCTCGACGCCTCGGCGGCTCGGCGCGATAAAGAAGAACCAGTTGATCCAGGCGATGGCGGCAACGCCCGCGAGGAGCACCGCAAAGTCGATCGTAGACATGGTAGTAGTATAGGGGGGTAGGGTATCAGTCGCAAGGCGGACAGTTGGATAGTGGGACAGATGGACAGATGGAAGACATACCAATACCTGCCCGCAGCTTCGACCTCTTCCGTCGCGCTATTCCCTCGGGGAAACACGCGTCCCGAGTTCTCAATCTCGCGTGCATCACTGTCCATCTGTCCAACTGTCCATCTGTCCATCTGTCCCACTGTCCAACTGTCCAACCATCCCCACCGGCACCTTCCTCCACCCCGTCCACCGGTATTCCTGTCCGTGAAGCCGCACCAGCAGCTGGCCCGAGACGCCGCCGTCGAGCGAGACGGCCCGGCGGGCGCCGAGGGCGCCGAGGAGTGCCGCCATCTCGGGGGTGGTGAGGCCGAATGGCAGTCCGTCGAGCACGCCACCCAGGGCGTCGAAGCGTGTCAGCACGATGAGGATCTGCCCGTCGCGCAGCAGCCCGATGGCGAGCCGTGCGTCGCGGTGGGTGCGGTCGAGATACGGCGTGTCCCGGAGGAGCGCCGGCGGCACCGAGCCGTCGCCCTGGAGCAGTGCAGGGTAGGACTGAAACGCCGTCATGACGCTCTTCGCACCGCGCAGCGTGGCGATGCTGTCGGGCGGCACGATGCTGAGGTTGCCCACGGTATCGATCATCACGGCGGGCGCGAGTGGGCCGCTCCCGGGCGGCTGCAGCTCATGACCGTCGCGCACCAGCCAGCCCCAGGCGCCGTCGTCATCGAACTCTCCGGCGTTGAGGGCGAGCATGGCCGACGGCGGCGCCGAATCAATGGTCCAGGTGAAGGGCGCACCGAGGCGCGTGCCCGAGCGGGCAAGGGTGAAGCGGATGCGCGACGGATCCACTCTCACAATGATGGCGCGGGTGCGCCATGCTTCGCCGCTTGCCGCGAGACGTAGCGAGCCGAGTGCGATGCCGCCGGCCGAGTCCTCCCACTGCACCGCCTGTGTGACCAGCGGCAGCGCTGCGTCCCATTGGGCCGGCGCGTCCTCGGCGCGCCACCAGGTGTGCCAGTGGCCATTGCTGTGCACCGACAACGACGGCGGCGTGGAGGGCGCCGCCAGGGCGAGGAGGAGGAGGAGGGGGAGGAGGCGTGGCATGGACGGAGGGTCGCAGGTCGCGGGTCGCAGGTCGCGTGAGCGGTTGCCTGCGACCTGCGACTTGCGACCTGTGACCTGCGACCTAGTACTGCTGCAGCAGCTCCAGATACGGGCTCAGGCTGTCGAGACTGGCCTTGAGCACGGCGACTTCGTCCTCGGTGTAGGTGTTGCTGCCACCGGACTTGCCCTTGCTCGCGACATAGGGGAGGACTCGCTCGCGGAAGATCGAGTACTGCGACGCGGTCATGCCGCTGGCGGTGAGGCCCGCGGTGCGCACGTCCTCGCCCGTCATTTCATCCTCATACTCCGGCTCGGCGGGCTCCTGCGGCGGCGTCCCGCACTTGTCGGCGATCCGCTTGTTGGCGGCGCCAGCCACGGCCATGCCCTGTCCGCTCGCGGCATTCGACGCCTTGGCGACCGAGTCCGACAGGCGTCGCACCTCGGTCAGGTTACCGGCCATTGCGGCTGCCTGCATGCGTTCGGCCACCTTCTGCATCGCGCTCGTATCTCCGGCGACGCTGGACGCATAGGCATCCATTTCGCTGGCGCCCTGCTCCCGGAGCGGGGCGGCGCAGGCATCGTACTTCTCCGAGGCGGCGTCATAGGCCTGGCGCTGCTTCTCGTAGGCATCGCGCTTCTTCTGGTTGCGCGCCGGGGCGCCATTCTTCTGGTCCGCCTCGAGCCGGGTGGCGGCCTCCTGCTCGGCGGCGAGCCCCTTGAGAAAATGGGACATGTTCTCCTCGTTGATCTCGAGGACCGTGGCACCGAAAATCACCCGGCCGGTATGCACGTCCGAGGACGAGGATACGAAGGGCGTCTTGACCTTGATCTTGGGCAGGCCGAACTGGGCCTGGGCAGGTGCGGCGGCGACGGCCAG
>DASSTP010000144.1:0-4162 GCA_035707845.1 Gemmatimonadales bacterium | reverse complement strand
GCTGGTTGACCGCGAGCCGCTCTACGTGCCCGGCCTGTACGGGCTGGCGCATGCATGGATCTATCTCGCCCTCGACAACCAGACCGACCCTGACGAAGCGTGGCCTCGCGTGGACGAACTGGCACGTCGCGCGATCGAGCTCGACAGCACCGCCGCGGGTGCGTGGGTGGCGCTTGCCTCGGAGGGCATGTTCGGTCACCTCGACCTGCCGCGTGCCGGCCAGCAGCTTGCGCGGGCGCGAAGCCTTGATCCACTCGATCCGGATGTGCCCGGCATGCTGTCGATCTGGTACCGCTTCTATGGCCAGATGGACAGCGCCGTGGCGCTGGCGCGCGAGGCGCAGCATCTCGACCCGCTCAGTCTCTATTTCGGGCGACTGGTGGCGGAGCAGCTGTACTTCGCCCGCCGGTACGACGAGTCCCGGCGCACGTTCCTGGCGCTGGTGCGCGACTATCCCGCAGTATGGCCCCGCATCAACCTTGACTTCGCGCAGCTTTTCATTGCCATGCACGAGCCGCGCGAGGCGGTCGAGTGGCTGCGCCGAGGCCGCCTGGAATCGGGAGATACGGCGGGCGCCGATGCACTGCGTCCGGCCGCCACCGATGCCGAGGCGAGAATGCTCCTTGCGCGCGACCTGCGGCGCAGGCTGGCGCAGCTCGGGCAGCAGCGCAACGGCGCCGAACCCGTGGCCCCGTCTCGTTACGCGCTGGCCTACGCCATGCTTGGCGACACCGCGTCCACGCTCGGCTGGCTTGACTCGATGCTGGTGCATCGCGATGTCTGCGAGCACCATGTCCGGGTGGACCCATCATTCGACTTCTTACGGGGTACGGCAGCGTACCGGGCCTGGGAAGCGCGGACCGGACTGCCGGCCATCGCCATGGCCAGCAAACTGGGAATGCGACAATGAACCCTCATATCAGCCTGCTCACCCTCACCGTGGACGACCTGGAGCGCGCGCTGCGCTTCTATCGTGACGGCCTTGGCCTGCCGACCAAGGGAATTGTCGGCACGGAATTCGAGCACGGTGCGGTGGCATTCTTTGAATTGCAATCGGGACTCAAGCTGGCGGTGTGGCCGAGGAAGAGTCTGGCGCATGAGACGGGACTCGGGCTCGCATCGCGTAGCGCCACGGAATTCACCATCGGCCACAACGTCGGCAGCAGGGAGGAAGTGGATGAAGTGATGGCCCGGGCGGCGGCCGCCGGTGCCACGATCGTGAAGCCGGCGGCGCCGGCATTCTGGGGCGGGTACTCAGGGTATTTCCAGGATCCGGATGGGCACGTGTGGGAGGTGGCGTGCGCGGAGCTGTGAGCTGTGAGCTGCGAGCTGTGAGCTGACAGCTGCGAGCTATGAGCTATGAGCTGCGAGTGGAAAAGGTCTGTCACGCGACGTTTTTGGTACTGTGAAGCACGACTCCATTGCTTAGCATGCAGGGCAGGAGGAGCTGATGCCAAACTACCGGTCGCTGCAGGTGACAACGCACGCTCTGGACATCGTCGAGGACGTGTACGACGCCACTCGCTGCTTTCCGTCGGATGAACGCTATGGGCTTTCAAGCCAGATGCGACGGGCGGCAGTGTCAATTGGGGCGAATATTGCGGAGGGCGCCGGGCGTGGAGGAGATCGAGAATTCGCTCGATTCCTCCGAATCGCGCGCGGCTCGGTTCATGAACTGGAATTCGAAGTGCTCACCGGTCTCAAGCTGGGAATCCTCAGTAAGGGCATCGCGGAAAAGCTGCAGGCCACTCTTGAGGAACAAAGCCGTATGCTCAGCGGCCTGATACGCAAGCTCTCATCCAACTCGTAGCCCGCAGCTCCCAGCTCGCAGCTCATAGCTCATAGCTCATAGCTCATAGCTCATAGCTCGCAGCTCACTCCCTCCGATGCCTCAGCACCTCCTCCGTCACCCGCTCGAGGCGAGCGAGGTAGCTCGCGACGCTTTCGTCGGGGCTCCTGCTGGGCAGGGCGAAGTGGGGATCATCGGGCTGGGGTGGGGAGCCGGGTGGGGGTTCGTCCATCATCAGGTCCCCGCCGCGCGACTGCACCGCTGCTTCAAAGCGCTCCACGGCGTCGGAGATGCGGGTGAGTTCCTCGGGCGACTCGCGCCCGTTCAGTTCGATGCCAAGTGTTGCCAGGCGTCCCGCCACTTCCTCCGAGACCCGCTCGAGTTCGTTCTCGTTAGTGGTCTTGTTCCGTTTCATCTGATCCTCCTGCTTGAGGCCGACTCGGCGGCTCGGCGGCTCGGCGGAAGGCATGAACCTGCTCGCCTTGCCATCCTGCTCGCCCTGCCTACCTGGCAAGATCGCGCACGTGGAGCGGCGTGCCCCACGGGTCGCGCGTCACGTAACCGGACTGTGATTGCTTGTCTTCCCACTGCACGGCGTGCCCGGCACGATCGAGACTTTCCGCTGATGCGCTGACGGCGTCGGCGCCGGGCAGTTCAACGTTCCATTCCAGCAGCTGCGCGTCACTTTCCGTGGGCGGACTCGCGCCGCGGCCGGCCCAGGTGTTGGTGCCGAGATGATGGTGATAGCCGCCGGCGGCAAGGAAAAGTGCACCGGGGTATTCCCAGACCATCCGGTCGAGGCCCAGCGCGTCGGAATAGAAGGCCGACGCTTCGGCCAGGTCACCCACGTGGAGATGCACGTGTCCCATGGTGGTGCCCGCGGGCATCCCATCCCATCGGCTGTGGCCGGCGGCATCGAGCAGTCCGGGGACGTCGAGCGGGTCGCTCGCCATGAGCAACTCTCGGCCGAGGCGGCGCCAGGTGTCGCGCGGCCGGTCGGCGTAGACCTCGATCCCGAGGTTGTCGGGATCCTGCAGGTAGAGCGCTTCGCTCACGAGGTGATCGGCTGCGCCGACGCGGGCGTTGATATCGCTCAGGTGTCGGACGAAGCGGCCGAGGGCGGCGCGTTCGGGGAGCAGGATGGCGAAGTGGTAGAGACCGAGGCGACCGCGATGGGGAGCGGGTGCGGCGCCGCGCTTCTCGGCCAGTTCCACCAGTGGGCGCGAGTCACCGTGGGTCCCGAGCAGGGCTCGGCGTCCGTCCCGGCTGAGATGTGCGAGGCCGAGCGTCTCCTGGTACCAGGCCAGCGAGCGGTCGAGGTCGGCGACCTGGAGGACCACGTGGCCCAGGCGGGTGGTGTCGGGAAGGCGGAAGCCGCCGGGCTGCTGGCCGTAGGAGCCGGCGGTGGCGGGCTGGGCCTGTTCGGCGTTGCCGAAGATATCGTGGGTTGAGACACCGGTCATGAGCACTCCCTGGCGGCCGTGGGTGGGGCCGTCATGGGAATGTAGTCGGGGCGTGGGGCTGAGGGTTTAGGGCATAGGGTTTAGGGCTTGGGGCGTGGGGCGTGGGGCGTGGGGCGTGGGCGTGAGGCGTGAGGCGTGAGGCGTGAGGCATGGGACGTGGGACGTGGGACGTGAAATGTGCGGGGTCCGGTGACAGGCGCGAGACATCGCCCGCAGTCTAAGACGCGCTGGCTGCAAGGCGAACATGCGGGGCCGCAAGGGGTTAGTGTTGCCGGTGCGGGGCTGACGCAGCGAAAGCCAGGGAAGATCTCTGCGTGATCGGAGGTGCTCCGCTCACACGCACTGCGGTGGCGCAGTCTTTCCGGATTGGGCTGCGCGGCGTAATATGGGAAATATTGCACACATGCAATTCAATACGCGTTAGACGGCGGAAGGAGTTGGTCTTGACGTGGGAAGACGAGCGGCAGCGTGACGTGCGCCAGGCCCAGGACGTCCGCGTGTACCAGATCGGAGGAAGAGCCCTGCCACGCGTTCCCTATGGCAGCGAAGCCGACGATTGGGGCGCCGATACGGGCCCATGCCACGACTGCGGGGTCGCCAAGGGCCAACTCCATCTGCTCGGCTGCGATGTGGAGCGCTGCCCCGCCTGTGGCGACCAGGCACTAACCTGCGACTGCGTGTACGGGGGCCCGTCACCCAGAACGGCGAGCTAATCCAGGCATGCCGCGTACGCACACGTTGACGCTCGGACCACAGAGCCATCATCATGGGCATTGAAGCGGTTTGGCGTACGGGTGCGGGCGCGGAGCTCGACCGTGTGAGCGACCCACGGTCGGTGCTCAGCCGCTTTACCAACAGCAGTGATCACCAAGGCACCATATGCCTCCAGTTCCTCGATCCCTACGGAGAT
>DASSTP010000143.1:0-33556 GCA_035707845.1 Gemmatimonadales bacterium | reverse complement strand
AGCCATTCACCTTCGACAACGCCTTCGTGGACGTGGGCGCCGCCAGCGCCGATGAGGTGGCGGCCCTTGGCATCCGCGTCACCACGCCGTTCGTCCTGGCCAAGGCGCCCGAGGCCTATGGGAAGGACCTGCTCGCCGCTCCATCGGTCGGCGCGCGCGCCGCGTGCGCCGCGCTGGTGCGCGCCGCTTCCGCCAGGCCGCGCGGTACCGTGGTGATCGCATTCGTGGTGGAGGAGGGTCTCTCCGGTCGCGGCCTCCTGACCGTAGGGAATGAGGCTGGTCCGTTCGATGAGACAATCGTGCTGGACGCGGGAGGCGGGACGCCGGGCGGGGCAGTGGCTGCGGATTCGATGCGCCGGCCTCGGCACGGTGAAGGCCTGGGCAAGCTGACACGCTGGCGCCTGCGCGACCGGTTCGACGGATGGCCGGCGGAAACCGTGTCGCTCGAGGACGTGGCCGTGCTGGAACAGCGCCTGCGCGACTGGATCGGAGGGAAGCCATGAACCGCACCATCCTTCGCGACTTGCGCGCCCTCGTCACCCCGGTGACAACCGGGGTCGCCCTGCTTGCCTTGCCGACGGCGCCACTCAGTGCCCAGGGCATCCCGGTGGACGAAGCCCAGGCGGTCCTGCAGACGCTGGTGGAGACGTACGGCCCCTCCGGGGCGGAGGGGCCGGTGCGCGAGGCCGTGAAACAGCTGCTGCCGAAGGGACTCCGCACTGAAACCGACAGCGCCGGCAGTCTCTGGGTGCGCTTTGGCGGTGACGGCCCGGCCACCGTGTTCGTGGCACACATGGATGAAATCGGCTGGCAGGTGAAGGAAATCCTGGGCGATGGCACCCTCACTCTTGAGCGGCTGGGCGGATTCTTCCCGTCGCTCTACGAGGGACAGCTCGCCCTGGTGCATACCAGCAAGGGGCCAGTGCCGGCGGTGTTCATGCCGCGGGATTCGATCGGACGGAACCCTGACCGCACGCCCGGCGCGCTCCGGGTGGATCCCGGCACCGGCACGGCCGCAGCGACGCGCGCCCTCGGCATCGCGGTGGGCAACACCATCACCATGCCCAAGTCGTATCAGCGGCTGGCGGGCACCCGGGCCACTGGACGCTCCTTCGACGACCGCGTGGGATGCACGGCACTCGTTCTCGCCGCCCGCCGGCTGGCACAGAATCCCCCGAAACATCCGGTGATCCTCATCTGGAGCGTGCGGGAAGAGACTGGCCTGGAGGGTGCCGCCGTCGCGGCCGACGCGCTGGGCACGCGGGCCGCCCGCGTGCACGCGGTGGATACCTTCGTCTCCGCCGATGCGCCGCTCGAGCTTACGGCATACGGCGTGGCTCCCTTGGGCAAGGGCGCCGTGATCCGGGCGGTGGACAACAGCAACGTGGCGCCCGCGGTGCTGGTGGATTCGGTCATCGCACTCGCCAAGGCGAAGAACATTCCCCTGCAGTACGGCGCCACCAGCGGCGGCAACGACGGGTCGGTCTTTGCGCCCTGGGGCGTGCCGGACGTGCCGCTCGCGTGGCCGCTGCGCTATTCGCACTCGCCCGCCGAGGTGACGGACCTCAAGGATGTGGCGGCGCTGGGCGAAATGGTGGAGGCGCTGGCGCGGGCATGGTGACGGCGCGCTGGCTGCTTGCAGCCATCGCGCTCACCGCCTGCCATAGTACCGCGCCGTCAAGGCCGGCACCGCTCACGCATCGGGCGCTGCTCGCGAGCTTCGATGCCATGAACGAGCGCCGCATGCTCGAGACAGTGCCGGCCTGGGCCACCCCGCATTTCCGCCAGCTCTTCGCTGCCGGGGCGTGCGCCGACCGGGCGCTGCCAGCGTGGCCCAGCAAGACGGCGGCGTCGCATGCTTCGCTCTGGACCGGCGTGTACGGCGACTCGAACGGCATCACTGCCAACCGGGTGCCGCTCCTCCCCTCGGAATTGCACCGCATCACGGACGGCACGACCGGGTATCGCGCCACCCAGCTCCGCGCGGAGCCGATCTGGATTACCGCCGCGCTGGCGGGGCGACGCGTCGTGGCGCACCAGACCACCCAGTCGCCGGACGTGCCGGGCTATCCGCCGGCGGATACCAGTGCGCCAACCGCATCCGGTCCACGCGCGCGCGCTGAGCAGGCGCTCGCCCTGCCATCCCTCGCGGTGATCAACGGTTACGACGAGCACCTCCTGCCGGATCGGGTGCTCACCGCCGACAGCGCGCCACCACACGTGATGGGCGCATGGACGCACCTCGAGAAGCTCGGCAGCGAGCTGCCGCCGCGCGAGATCGCCTGGCAGGTAGGCGAGGATTCGCTGTTCGGCCTTTTCCTCGGCGATTCGATCTACACTCGGCTTGCGGTGGCCCCCGCGCGGGATGGTGCGCGCGCCGTGCTGGTGCCGGCCATGCCGGCGGATCGCACATCGCCGGTTGATCGTCCGCTGGCCCGCTACTACTCCCGCGGCATCCCGGTGCACGTGCGTGGCCATCGGGTGCGGGTGCGGGTGCGTCTGTTTGCGCTGGGTGGCGATGCCAGCAGCTATATGCTCTTCCTCCCCGCACTCAGCGCGCTGCAGGCCAACCGTGAGGAGGTGCTCGACGCGTACGACGCCGCCACCGATGGCTGGGTCGGCAATGGGCCGGATGAGCTCTACGATCGCGGCGCGTTTGGCCCCACGCTCGCCGATGGCGGGTCGGGCGAGGCCGAGTGGCGCTACCTCGATGGGCTGGAGAACATGACCCGGGCGTTCATGGCCGGCAGCGCGTGGGGATGGAATGCCCGCCGCCCAGGGCTGCAGGCCGACTACTACCCCGGCATCGACGAGGCCGACCACCGGTGGCTCGGCTTTGCCAGCGAGGGAGTGCCTGGCGTCAGCGATGAGATGCGCCAGGCTATCCAGCCCTTCCGCGCACGCGCCTGGCAGTTGGCCGACCTGCGCCTCGGCGCGCTGATGGATCTTGTCGCCCGCGATTCCACCGCCCGGCTCTGGGTTGCCGGCGACCACGGCATGCGGCCGCTCTGGCGAGTCTTTCACCCGAATGTCGCGTTGCGCAAGGCAGGGCTCCTCGCGGCCGATGACAGTGGCCGGGTGGATGTGCGCGGCACTCGCGCGCTGGCGTGGGATGGACTTTTCATCATGCTCAACCGCACTCGCTGGCGTGACGGCATGGTGAAGCCGGAGGATGCCGCCGCCGTGCTCGACTCGGTGGAGCGAGTCCTGCGCGCGGTGCGCGGGCTCGATGGTGAGCCGGTCGTGACCCGGACCTGGCGGGTGGCCCGGGGCGATTCCCTGGGACGAGGCGGACCGGCGGGCGGCGACCTCTACTTCAGCGTGGCGCCGGGCTACGATCTCGATAGCCGCGCGTCGGGACCAGTGGTCGAGCCGTCCGGCGTGCACGGCAACCATGGATTCCCCTCGATCGATCCGGACATGGCGACGGTGCTCTGCGCCTGGGGCGCTGGGGTGCAGGCGGGGCGCACGGGCGTTCGGCGGACGACCGATGCGAGGGGTGCGGTCCTGGACTGGTTGGGTGTTGCGTCGAGCGTCGAGCGGTAAGCGCTCGGCGCTTGACGCCAGGCGGCCGTTCTGCATATTTATGCATTATGCACACCAAGCGTCCCACCGTCGCCCTGGCCTTCTCGGGCGGGCTCGATACCTCCTACTGCGTTCCCGTCCTCCGCGACGCGGGCCACGACGTCCACACCGTCTTCGTCAACACCGGCGGCTCGTCGGCCGCTGAGCGCGAGGCCATCCGCCGCCAGGCCATGGCCGTCGGCGCCGCGGAGCATCATGAGGTGGACGCCCGCGCTGCGGTATTCGACCGCTTCGTGCGCTTCCTGATCCAGGGCAACGTGCTGCGGGGCGAGGTCTATCCGCTTTCGGTCGCCGCCGAGCGCACCCAGCAGGCCATCTCGGTCATTGACGTCGCGCGCCAGATCGGCGCGGCGGCGGTGGCGCACGGATCCACCGGCGCGGGCAATGACCAGATCCGCTTCGATATCGCCCTGCGGGTGCTGGCGCCCGAGCTCGGCATCATCACGCCCATCCGCGAGAAGGGCGTGACGCGTGACCAGTCGATCGCCTATCTCCAGGCCCGCAATCTTCCGGTTCCCGCCAAGGCGTCGGCCTATTCCATCAATCGCGGCCTCTGGGGCACCACCTGGGGCGGTGGCTGGACCCACGACACCTGGGCCGGCCCGCCCGCCGAGCTGATCGAGCCGCCGGCTGACGCGCCGGCGCCAGCGGAGCTCGTGATCGGATGGGAGACGGGCACGCCGGTCTCGCTCGGCGGCGCCGCGCTCACCGGCGCCGACCTGGTGGATCGCCTGGGCGAGATCGCCGAATCCTATGGAATTGGCCGCGCCATCCACGTGGGCGAAACGGCGCTCGGCATCAAGGGGCGCATCGGTTTCGAGGCGGGGTCCGCGCTCATGCTCATCGGTGCGCATCGCGAGCTCGAGAAGCTGGTGCTCACCCGCTGGCAGACATTCTGGAAGGATCAACTGGGCCGCTTCTACGGCGACCGCCTGCATGAAGGGCACTATTTCGATCCGGCGTTGCGGGACATCGAGGCGATGATCAGCAGTTCGCAGCAGCGGGTGACTGGCGAGACGCGCGTGCGGCTCTGGCCCGGGCGCTTCCAGGTGGTGGGCGCGCGGAGTCCGTTCTCGATGATGGATCCGGCCGTCGCCACCTATGGCGAGGAGAACCGGCTCTGGACCGGTGAGGAAGCCCGCGACTTTGCGCGGGTGGCCGCCATTCCATCGCTGCTTGCGGTACGGGCAGCGGAGCACGCTGCAGGAGGCGAATCATGGTCGTAACGACGCGGGTGCGGCTGGACCGCATTGCCTCCAGCACGCGGAACGCGGAGCTCACGCCCGAGGTGATCGTGGGCGACGAGATCGTGGCGCAGGAGGGCTACGTGCTGGCCGTCCGCATCCTCACCGACAAGTCGAGCTACAACACGGTGGAGGACCTGGCCGGACGCATGGTGTCCCTGCGCGCGGGTGACGTGCTGGCCGGCGTGCTGGGCGCGCGGCGCGCGCTCCGCGGCTATGCGGGTGAGGTACCGAGGCACATTGCGGTGGGTGACGTGATCCAGGTGCTCAACCTGGGCGGCATCCTGGGGCACTGCACCTCGGAGAATCCCGATATCGGTCCGCCGTTCGACGCCGAGGTGCTGGGTGCCGTGCTCACTTTCCCGGCGCTGGGTGATCGCATCGGCCGGCCGGCGCACATCCGCGATCACGCCGTGCCACCGGCCGACCGGCTGGAAAGCAGGATGCCGGTGGTGTACGTCGCGGGGACGTGCATGAATGCGGGCAAGACAGTGGCCGCCACCGAGCTGGTGCGCGGGCTGGCGCGCAGCGGGCTCAAGGTGGGCGCCGCCAAGCTCACCGGCGTCTCGCTCATGCGCGACGCGCTCTCGATGCAGGATGCGGGCGCCACGGCGGCGCTCACGTTCAACGACGTCGGGATTGCCAGCACCCATCCGGGCATCACCGTCGCCACCGCCAAGGGCCTGTTCAACCGGCTTGCCGCCTCCCGGCCCGACCTGATCGTCGCCGAACTGGGCGACGGCATCCTGGGCGAATACGGGGTGCAGGATATCCTTGCCGATCCGGAGCTCGCCGGTGCGGGCGCGGCGTGGGTCATGGCCGCGCCCGATCCGGTGGCGTGCTGGGGCGCGGTGGAACTCATGCGATCGCAGTTCGGCCTGCCGGTCACCGTCATCACGGGACCCGCGACCGACAACGATGTGGGCCGGAGTTACATCCGTGCCGCGCTGGGCCTGCCGGCCCACAATGCGCGGCGCGACGCGGACGGGCTGCTGGCCGCGGTGCGGGGGAGCCTGGACGCGTGGATGGCCGCGCGCGAGCCGGCCGCAGTGGGCGCCGGCGCATGACCGAGGGACTTCGGGTGGCCGTGGTCGGCGCGGCCGGCTATGCCGGTGGTGAGCTGCTGCGCCTCCTGCTGCAGCATCCGCACGTGAGCGAGGTGATCGCCACCAGCCGAAGCCAGGCGGGGAAGCCGATTGCCGAGGTGCATCCGGGCCTCGCGCCGCTTACAGATGCGCGCTTTGCCGGGCTCACGCCGGGCGAAGCGGCGGCGGGACGGGACGTGCTGTTCCTGGCGCTGGAGCATGGCGAGTCGTCCAGGATGATCGGCGAGATCTTTGCCGCCGGCCCCGGGCTGATCGTGGATCTCGCCGCCGATTTCCGGATCCAGTCGCCCCGGCTCTACGAGCAGTTCTATGGCGCGCATCCGTCGCCGGACTATGTGCACCGGTTTGCCTACGGACTCGCTGACGTGGTGGGCAAGCGCCTCAAGGGCGCCACCGCGATCGCGGCGCCGGGCTGCTTTGCCACCGCGGCGCAGCTGGCGCTCTGGCCCATCGCCAAGGCGGGCATGACCTGCGAGCCCACGCTCTTTGCCATCACCGGCTCCAGCGGCGCAGGCGTGCATCCGCGTCCCACCACGCATCATCCCGCGCGCGCCAACAACGTGTTCGCGTACTCGGTGCTGGGCCACCGCCATGAGGCCGAGGTGCTGGCCAGCTGGCGCGCATGGACCGGACGGGAAGAGGCCCACGCCCGGCTGATGGTGCATGGCGGGCCGTTCGTGCGGGGGATCTATCTCACGATGCACGTGCGGCTCTCCGAGCCGGAAGCGGCGCTCGCGAATGGGGCCGCGGCGCTCTATCGCAATGCCTACGCCGGGCGTCCCTTCGTCCGCATCATGGATCACGCGCCCGACCTGACCCAGGCGGTGGGCACCAACTACGCCTTCATCCATGCGGCGATGACCGAGGACGGCCGCGAGCTGCAGGTCATCGTGGCGGAGGACAACCTGGTCAAGGGTGCCGGCGGCCAGGCGATCCAGGCCATGAACATCGCGCTGGGACTCGACGAGACGGCGGGACTCGAGGCGGTAGGAATCCATCCATGCTGAACCGCACTGCTGATGCGCTGCTGCCGGTCTATGCGCAGATGCCGGTGAAGCCGGTCTCGGGGCGCGGATCGTGGATCGTGGATGACGACGGCAACCGCTGGCTCGATGCCTACGGCGGCCACGCCGTGGCGGCCACCGGGCACAGCCACCCGGCCGTGGTGCGTGCCATCAGCGAGCAGGCGGCGGCGCTCCTCTTCTACTCCACCGTCCTGCCGCATCCCAATCGCGAGCGCCTGGCCGTGGAGCTGGTCCGGCGGATGCCGGCGCCGCTCTCGCACGTCTTCTTTGCCAATTCGGGCGCCGAAGCCAACGAGAATGCCATGATGCTGGCGCGGAAGGTGACGGGGCGCCAGCGGATCGTCTCCGTCTCGGGCGGCTGGCACGGCCGCACGGTGGCCTGTCTTTCGGTTACCGACGGCGAGAAGTACGAAGCAGGCGCGCGGCGCGCCGGGATGCCGCTCTCGGCCAAGGTGCCGTTCAACGACGTCGCCGCGCTGGAGCGGCTGATTGATGATACCGTGGCCGCGCTGATCGTGGAGCCGGTGCAGGGGATGATGGGCGCGCGCGACTGCTCGCTCGAGTTCCTGCAGGCCACCCGTCGCGTCACGGCGGCGCATGGCGCCATGCTGATCTTCGATGAGATCCAGTGCGGGGTGGGCCGCAGCGGCCGCTTCACCGCGGCAGAAGCCTGCGGCGTCGTTCCCGACCTGATCACCATGGCCAAGGGACTGGGGTCGGGCCTGCCGATCAGCGCCACCGTCGCCAGCGATGCCATCGCCGCGCAGGTGAAAGTCGGCGATCTCGGCAGCACCTTCGGCGGGGGACCGGTGCCGTGCGCTGCCGCGCTCGCCACGCTGCAGGTCATGGACGATGAATCGCTGCTCCAGAATGTGCGGGTAGTGGGCCAGCGCCTTCGTGATGGTGCCTGGCGCGCCGGCGTCCAGGCAGTGCAGGGCAGAGGGCTCCTGCTGGGCCTGCGTCTCGACCGGCCGGCCGTGGAGGTGCAGCGCGCGCTCTTCGAGCGGCGTATCCTCACCGGCACCTCCACCGATCCCAGCGTCCTGCGGCTCATGCCGCCGCTTTCGTTCTCGGTGGCCGAGGCCGACAGGCTCATCGCGGCGCTGGTGGAGGTGATTGCGTGAGCGGCCGCGATTTTCTCGCCATGGAAGACTGGGGGCGGGACGGCGTCGAGCAATTGCTGGCGCTGGCCGCGCGCATCAAGCAGGGAGAGGTCACCGGCGGCCTCGAGCGCAAGGTGCTGGCGGCCATCTTCATGGACCCGAGCCTCCGCACCCGGTCGAGCTTCGAGACCGGGATGTTCCTGCACGGCGGACACGCCCTCATCCTCGAGCCCGGCAAGGGAAGCTGGACGCTCGAGACCGAGCACGGCGTGGTGATGGACGGGACCTCGGTGGAGCACGTCATCGAGGCGGCGCGGGTCCTCTCGCGCTATGCCGACGCGCTCGCCGTGCGTGCCTTTCCCAAGGGCGGGACATGGGACGTGGCGCGTGAGGACCGGATCATCCGGGACTTTGCCCGCTACTCGTCCAAGCCGGTCATCAACATGGAGAGCACACGGCGGCATCCCTGCCAGGGCCTGGCCGACGCGATGACGCTCCGTGAAAAGCTGGGTGACACTCGTCGGAAGAAATTCGTGCTCGCCTGGGCCTGGCATCCCAAGCCACTGCCGACTGCGGTGCCCGCGAGCGCCGCCGTCGCCGGCGCGATGATGGGCATGGACGTGGTGATTGCCCGGCCACCTGGCTATGCGCTCGATCCGGACGACATGGCGACAATCGCACGTTGCGCCGCGGATGCCGGCGGTTCCGTGACGGAATCGGAAGACCTCGATGTCGCGCTGGCAGACGCGGACGCCGTCTACGTGAAGTCCTGGGGCGCCCTCAACGCGTTCGGGCGGCCGGAGGCCGAGGGCGTCCTGCGTGAACCGTACCGGCACTGGCGGATGACCGCCGAGCGCCAGCAGGCGACCCGTGCCGGCGCCGGCATCGTGATGCACTGTCTCCCGGTCCGCCGCAACGTGGAGATCGATGACGCGGTGCTCGACGGCCCCCACTCGGTCGTGGTGGACGAGGCGGAAAACCGGTTGCATGTGCAGCGGGCGTTGTTGCTGGAACTGATGGCATGAGGCATGAGGCATGGGGCTTGAGACCCCACGCCCCACGCCCCATGCCCCATGCCCTGACAGGAGACCCCATTGTCCCTCGACCCATCCCTCACCGGCCTCAAGGGCGCACTGCGCTATGTGCGCGCGTACCGGGACCAGGTGTTTGTCGTCAAGCTCGGCGGCGAAGTGCTGCAGGACGCCGAGGTGCTGGACCAGGTGGCCACGCAACTGGCGTTGCTGCAGTCGCTCAGCATCCGCCTGGTGGTGGTGCATGGCGGCGGCCCGCAGGCCTCGGCGCTGTCGCGCCGCATGGGCCAGGAGCCGGTGATGGTCGGCGGGCGGCGGGTCACGGATGATGCGGCACTCGAAGTGGCCAAGATGGTGTATGCCGGCCTGCTGAGTACGGATCTCATTGCTGCGCTCCGCGAGCATCGGGTGCAGGCGGTCGGCATCACCGGCGTGGACGCGGACCTGCTCACGGCGCACCGCCGTCTCCCCGTGGACCTGGTCGGCGACGACGGCAGGCAGCAACGGGTGGACTTCGGGCACGTGGGCGACGTGGACCGGGTGGATGCCAGGGTGCTCACGACGCTGCTGGATGCGCGGTTCGTGCCGGTGGTGGCGAGCCTCGCCGGTGACGACGAGGGTAACGTCTACAACGTCAACGCCGACACGGTGGCCGAAGCCATCGCCACGGCACTGCGCGCCCAGAAGCTCATCTTTCTCACCGGTGCGCCGGGGGTGCTCCGGGACCGGAACGATCCCTCGACGCTGGTCGCCTTTGCCGATCCCGACGACCTGACCGAACTGATGCAGAGCGGCGCGCTCTCGGGCGGGATGAAGCCGAAGGTGGAAGCCTGCATCCGCGCGGCTACCGGCGGCGTCGAGCGCACCCACATCGTGGATGGCCGCCAGCCTGATGCGCTCTTGACTGAGGTGTTCACCGGTGCCGGATGCGGCACGATGATCGTCGGGCGGAAGGAGAAGGCAACCTACCTTGGCGTTGACCTGGCCTCCCGAGATTGAGCTGCTGCGCGAGCTGGTCTCCACCGCCTCGGTGAGCGGCAGCGAGGAGGCGGTGGGCCGTCTCGTGGAAGCGCGCGCCCGCGAGTGGGGGCTGGATGCCACGCGCGACGACGCGGGCGTGCGCATCGAGGTGCGTGGCGAGGGACCCGGGCCGACGCTGGCGCTGGTCTCGCACCTCGACACGGTGCCGGCCGGTGAAGGATGGACGCGCGATCCCTTCCGTGCCTCCATCGAGGAAGGCCGCCTCTACGGGCGCGGTGCCGGCGATGCCAAGGGGCCCGTGGCGGCGATGCTGGCAGCAGCCTGGGATCTCGCTCGCGACCGGCGACTGGCGCGCGGCCGGGTGCTGGTGATCCTGGGCTATGGTGAGGAAACGCGCCTCACCACCATGCCCGAGGCCGTGCGGCGCTCGGGTGCCATCGACGCGGCCATCATCGGTGAGCCCACCAACCTCGATCTCGCCGTAGCGCAGCGGGGACTCATGATGGTGGATCTCGTCGCCAGTGGGGACCAGCGTCACGCAGGGTACGCATCTACCGATGGCGAGTTCACCAACGCCGCCCTTCTCCTGGCGGGTGACCTGCTCAAGCTCGCAAGCCTCTTTCCCGACCGGCCCCATCCCGTTCTCGGCGCGCCGACGGTCACGCCCACGATGCTCGAGGCAGGCGTGAGCCGGAACGTGACGCCGCCGTCGGCGCGTGCAGTGCTCGATATTCGCAGCACACCGGCGTGGCCGCATGACCAGATCGCCCAGCGGCTCCGGGAGTCGCTCGCGTCCGAAGTGGTCGTGACCTCCGACAGGCTGGTGCCCTGCGAGACGCCCGGCACGTCGCGGCTCCTGCCCATCATGCAGGCCACGCGTCGCGCGTCGCGCTCCTATGGGAGCCCCACCTGTTCCGACTGGGTCTTCCTGCGCGACCGCGATGCGGTCAAGTGCGGACCCGGCACCAGCCGGCGCTCCCACACGCCGGACGAATACGTGGACCTCCACGAAGTGAGTGCGGCCCGGGACCTCTATGCCCAGGTGGCGGAGCGATACCTCGCATGAAGGAGCCCCGCACGCTCTGGTCGCCCGGCGCGGCACCTGACGCGCAGATGCTGGCCTACACCATCGGCGATGATCCGGTGTGGGATGCCCGCCTGCTGCGCTGGGACGTGCTCGGCAGCCTCGGCCACGTCGAAGGGTTACGCGCATCACGCCTGTTGCGGGATGCGGAGTACCGCTCCCTGCGCCACGGGCTGCGGGCCGCACTCCGAGAGGTGAACGCAGGGCGCCTCACCGTCGCGCGTGACCAGGAGGACGCCCATACGGCGGTGGAGAGCTGGCTCACGCGACGGAGCAGGGACGCAGGTGAGCGGCTGCATGCCGGACGCTCGCGCAATGACCAGGTGGCCGTGGACCTGCGGCTGTATCTCAAGGATGCCCTGCTCGACCTGCATGCCGCGGCTACGGCGCTCGCGGCGGCGCTGCTGCAGTTTGGCGGCCGCCATCGCACCGTCCTCTGGCCCGGTTACACGCACCAGCGCCGAGCCATGCCGTCGTCGGTGGCACTGTGGGCCGGGGCGTTGGCCGAGGGCGTGCTCGACACATTGGAGGGGCTTCCGTCCATATGGGCGCGGGTGGACCGCTGCCCGCTCGGAAGCGCGGCTGGATACGGCGTGCCCCTGCCACTCAAGCGTGAAGAAACCGCCCGCGCCCTCGGCTTCGGCGGCCTCGACCGCAATGTGGCGACAGTGCAGAACGGCCGGGGCAAGCTGGAGGCCGCGGTGCTCGCCTGGTGTGGCCAGCTGGGGCACGAACTCTCCCGGCTGTCGGTCGATGCCATTCTCTACAGCGCGGAGGAGTTCGGCTATCTCATCCTGCCGGCCGAACTGGCCACGGGGTCGAGCATCATGCCGCACAAGCGCAATCCCGATCTCTTCGAGCTGACGCGCGCGCGCGCGGCGGCGCTGGACGGGGACCTGGTCTCCCTGCTCCTGCTCAAGGGGAAGCTGGCGAGCGGCTATCATCGGGACTTCCAGCTCCTCAAGGAGCCGCTCTTCCGCGGGCTGGACCGGACCCGCGAGATGCTCGCGATGATGGCGACCGCCGTTCCGACGCTGACGGTGGACCGTGAACGCTGCCAGGCGGCGCTTGCCGGCGGCGCGCTTGCCACCGATGAGGTGATGCGCCGGGTGGAGAGTGGCGTCCCCTTCCGGCGCGCCTATCGCGAGGTGGCGGCCGCGATCAAGGGCGGCGAACAGTTCGACCCGCCAACCGCCGGCCAACTGCTGGTGCGTCGCCGCTCGACCGGCGGCGTGGGCAACGTGGGGCTGACCGAGGCGCGCCAGCGGGTGCGCCAGGTCGAACGCTGGCAGCGCGCTGAGCGACGCCGGTTCGATGTTGCCATGCGGCGCCTGGCAGGGAGATGATGCCATGACGAACGATCGCCGGAAGCGGCAGCTCAAGATCCTGGAGATGATCGAGACCCGGGCCCTCAAGACCCAGGAAGACGTGGCCGAGGCGCTGGCATCGGAAGGGTGGGACGTCACCCAGTCGAGCGTGAGCCGGGACATTGCGGCGCTGGGGCTGGTGAAAGTGGGTGGCGCGTACCGCCGGCCGGAAACGGGTGCCATCAACGCAGATGATCCGGATGAGCGGCGGATTGCCGAAGGCGTGCTCACGGCGGAGCCGGCCGGTGATGCCCTGGTGGTGCTGCACACGCCGCCCGGCGAGGCCAGCCGGGTCGGCGCCGCGCTCGATCGGCTGGCGTGGGGAGAAATCGTCGGCACCATCGCGGGCGACGACACGATCTTCCTTGCGACGCACGGTCGCGGTGAGCAGCGAAAATTGCTGAGGCTGCTCGGGCGCTTCGTTAGAAGGGCGTGAGGCATGGGGCATGGGAGGATCCGTGGCCCTCACGCCCCAAGCCTCACGCCCCACGCCTCACGCCCGGCCCTCGCACAAACCTCCCCGGCTTTGCCCCCGTGTGCTCGCCGTCCTTGAGCACCTGCACCCCATTCACGAACACGTCGCGCACGCCGGTGGCGTACTGGTGCGGCTTCTCGAAGGTGGCGTGGTCGATGATCGTCTTCGGGTCGAAGATGACGACGTCGGCAAAGTAGCCCGGCGCCAGCTGGCCGCGCCGTTGCAGCTTGAGGTTGGTGGCCGGAAGCGACGTGAGTTTCCGGATTGCCTCCTCCAGCGGAATGACGTGCTCTTCCCGGACATATTTTCCCAGCAGGCGTGCCACGTTTCCGTAGGCGCGGGGATGGGTGCCGGTCTTGAGGAAGACGCCCTCGGTGGCGTAGCTGCCCGCGTCTGACCCGAAGCTGACCCACGGGAGCGCAATCTTCTTCTTCACGTTGTCTTCCGACATGGTGAAGAAGACACATCCCACCCGGCTGTCATCCTGCACCACGAGATCCATCGCCGTCTCTTCCGGCGGGGTGCCGCGCATGCGGGCCACGTCGCCCAGGGTCTTGCCGATCAGGTAGCGCAGCGAGTCCTGGCGGAAGCTCACCAGCAGGATGCCGTCGGGTCCGCCGGCGTTGGCAAAGGAATTGTCATAGCCATCGGCGCCGCCTCGCATTTCCCTCGCGAGCCGGGCCCGGATGGCCGGATCCCTGAGCCGCTCGACCCACGCCTTGTGGCCGCCTTCCTGCACCCAGGTCGGCATGGTGGCATCGAGCCCGGTGGAGCTGGCGGGATAGGTGTACATGTCGGCCGTGATCTGGAGCCCGGCCCGCCGGGCGGAATCCACCTTGGCAATCACCGAATCGAGCTTGGCCCAGTTGGCACGGCCCGACGCCTTGAGATGGTAGATCTCGGCGGGCACGTGCGCCTCGCTGGCGATCTGGATCAGTTCATCGAGCGCGTCCAGCACGTGGGCGCCTTCGTCCCGCATGTGGGAGATGTACATGCCGTGGTATTCGCCGGCCGCCCTGGCGAGCGCAATCAGCTCGCTGGTGGGCGCGTAGTTGTCGGGTGCGTAGATGAGCGACGAGCCGACACCCAGCGCTCCTTCGCGCATTGCCTCGCGAACGAGGTCCTGCATCCGGGCCAGCTCCTCAGGTGTGGCCGGACGGTTGGCGTAGCCCACCTCGTGCTCGCGCACGGTACCCGCGCCGATGAACGAGGCGATGTTGGTGGAGATGCCGCGCTGCTCCATGTGCTCGAGGTACTGCCCCAGCGTGGTCCATGGCACTTCGTACTTGATGTCCTCCTGCCGGGCAATCATCTCGGCGCGCATCGAGTCGGTGAGCGGACCCATGGAACTGCCTTCACCCATTACCTCGAGCGTCACGCCCTGGCGGATGCCCCCCTGCGAGCGGCCGTCCTGGATGAGGGAAACATTTGCCCAGCTCAGCATGTTGATGAACCCAGGGGCGACGGCCATGCCGGTCGCATCGATTTCGCGGTCGCCACTGCCTCGAGGAACCGCCCCGACCATCACGATGCTGTCGCCCTTGATGGCGACGTCGGCCACGACGCCTGGCGAACCGGTGCCGTCGTAAACGCTGCCGCCGTGGATCACCACATCGTAGGGCCGATGCCCACAGCCCGACAGCAGCAGTGGCACGACCAGCACGCGCCATACTTCACTTCTCACCAAGGAACGCATCGGCATGGCCATGAATGAAGGGTTCCTGAAGGAGTTCGACCACGAGATGGAAAAACACCGGGCATAGGGCATGGGGCATGAGGCATGGGGCATGGGGCATGGGGCTACGCGAGACTCGTGACTCATGCCCCACGCCCCACGCCTCATGCCCCACGCCCCACTCTCTCCGCAAAATCATTCCAGAAGTCTTCCGTGAACGACCGCACCACACCTTCCAGCAGACGGGCGCCGAGGCCGGCGAGGGCGCCCTGCACTTCGCCCTCCGCATCCCAGTTCAGCCGCTGGCGTTCAGGGGCGAGTGGCTCGATGTGGATGCGGGACCGGACCTCGACCTCGGTGCCTGGCGCCGAGCCGGTGGCTGTGAGGCTGGCGCGCTCCTGGGGCTGTAGATCATGCATGCGCACGTGCATGATGATGTGCAGCTTGAAGAAGGCGATGCCGAGCCCAAGATGGAGGTTGTAGCGCTCGGGCGAGAGCACTTCCACCTCCTCAACCCCGGGCGCGGACGCGGCCACGAAGTGGGGATCGAGGAGGGCATCCCACACGCGCTCGCGCGTCGCGGTGACTTCGGGCGATCCGGAGAATTGGAGCTTCATGAGCGGGCCATCCGGCCCGCGCTCGCGGCAAGGTGCATCATGACGGTAAGTTAGGGTGGATGCGCATAGCGATCTTCTCCGAAGTGTACTGGCCCATGGTGAGCGGCGTGGGCGTGACCCTGCGGCGGCTGGCCGACAGCCTCCTCGACCGGGGCCACGCCGTGCGCGTCTACTCGGCATCGTACGCCCTGCCGGCGTCAGGTGACCGGGCCGAGGTCTGCCGCTCGCCCAGTCGGCCGTTCTTCCTCTACCCCGACGTGCAGTGGGCCTTTCCCCGGCATCGCACGCTGGTGGATGATGCCGCCCGATTCCGGCCCGACGTCGTGCACCTGGCCACGGAGTTTGCCATGGGCTACGCTGGCACCCGGGTGGCCCGTCAGCTGGCGCTGCCCATGGTGGCCTCGGCGCACACCAACTATGAGCAGTATGCGTCGCGCTACCGGGTCGACTGGGCGGTGCGCGCAGGGTGGCGCTACCTGCGATGGTTCTATGGCCAGGCCGAAACCGTGCTCTGTCCCACCCGGATCTACGAGCATCACCTGCAGTCGCGCGGGGTGCACAACACCGGCATCTGGTCGCGCGGCGTGGACACCGAGGCCTTCCATCCCGACTTCCGCTCCAACGCCTTCCGGGCCGCGCTCGGCGCGCGCCAGGGCGATCACGTGGTAACCTACATTGGCCGGATGGCGCGGGAAAAGAATCTCGAACTGCTGCTGGAGAGCTGGGCGATCGTCCGGAGCCGGCATCCCTCGGCGCAACTGGTGCTGGTAGGGCAGGGGCCGCTGGAGTCGGAGATCGCCCGCCGAGGCCTGCCGGGTGTGCACCTGACCGGGCTGCTCACCGGCCGTGACCTCGCCGAGGCCTACGCGTCGGCTGATCTCTTTGCATTCCCGAGCGTCACGGAAACGTTCGGGAATGTGCTGCTCGAGGCCATGGCGTCGGGGTTGCCGTCAGTGGTGGCGGCGGCGGGCGGCATGCTGGAGTTCGCGCGACATGGGCGGAACAGCTGGCTGGTGGAGCCCAATTCGGTGGGCGCGATGGCCGAGGGCATCCTGCGATTGCTCGACGACGCCGACCTGCGTGGCAGTCTCTCGGACGGTGCGCTGGCCACGGCGCGCAGCCGCCGCTGGGATCTTGTGGACGACCGGCTGCTCGAGGACTACGCCCGCGCGATCGAAGGGCATGAGAGGCGGAGCGCTGAGCGCTTGGCGCTGAGCGCGTAGCGTCTGGCCCATCATTCCATCTCAAACTTCTCCTTCAACACCCACACCTTCAGCGCAAAGAAGATCCGGATCATCGTCGGATAGTCGCCCTCGTTCACCAGCAGCACCAGCGCCCTGGCATCGGTGCCGCGCGTGCGGTTTACGGTCTCCTTGGCTCGCATCCGTCCCCGGAGCTGGTCGAACCATGCCGGCAGGTCGCCGCGCTGGTCGGCCGGCACGATCACCCGGCTGCGGCCGCCGGAGGGATCGGCCAAGGCCACCTGGCAATAGCGCTTGCCGCGGGCGGCGCCGAGGGTCGCGCGCAGGAAGGTGATGGAGCGGTCCGGCAGTTCGGCCCAGACCTTGACGTTGGGCGTGGTGCGAGGCCGTACCTCGATCCGTTCCCGCTGCTGCCTGGGCAGGCGGATCATGAACTCCCATTGATTGCGCGCGCTGAAGTTGCCATCGGTGACGAGGAAGGTCTGCTCCGTGCCCTGCTGCGCCGCGCCGCCAAAGGTCCAGCTGGCGGGGCGCGCCTCTCCAGCTCCTACCATGACCTTGTCGAGGTGGTACTTCGGGCGTCGGGGCATGGGAGGCTCCTTTGTAGGTGGGGCTGAACGCTATGCGCTGTGCGCTGTGCGCTGTGCGACAGTAGACCTCTCGGCGCATAGCGCACAGCGCACAGCGCACAGCGAAGAGCTCACAGCCGCCTTACCGTCTCTATCACATCCCCCTCCACCATCCCATCCACCACGTCCATGCCTTCCACGACCTCGCCGAACACGGTGTAGTCCTGGTCGAGCCGCAGGTTGTCCCGCAGGTTGACGAACCACTGGGCGTCGCCGGTGTCGTGCGCGCGGGTGCTCATGCCCACCGTGCCGCGCACATGATGCACCGTGCTGAGCTCGTCGCGGAAGTATCGCTTGTAGCCGGAGTACTCGTTGTTGAGGGGGCCGCCGCCCTGGATCACGAAGTCGGGCTCGACCCGGTGCCAGGCCATGCCGTCGTAGTAGCGCTCCCCCACCAGCTCCAGGATGCGGGCGGCCGTCATCGGCGCGGCGTCTCCCCGTAACCGGACCACGAAGCTGCCGCCGCCACTGGCCGGTGTCATGGTGACCCGGAGGCGTACGTCTGCGCCGAGCGCGAGCGCCACCGCCTCGCTCGGCAGCGATGAGACCGGTGCCGGTGGCTGGTCGTCGCTCGCTGGCCGGCCGGCGGCCTGGAGCAGGGCCACGCGTACGTCGCGCTCGGAGGCATTGCCGCGCTTGACCCACCGCGTGAAGACCGCGTTCGCGCGCTTCGGCACGTTCTGGTCGGGAGACCCCACCAGCGCCAGCGCGGCCGCCCGCACCACCTGCGGCGCGTCGGCGTCGAGTGCGGCGAGGTACAGCGAATCGTCCGCGTGCCCGGTCAGGTGGGAGAGGGCCTCGATCACGGCCTCGCGCACGTTGGGATCACGATCGCGTCCCAGCTCGAAGAGTGTCATCGCGTCACCCATGGCGGCGGCGGCGCGGGCTGCATAGCGGCGAAGATGCGGATTCCGGTGGCCGGCGAAGGCGGGAATGCGCCGGCCTGCCACTACGGGCTTCATGCGACTCAGCGCCAGCAGGGCGTGTGCGGCCGGCTGCCACGAGACGCCGTCCGGCTCGCGCCGGGACAGATCCTGGTTCACCTCGTCGGCCCACTTGGTGAGCACGGCGATGATGGCCGGATTGCCGGCGCAGGTGGAGTCCATCAGGTCGGCGGCACGGAGCCGGACCGGCCAGGCGCTGTCCACCAGCGCCGCACCCAGCGCGGTGCAGTCACGCCGCTGGCCGGCGAGCGCGCGATAGCGAAGTCGCCAGGCCGGCTCCGGCCACACCGGTGGTGGAGGAAGCGGCGTGAAGGAGCTGCGCTTGGCAAAAGCCGAATCGGTAATCCGCGCCACGGCCCGCTCGGCGAGCCGCCGGATGCGGGCGTCACCGGCGCGCCGTCCCTCCGCCAGCGCCGGGTCGGAGGTGTCGCGCCGGTCTTCGGCGAGGAGTATGCGGCCCACCAGCGCGGAATCCGACGCCGTGAGCGCGCGAATCTGGGCGGAGAGCGACAGTGGAGCGAGCGTGAGCAGGACGCTCAGGGCGAATGCGCGCATCGGAATCCAGGGCTTGCCAGTGGGCTCGAACACGCCGAATGACGAAGGATTGCCAGCTCGAATCTGTCTGGCGGCTGCGTGGCCCGCAAGCAGTACACCCAGTGGCCTGCGCGGGAGTGCCCCGTTACACTGAACGTCCATCCGGTTTTCCCAAAGTGGAGGCGGCGTGCTGTACACCATCTGGAGAGGGGCATCGCTGCGTGCGTGGGTCGGCCTGGGGATGGCCCTGGCGATCATCCCGCTCGTCGCGTCGGCGGTGGGCGGCTACGTGGTGCTCAAGCACGGCGTCATCGAGTCACTGCGGGATATTGCGTCGCGGCAACGCAACGAGATCGACCCGGCGCAGCGGCTCCGGCTGCTCCTCTGGGAGACAAGCCCGCCGCTCGACGAGTACATGGACGAGGGCGATCCTCGGCGCCCAGCCGAGTATCGGGCGGCGCGCGAGCGGGTCGAGGCAGCATTCGCCACCGTGCATGCCCAGATGGCCCGAGACCCCGA
Source organism: Gemmatimonadales bacterium (assembly GCA_035707845.1). Classification (GTDB taxonomy): domain Bacteria; phylum Gemmatimonadota; class Gemmatimonadetes; order Gemmatimonadales; family GWC2-71-9; genus CAMLHP01. Next base: position 14,435 of record DASSTP010000143.1, on the reverse strand, counting down.
GATGCAGCAACTGGTGGAGCGCGCGCGCGACGACTGGACGGCCGCCGACCGCGTGGCCACGGAGGCGCTCTCGGTGCGCCGCACACCGGGTGACCCGCACGGCGCGGAGCTGATGGACGCATTCGACGGCCTCGTGCAGTCGTCGGTGGACAAGCTGGGCGCCGTCTATGCAAGCCTCGACACCGACTTGCGCGCAGATCATGATGCCGCTCTCCGTGCCTATGATCGCGCGGAATGGCTGGCCGCGGCGGCCGCGATCGTATCACTGCTGGCCGTCCTCGCAGGGGCGGCAGTCATTGGCCGGGTCATGTCAGGCAGCGTGGAGCGCCTGGTGGAAGGCGCCCAGCGGTTCGCGGCGGGCGATCGTGACCATCGCATCGAAGTGCGAGTCCCGCCGGAGCTGCACCAGGTGGCGCAGGAATTCAACCGGATGATCGGGCGCATCCACGAGTCGGAGGATGCACTCGCCGACCTGGCCCAGCGGGACGGCCTGACCCGGCTGCTCAACCGTCGCGCCTTCGATATCGCCATCGCCGAGGTGTTTGCGCGCCGGCAGCGCATGCACGAATCTTTCGCGCTCGTGCTGTTTGATCTCGATCACTTCAAGAGCGTCAACGACACGTACGGGCACGCGGCGGGCGACGAAGTGCTGCGTGCGGCCGCGCAGGCGATCAGCTCGGAGATGCGGCCGTTCGATCGCCTCTTCCGGACCGGTGGCGAGGAATTCGCGGCGATACTGTTCGGCGTGGATGCTGACGGTGCGCTGGTCACGGCCGAGCGATTGCGGGCCATGGTCTCGGCCCGGCCGGTCGGCTTCGAGGGAAAGTCGATCCTCATGACGGCGAGCGGCGGTGTCGCGCTCCCCGGGGCAAATGCCACTCCGGCGACGCTCTATCAGGCGGCCGACGCGGCGCTCTACCGGGCCAAGGGAGCCGGGCGGAACCGGGTAGTGCTGGCGGAGTGACGTCATGCGTCGAGCGCCATGCGTCGAGCGCCATGCGTCGAGCGCCAGGCGCTTGACGCCGGGCGCCCGGCGCCTCGCGTCCATGCTAGTCAGGAATCCAATCGTACACCCGCGTGTCGTCCATCAGGCGCCAGCGCGTGGGCCAGGTCGTGTGCTGCCAGTCCAGTGGCTCACCTAATGGCTGCGGCTCCGCGGCGATCGCGAGTGCGGAGCGGAGGTCCCGTCGTTGTGCCTCGCCCAGCGCGTCCGGCGCAAGTGAAACAAAGAGCATCGTCCCGCTCCTGGCGGCCAGATCGAGCCATTGGCGGTTCAGCGGCCAGGGAATCTGGTTGGTGACGCCCACGCAGTCCGGATCCACGCCATAAAACGCGGCATGCTGGGGCCCCCGGAAGGCCAGCGTGTTGACCCCCATCTTGCGGGTTCGAGACCAGTCGGTGCCGCTGGTGTCGTCGCCGGCTCGGCACAGTTCAAACTGCCCCGCCGAGAGATGACTCACCGTGTTGCAGCCGAGGATGATCCCATCGTCCGCCGCGTGCCGGATTGTTCCGTAGAATTCGTTGATGACCTCGGCGGTGGTTCGGCCGGGGCCGCTGGCGAATGTCCATCCATCGCTGGTGAGTTCCGACCCCATTTCGAAACCCCAGCGCCCCAGGATGTCCACCGTCGAATAGTCGTGCTTGATCAGCCCGAAACCCCACTGACGGAGCCGGGCAATGTCGGCGGCCACTTTCTGGCGCACGTCGGGGATCGTTGGGTCAAGGATCTTCTGGTCGCGTGGCAACCGCCAGCTCCGCGGCGTGTCATCCGGTGCAAGCAGTGGCCGGATCCAGATGCCGGGCTGCGCGCCTGTCTCGCGGATTCTCGACGCGAGGCCGGGAAGGTCGGAAAATTTTTCGTTTCCACGATCCCAGAGGCCGACGTTGCCGCCCCTGGCGCTGCGTTCGGGCTGCCAGCCGTCGTCGATCACGACGAAGGGACGGTTGGCGCTGTCCGGCGAGAGTTCCACGATGTGCCCGGCGTCAGCGAGCACCGTGGCGGTGCTGTTCTTCCCATAAGCCCAGTACCAGTCGTTGCTGCCGTACACAGGCTGGGAAACGAGCCGAGGGTTGGGGCACATTATCCCGCAGAAGGCATGCACCGCGGCGAACGATGCTTCATCCGGCTTGCCGGCGCGGCAGGTCACCTGACAGACGTCCAGGGTGCGCGAGCCGAGCTCCAGACCAGTGCCACCGCTCCGGACATCCGCCGACAACGTGATCCCCTGCGGATCCAGCTGCCAGTAGCAGAATGCCCTGGCGCCGGTGCGCACGCCCCACGCATGGGTCACCTCCCCATCGAATGCGGCCACGTACCACGGCATGACCCGGTCGGGCACGAAGCCGCGCCATTCGAGGTCGCCGTAGCCTCGCTCCCAGGCATCGCCAAGGATGAGCTGGAGCCCGTCGAGCTGCCCGTCCCACCGAAGGTGGATCCACTCGACGGCGGTGGACGGTGCAGCGACCTTGACCGCAAGCGCGGTATCCGCAGCGCTGGTGATGACCGTGACACCGGCATTCTCCCAACGGTCGCTGCCGGTCCGGCGGAGCTGCCGGCGATCATTCGCGAGCTGGGCGCTGACCCGGTCGGGTGTGCGGCGAATATCCAGGAAGGTGTCCGCCCGACCGCTCCGGTTGTGCGAGCGTTCCTGTGCGACAAGTGTCCCCGGCGGCAGGGACATGCCCAGCGCGGACACGGCGGTAGTCTGGAGAAAGTCTCGGCGTGAGGGCATGGGCAGGATGTGGTAAGGCGGCTATTGCAGCGCCTGGCTGATGGCCCGCTCGGCCAGCGGGGCCATGATCCGGTAGCCCGCCTCGTTCGGGTGCACGCCGTCGCCGGAGAGGTCCTTCCGCATGCCCTGCCGTTCATCCGCCATCGCGGAGTGGTAGTCGAGATAGACGGCGTGATGGGCAGATGCGTAGTCCCGCATCCAGCGGTTGAGCGTCACGATCTTCTCCGCCGGCGCGAGGCCCGGCTTCCAGGGATAGTCATATACCGGCAGCACCGAGGCGAGCACCACCTTGATGCCATTCGCCTGCGCCAGTTCGGTCATGGACGCGAGGTTGTCCTCGATCATCGCGAGGGTGGAGGGTCCGGTGTTGCCCGCGATGTCATTGGTGCCGGCAAGGATGACCACCACCGCCGGCTTCAGGGCGATGACATCCTGCCGGAACCGCACCAGCATCTGCGGTGTGGTCTGGCCGCTGATGCCCCGGCCCACGTAGGGCTTGCCCGGGAACATGGCCGGGAAGTACTGCGCCCAGCCGTCGGTGATGGAGTTGCCCATGAAGACGACGCGCTGCTCGCCTGGCCTGGGCGGCGCCAGCTTCGCATTCGCTTCCCGATAGCGAGCCAGGTCGGCCCAGTCAGTGCGCAGCGGGTCAGGCGCCTGGCACGCGAGCGAGCCGACGACGCAGCAGGCAAGAGCGAGTGTAAGTGCGGGAGGTCTCATAGTAGGTGAAGGAAGGTTGATGTGTGAGACGACTGGACGGCTGGTTCTTACCCTCGAGCCGCCCCTTCGCTGCGCTCAGGGCAAGCTACGCCGCCGAGCCGCCGAGCCACTATAATCTTACCGTCTCCAGCGCCATCCAACCCCCAACCGGTCCCCCGCCATGGCAACCGCCGCCTACGCCGCATTCGACCCCACGTCACCGCTCCGGAGCACCACCATCGAACGCCGCACGCCAGGCCCACACGACGTCGCGATCGACATTCTTTTCTGTGGCGTCTGCCACTCCGACCTGCACTTCGCCCGGAGCGAGTGGTTCCCTGCCACCTATCCCGTAATTCCGGGTCACGAGATCGTCGGCCGGGTCACGGCGGTTGGCGCTGACGTCAGGCGATTCAAGCCCGGGCAACTGGTGGGTGTGGGCTGCCTGGTGGACTCCTGCCGCACCTGTTCGAGTTGCCGGGACCACCTCGAGAATTACTGCACCGGCGGGTTCACCATGACCTATGGTTCGCCTGACCCGGTGATGGGCGGCACCACCGCAGGCGGCTACTCGACCAATATCGTGGTCACCGACGACTTTGTGCTCTCCATCCCCGAAAATCTTGACCCTGCGGCGGCAGCGCCGCTGCTGTGCGCCGGCATCACGACGTACTCGCCCCTCCGCCACTGGCACGTCGGGCCCGGCGCCAACGTGGCCGTCGTCGGGCTGGGCGGGCTCGGGCACATGGCGGTGCAGCTGGCGGCCGCGATGGGCGCCGAGGTGACGGTGTTCACCACGTCGCCGGCCAAGCGCGCTGACGCCATGAAACTCGGCGCCGCCCACACGGTGGTCTCGACCGATGCGGCCGAGATGAAGCGCGCGGAAGGAACGTTCGACTTCATCCTCGACACCGTCGCGGCGCAACACCAGCTCGATCCGCTCCTCTCGGCGCTCAAGCGCGACGGTGCGCTGTGCCTCGTGGGCGTGCCGCCAACGCCGCATCCGCCCCACTCAGCCATGGACCTGATCTTCCATCGCAAGTCCATCGCCGGATCGCTGATCGGTGGGATTCAGGAAACCCAGGAGATGCTCGACTTCTGCGGGAAGCATGGCATCACCGCAAAGATCGAGGTCATCCGGATGGATGAGATCAACACGGCCTGGGAGCGGATGCTGAAGAGTGACGTGAAGTACCGCTTCGTGATCGACATGGCGTCGTTGAAGGGGCGCTGAAGGCCGAAAGCTGTGAGCTGTGAGCTGTGAGCTGTGAGCCGAGAGCTGTGAGCTGTGAGCTGTGAGCCGTGAGCTGTGAGCCGATTGCTTCGTCGAGCCCTTCGGGCTCTCCTCGCAATGACGCGTCAGGCGAGCTTCGTGACCCGCGACCCGCGACCCGTGACCTCTCCTAGTGTCCCGCCTCCGCCGGCTTCGAGGGAAAGAGGACCAGCATCATGATGATGAACCCCAGCAGCACGGCCGACGCCGAGTAACGGCTCAGCGCCATTCCGCCCTGGGTGAGGGGCTTGTCGAGGAAGTCACCCACCACAGCGCCGAGTGGCCGGGTCAGCACAAACGCGGCCCAGAAAAGCAGGGTGCGTGAGGCCCTGGTCCACGCGTACCCCGCGGCCACGACCAGCAGCAGGCCGCCGAACAGCACGGCGGCCCCACCGTATCCCATTCCGGCGGAGTCGGCCACCCAGTCGCCGAGGGCGGTGCCGAGTGTCTGGGAGAACATGATGGTGACCCAATAGAACATTTCGGTGCGGGGAGAGCGCACCGTCTCGATCGACACCGACCCCATGGTGAAGTACCAGGTCGCCAGTGACGCGAGCAGCAGGACCAGCAGCAGCGAGGAGCCGCCGGCGTATCCGATGCCGAGCGAACGATCGGCAAAGTCAGCGAGGGTCGTGCCGACCGTCGTCGTGGCAATGATGGTGAGCCAGTAGAGGAAGGGCCGGAAGCGCTGCGCGGCGATCTGGGCGCTCACCGCGGCGAGGAAGATGACGGCGAAGATGCCGGTCGCGGCGAGATAGCCAAGCCCCATGGACATGGAGACGGCATCGCCGCCGGTCTCACCCAGCGTGGTCGCCGCAATCTTGATGACCCAGAAGAGCAGGGTGGCAGCCGGAACCTTGCTCATTGCGCCTGGCGTCGGGCGCCGGACGTCTGGCGCCGGCCTGGTCACCTCAGGCTCAGATAACACAACGCCGCAATCACTGCGGCGAGCGGGATCGTCAGCACCCACGCCCAGACGATGCGCGTGGCGACGTTCCAGCGCACTGCCGTGGGACGCTGGGCCGCGCCCACGCCGACGATGGCGCCGGTGATGGTATGGGTGGTGCTCACCGGCACACCCAGCGCCGACGCGATCAGCACCGAGATGCCGCCGGCGGTCTCGGCGCAGAATCCGCCGAACGGGCGCAGGCGGGTGATGCGCGTGCCCATGGTCTTCACGATTCGCCAGCCACCCATTGCCGTACCGAGCGCAATCGCGGTGTAGGCGCCCATCTCGATCCAAAGCGGGACATGGTCGGCGTTCGGCAGGTAGAGGTGGTGCATCCAGCCCGTCGAATTGGCGAAGAGCGCCTGGGTGGACACCAGCAGCCCCACCACAATGCCCATGGTCTTCTGAGCGTCATTGGCGCCATGACTGAGGGAATAGAGTCCTGCCGAGACGAGCTGCAGCCTGCGGAATGCGCGATCCACCGGTCCGGGCCGGGCGAAGCGCAGCAGCCAGCTGAGCAGGACGGTGATGGAGAGCGCGAGAATGAGGCCCAGCACGGGCGAGATCACGATGAACAGAATCGGCTTGACCCAGCCGCCCAGGATCAGAGCGTTGAAGCCGCCCTTCGCGATGGCGGCGCCGCCGTAGCCGCCCAGCAGTGCATGGCTCGACGATGTCGGCAGCCCGAGCCACCAGGTGATCAGGTCCCACACGATGGCGCCGAGCAGGCCGGCTAGCACCACGATTGGATCCACGACCGCGGGGTCCACCAGGCCGGCGCCGATGGTCCTGGCCACGGCGGTGCCCACGATGAATGCCGCGGCAAAATTGAAGAACGCCGCCCAGAAGACCGCCACACCGGGTGACAGCACGCGGGTGGAGACGACGGTGGCGATGGAATTAGCGCTGTCGTGAAACCCGTTGATGAAATCGAAGAAGAGCGCGACCGCGATGATGCCCAGCACCAGCCCGATGGTCGGCTCCATGCTCAGGCGTGCTTGATGAAGATGGACTCGAGGACGTTGGAGACGTCCTCCGCCTGGTCCAGGGTGCGTTCCAGGTTGTCGTAGATGCCCTTCCACTTGATGACCTGGAGCGCGTCGGGGGAGCCCTCGAAGAGCTGGCCCACCCACTCGTGATAGAGCGAGTCGCCCTCCTCCTCCAGCGCCTTCACCTGCTTGCACGCCTCCAGCACCGCGCCGTTGCGATCCCGCTCGAGCGAGGTGACGGCAATGAGCAGCTGCTCGCAGGTGCGGCGAATGACGTCCGCCATCAGCCCGGCGCCTGAGGGCGCCTGGCCGGCATGGAACATCTGGATCCGCCGGGCCGTGCCGTCCATCAGGTCCATCACGTCATCCAGCCGCGAGGCGAGCATGTGGATGTCCTCGCGGTCGAGCGGCGTGATGAAGGTCCGGTCGAGCCGGCCCACGACATCGTGGGTCACCTCGTCGGCCTCGTGCTCCTTGCGCTTGATGGCATCCACGATCGGGCGGCGCCGGCCGGGGTCGGCGGCGATGAGATCCTGCAGCAGCCGGGCCGTGTCCACATTGAGCTGGGCCACGGTGCGGAAGAGGTCAAAGAACTTCTCGTCACGGGGCAGGAGGCGCATCTATCAGGTCCTGGCAGTCGCGGGGTTCAGTTGGCGAGGGCGGTGGGTGCGAGGGTGCGCGCCAGCTGGAGCAGCTGGTCGGGCCGCTCGAGCCAGTGATCGGGCAGGGCGGGCTCCAGGTGGGGCCGCGCGAACGGGCCCCAGAGCACCGCCGCCGTCCGGACGCCGGCTGCACGTCCCGCCTGCATGTCGTGCACGCTGTCGCCCACGTAGATGGACTCCCCGGCGCTGACGCCCAGATGGTCCAGCGCCCGGAACACCGGCTCGGGATGGGGCTTGGGGTTCTCCACGTCATCCGCGCCGATGATCACTTCCATGGTTCCCTCGAGCCCGGCCACCCGCAGCCCGCGCTCGGCGCCCGAGCGGTTCTTGCTGGTGACGAGGCCGGTCCGGAGGCCCATGGCCCGGATGCCGCGCACCATGTCGGCGACGCCGGGATAGGCCAGGACCCGGCTGTCGTGATGGGTCAGGTTGTAGTCCCGGTAGGTCGCGATCATCGCCTCGATGCCGGGCTGCTCCGCCCACTCGGCGAACTGCACCCGGAGCGGCGTGCCGATCCCCGCCAGCCACTCCTCATCAGTGCGCGCCGGCAGGCCGTGCATGCGCAACGTGTGGTGATAGCTGTCAATGATGAGGCCGACCGAATCGATGATGGTGCCGTCGAGGTCGAACAGCACCGTGGTGAGCTGGGGCATGGCAGCAAATATAGACGGACGGATGGACAGGTGGACAGGTGGACAGTTGGACAGTTGGACAGTTGGACAGTTGGACAGTTGGACAGTTGGACAGTGGTCGTCAGCGGTCGAGCACGCGCGACTTGTGACCTGCGACCTGCGACCATCACTGTCCATCTGTCCACCTGTCCAGCTGTCCATCTTCAAATACAACCACCCCTGCCACCCGCACCTCGAACCGCTGGACCGGCCGGGCGCGGGGGAGGAGCGCCATGGCCCGGAGCGCGGAGCGACCCGACGTACGGGTGAGTTCCTTGAGCAGGAGGGTTTCACCCGCCGTGCGGCCGGAGGCGGCCAGCCGCAGCACACCGGACACCAGCCCCGCGGTCGCCGCGTCACGCTGCTCCACTGCCCGGCGCCGCACGTGACGGAGCCGCTCGATCAGCGCGGCGAGTTCCGGCCGCCGGCTCCGTTCCCAGATGCTGCCATTGAGCGTACTGAGAAGCTGGTTGACGGCCACATCCACCTTTGCACGCGCCATGCGCCGGATGCGCTCGCCCGGCGGTGGTTCGCCATCGGCTGCGAGCGCTTCGACCAGCGGACCGGTGAGGTCGGCGAGTCGGTCGCTCCACCCCTGGGCATCTACCCAGAGCAATCGTCCACCCGATACCAGGCGGCCCTGCTCGTCGAAGCCGGTGATCTCGAGACCGGCCAGGACGCCTTGGCGCGTGGTGTCAGCGATCACGGCAATGCCACCGCGAGAGGCCGCAGCGGCGCCGGCGTTGGCTACGACCGGGGGCCATCCGCCCAGCCCGACGTTTACCAGCCGGGCGCGCTGTGGCAACTCCGCCTTTTCCTTCAGGATGCGCACCGAATGGATGGCTCGCTCGATCATGCGAGGCGGATCGAATCGCACCACCTCCACCTCGGCCACGGCCGCACCGAGGCGCGCTGCCCGGCCCACCCGCTGCGCCAGCCGAGCTGGCGTCCAGGGCAGGTCATAGTGGACGACGCGTTCGGCGCGCTGCAGGTCGAGCCCTTCGGCGGCGATGTCGGTGCTGACAAGGATGGCAGGTGCCTGCTCCCTTGCATCGGGTCCGAACAGTCGCAGCACCTCGTCACGAGGCCAGCGCGCCATGCCGATGCCGGCGCCCTCGCCGGTGCACCATGCGGTGCGGTGATAGCCGAGTGCGCGGCGAAGCCAGGCCACCGACTCGCGTGAGCAGGTGAAGACCAGGGTTCGCCGTCCGTCAGCCAGCAGGTTGGCGAGGAGGGCCGCCTTGGGATCGTCGGCGGGCGTGATGTCGGCCAGCAGTGCGAGCAGCGCGCGGACCCGCACGGCGTCATCGGGACAGAGCTGGGCGCCCTCACTGCCGTCGCGCACGATGGCCCACATCACCGTCTGCTCGCCTCCGGCGCCGGCCCATCGCCGCAGGTCGTCGCGACTCACCGCGCACCCCGACCGCACCGCGTCGGCGTGATTGGCGAGCAGGAAGCCATAGCGCCTCAGTGCACCAGCGAGTGCGGCCGGACTGGACGCCGCTGCCCGCATGAGCACGCCCCGCACCAGGGTCCGCACACCCCGGTCAGGGCTGATGTCAAGCGCGCGAATGGCACGAAGCACATGGCTCACGCGCAGCCCCAGGCGGAAATGCACCGTTCGAGACCGCTGCCTGGGCAGGGCGCTGGGTGCCGGCGAGCGGATCACGATACGTGTCATCGCTTCGGGAAACTCCGGCCGCTGGCCCAGCGCGCGGAGCGACGGCAGGCCATGAAGTGCGAGCGCATCATCCCGGATGGCGAGTGCGAGCTGGTGGAGCAGGTCGTCCAGCCGATTGACCACCGGCGTTCCCGACAGCAGGATCGACTGCCGACCGGCCATCCAGCGCGCCACATGCGCATAGCGCTTGATGGCCGCGTTCCGGTAATGGTGGCTCTCATCCACGATCACCAGTTCGTGACAGGATGGAAGCCGGCCGCGACTCGCCTGCTCGTGCGTGCCAATCGACAAGGGTACGCCGATGCGCGCGGCCACGACGCGCCACTGCGCCTGGACCACCGCCGGCACCAGGCAGGCGACGGGCCGCCGCGTGAGGGCCAGCGCCGCGGCAAGCGCGATCCAGGTCTTGCCGGTGCCTGGCGGCTCCGCCAGCAGTGCGCCGCGAAATCCGCGTACCGCGCTCACCACCCTGCGCCACGGCTCCACCTGCGCCGGCCGCAGCCAGGGCGGTGGGACGTCGGGTGCCATGCGTGGACATGCAAGTCGCGCTAGCGATGCCGCCACGGTTGCCGATGACGCGGGCGACAGGTCCTGCGCCGGCACCGGCGGCTCGGCGGCAAGCCGCAGTGACTCCGCCACGATCAGCGGCGCCGGGTCAGGCCAGTGCATGCAACGCTCGCCGATCGCGGTGATCCACCCCAAGCAGGTCGGCAACGATGGCGTCGAGATCGGGATACGATGGTGCGCCCCGAACGGCGGCAGTCGCCAGCTCCACCAGTGCCGGGTGCGCGCGGGCCGCGAGGGGAAACGGAATCCGGCCAACGACCGTCGCATTGAACCGGCGAAAGCCGCCCGATGCTTCCGTGGTGCCGGCGCGGGCAATGGCGCGGACCAGGGGCGCGTTGAGCCAGCCGGTGACGGCCAGGAGCTCATCCCGATCCGGCATGCTGCCGACATAGCAACTGTTGAGGGGAATGGCGCGACGGAGCGGGCCAAGCAGGGGGGCCGCCACCAGCTGGCGCGAGAGGTCCGGCCACACGACGCGAAAGCGTTCGGTGGCCCCACGGGTCCGGAACAGCTGCCAGGCCGGACCATCCTGGTAGTCTCGCCGGGCAAGCAGCTGGCGCCGATGCGACGCAATCCACTCCGAGGCGCGCGGCGGCAGGTCGGTAAGTGGTACGCCATCGTCGTCACAGGTCCAGAGCAGCGTGTGCTGCGGCGACGCGTGGAAGGCGCGCACATCGCGCCCACGCAGGAGCGGCCGCAACAGCGGTGCTTCCACGTCGGTGGGATCGATGAAGACGCGGTCGGCGCCGGTCTTGACGCCGAGCCGGCAGCGATAGACCTGGCCGAAGAGCGGATGCGAGGTGGCCAGCGCCTCGACCACGGCGGGAGCGCGCCCCCCACGCATGATCCACGGGCCCTCGCCGTAGAACGAAAGCGGGGTGCCGCCTGGCGCGGGCTCGAGTGTGGAGCGCACCAGCCGTCCCGGCGGCGGCTGGCGGCGTGTCGCGATCAGCGCCATGGGATACACCGTGGCCGCGAAGCGTGCCTCTTCCGCCCGGTCGAGCGGCACCACGGCGTGAACGGTCGCGCGGTCGGTGAGCAGCCCGCGTATCCCCCAACCGTAGCCGGCGGTCGCCACCTTGGAGGGAAGCACCAGCGCCAGCGCCCCTGCCGGAGCGCTCAGCTCGATGGCGCGCTCCAGGAAGGCAACCGCCAGGTCGGGCTGGTGCCGGTAACCTGCCGTCCCTCCTCCTCGCCATGACCGATAGCGCCGGATCAGCATTGCACGCCGCGCCGGGGCCAGCGTCTCGGCGCGCACCCATGGCGGATTGCCGATCACCAGGTCAAATCCGCCATCGGCGATCACATCGGCAAACTGGCTGGCAAAGCTGAACCAGGGCAGCTGCCCCTCGCGCACCGCGCGCCGCCGGCTGCCACGCAGCCGGTGCAGCTCGCGCCGAAGCTGGCGGAGATCAGCGCGGTGCTCGCGCGTCAGCCGGCCCGGCGTCTCGAACAGTGCGGGGGCGCGTGCGGCGTCGAGCAGGTCGTGAATGCGCCTGGTCACCCGCTGTTCGGCCATGACGAGCGAGGCCACGGCGGCCTCCAGTTCCAGCCGGCGAAGGTCGCGCGTGGCCGCGCGCTTGGCGTCGCCACTCGCGTGGACCAGCGTCTCGCGCACCACACGCAGCCGGGAGGCGAGTGGCGAAGGCGGCAGGCCGAGCTCCGGTGGTTCCAGCAGCGCATCGCCCTGGCGGATGAGACAGTCGAGGTTCGGCAGCGGACGCACCGTCTCCGGCGTGACGTCGCGCTCCTCCGCCACCACCGCCAGCCAGAGGCGCAGCTCCGCGAGGCGCACGGCCATCGGATCGAGATCGACGCCGTAGAGGTTCCGGGCCAGCACGGCCCGGCGTGCCGCCGCGGGTGCATCACCGCCCAGCGACCGAAGCGCGGCGAGCCGTTCGAGAGCGCCGAGGAGGAAGGCGCCGGACCCGCACGCCGGGTCGAGCACTCGCATGGCCAGGGCGCGCCGCATCATCGCGGGGTCGCGCGCATCCAGCCGGGCGGATGCCTCCTCGTCCGACAGGCCCGCCCCCGCCGCGAGCGCCGCGGCCAGTCCCGCGTCCACCAGGCGCCGCACGAGCGCTGCCGGCGTGTAGTAGGTGCCGGAACTCTTTCGAGTGTCCGGCGCCATGATTCCCTCGAACACCCGTCCCAGCATGTCGGGGGCTATGGACGCGGCGTCATCCTGGCTCTCGTGCACCGTGAAGTGGTAGCGCTCGAACAACTGGTCCAGCGCGTCGCGCCAGACCGCGTTGGGCAGCGCCACCCGGTGCGCCTGCTCCAGGGGATGAGGCTCGAAGAGGCCGCCATTGAGAAACGGAATGCGGCCGAAGGCTCTTACGGAATCGGCCCGCGCCCGCGCCGGGCGATTGAGCGCGCCGAAGAAGAGCGGCTGGATGAGGTGACGATGGACGTTGCGCCCGCGGGCCAGGCACTGGTCGAGCTGCTCGCGCAGGAAGGCGGGATGACCGTCGAGCCAGCCCTTGCTCTCCACGAAGTAGAGGAAGAGCATGCGGGTGAGCTGCACCAGCGCCAGCGTGCGCCGATCATCCGGAGCCATCCCGCCGGGCAGCGCCGCCGCAAAGCGGTCAACTGCCTGGCGAAAGTCGCGGAAGAAGGCGGCGCCCGCTTCGCTGCCCGAGAGCGCCGCCTGCACCCGGTCGGGGTACCAGAGGTCGGCCGGAGTGTCGGCCAGCCGGGCAAGGCACGCCACGTGCACCGGTGCGGGCTGATCCAGTGCCACCACCAGATGCCGGTCCCCGGCGGCAATCGCAAGTCGCCGGGCTTCGGGGTAGAATCCAAGGACACCGGCCGCGCGCCCCTCGGATGCCAGCCGCCGGGCCAGGCGCCGCACGGCGACCGGCGGCGGTCCCTCGGCTTCCGCGGCGAGCCAGGTGAAATCGGCGGCGTGGCCGGCCACGGCCAGCCGGGCGCACCCGGGCGCCGGCGGGATCTCGACCCAGCAGGGCTGGGCGCCGAATTCCGCCGTGAGCGGCGACAGATCGGCCGACGACGCAACACGCTTGAGCAGTTCCGGCAACCGTCCCACAATGCACTCCGTCAGGTGACGGGAGCACATTGGGGCCGGGCACCGCTTTCACTGTCACCCTCAGAACGCAGGAGGTAGCCGTACCATGCAGGTCGAGCCGGATCAGGCCCGCCGGGACCGGCGTGCGCTCCATCTGGTGCTGACACCCGGCCGCATTGCGGCCGGCTACCTGCTTGCGGCCATCCTCTGGATCCTCTTCAGCGATCGCGCGGCCGAGGCTCTCTCCAGCGGCAACTCGGTGCTGCTCGCCAACCTCCAGACCGTGAAGGGGATGTTCTTCATCGCCGGCACGGCGATGCTGCTCTACCTGCTGATGCGCGCGGCCCGGCGTGAGCTGCTCGCCAGCGAGGCGCGGCACCGGCAGATGTTCGAGCTGTCGAGTGCGGCGTGCATGCTGATCGACGCTTCCACCGGCCGCATCATGGACGCCAACGAGGCGGCCGTGCAGTTCTATGGGTGGAGGCGCGACGAACTGCTCGCCCGCCGCATCCAGGACATCAACACCCTCCCACCAGACCGCGTCACCGACCTCATCTCCTCCGCCCAGCGCGAGGGCGGTGAGTACTTCATCTTCCAGCACCGCACCGCCAGCGGCGCCATCCGCGATGTGGAAGTGCACGCCGGGCCGGTCCAGATGGATGGCCGTCCCATGCTGTTCTCCATCATTCACGACATGACGGCGCGCGTCGCCGCCGAGCGCGCGCTGGAGGAAAGCGAGGAGCGTTATCGTACGCTGCTGGGTGAGGCGCCCGACGGCTTCTTCGTCGCGCGGGAAGATGGAACCCTGGTGGACGTGAATCCCGCGGCCTGCGCCATGCTGGGGTATGGCCGCGCCGAACTCCTCAGCATGCGCATGGAGTCACTGGTCGATCCCGGCGATATGGAGCGGCACGGCGGCCACTGGCCACGGATGGAGCATGATCGTCACGTGATCGAGGAGCGGGTCCTGCGGCGCAAGGACGGCTCGCTGATTCCCGTGGAAGTATCGGCCCGGCGCCGCGACGACGGACTGCTGCAGACGCTCGCGCGTGACATCAGCACCCGCCGCACGCTGGAGGAGCAGCTGCGCCAGGCCCAGAAGATGGAAGCGGTGGGCCAGCTCACCGGCGGCATCGCCCACGACCTCAACAACGTGCTGGGCGTGGTGATCGCCAATGCCGACC
>DASSTP010000142.1:0-20645 GCA_035707845.1 Gemmatimonadales bacterium | reverse complement strand
GGCCAGCAGGGGATCCATGCCGAGCTTCACCATGAGCAGGTAGAGCAGGGCATATGCGGCCGCGAGGGCAACGCCCATGAGCAGGATTACCCCAGGCAGCCCCGCGGCCCGGTGCGCCATGGTATAGAGCACCTCGCTGCCCCACTCGTACGGCACGAACGGCTGGCCCTGCATGGTCCAGCTGAACTTGTCAGTGAAGAAGAGGCCGTGGGAGAGAATCTCGGAGCCGACCCGCAGGTGGCGGGGCAGGTCGCCGTCGGTGTTGATGGCAATCCAGCCGCGGACGACGGCGGCCACGGCGAGCGTGATGCCGAAGATCACGTCCGCCGGCGACGGCACCACCCACGTCCGGCGCGGGCTCATGGCACCGGCGATCGCTTGAAGCATGCGGAGAGCAGTGAGTCCACAGATGACACAGATGTGATGGATGTCGCAGATGCTGTCGAGTCGGAGCTCTTCTGAAGCAATGCTGCGGTTGCGTCGCAGTCTCTGAGCCGCCACCAGGGTTCATGAAGGAGCTCATGAGTGAACGCTGCGCCTGTCGGTACCAGCGCGAGGTCCACTCCGAACCGCTCCAGCGAATCCCGCCAGAACGGCTGCAGCTGCCCGATCATTGCCCAGGTGCGGGTAAGCTCGGGCCCGTAGAAGTCTGCGCCACCATCTATGAACACCTTCTGCTCGGGCCAGGCGTAGATCATGTACCCGCCCCAGGTGTAGTCGTTGTAGATCCGGCCGTTGACGTGCGCTGCCCGCGCGCGCTGGACCACGGCGACAGGGAATTCCTCCGCCGAAACCGCGTTCGGAATGATCGTGGCACCGGCCAACCTGCCGCGTGACAGGGCGAGCAGGGCGAACAGGGCGAGCATGACTCCCACATACGGCGTCGTGATACCTGTCTTGGCATCCCGGTCGAATACCGCACGGATGCCGCGCCAGTCGGGCAGCTGCTTCCACGCCGCATTGATGTGAATGGCCAGCACCGGCAGCGCCGTGACACCAAAGAGCTGCATGTTGCGCCGGGCATTGAGCACGAAGTACGTCATCACCAGGATGACGAGCAGGTGCGGCCCGCTGGGCCGCTCCCTGCTCAGCGCCAGCGCCAGCATCACGCCGAGGAGCGCCAGCAGAAAGAGCTTGCCGGTGATCTGGTGAAAATCGGGCGACATGAATTCCTGGGTATTGTCCAGCAGCCACTTGTCGCCCAGGAATCCCAGCACGTGCCTGTGCAGCTTGAGGAAGTGCGGCGTGCAGAGGGTGCCGAGGAGCCCCGTGCCAAAGAGCGTCGCGAGCTGCTTCATCCGCGCCACCTGATACTGCCGCTCGTGCCGCAGCAGCCAGTCCAGCAGGTGCCCCGCGAAATACACCCCGATCAGCACCAGCCCGAACACCCAGCCGCCGTGGAGGTTGGCCCAGATGGCGAACAGGGGGAGGGCCCAGAAGGGTCGACGGTCAACGGTCAACGGTCGACGCGCAGTTGTTGACTGTTGACGGTCGACCATAGCCCCCTGTCCATCTGTCCATCTGTCTATCTGTCCATCTTCCAGCATCGGCAGCAGGATCACCACAAGGAGCAACGTGAAAAGGTGCGGTCTCGGCGCCCAGTGCACCGCCCCCAGCACCGCGGCAGCGACCGTGACGAGATAGGTGAGCAGGGCGTCCACGCCGCGATTGAGGAGAAAGCGCGCGAGCAGGGCGTAGGCCGTGGCGATGAGCAGCCCCGCGAAGATGGCGACGCCGGCCAGCCCCGACACGCGGTGGACCAGCGCATAGATGAGCTGGCTGCCGTACTCGAACCCCACGAACGGCTGCCCGCCCATGGTCCAGGAGAAGGGATCGTTGTGGATGAGACTGTGGTGCGTCAGCATCCACTCGCCATGCCCGATATGGCGCAGCAGGTCGCCATCGGAATTGAGCATCCGCCCGGGAAACACGATGGACGCCACCAGCCACCAGATGATGAAGGAGATGGCGGGAATGGATGGATGAAGACGGCGTCCGGTCACGATGTACTCATGGGCTGTGCCACCGAGAGAAGCGAGAGGCCATGTGCATAGCCACGGCCAAGGTGATGCCGCTCGCCGGCAAAGATTCGCCGGAACAATGCATTGATTGGCGCCGGCGGCATCCGCAGTTCAGCCGACGAACTCGACGCCCGCTTCCGGTGCAGGCGGGCGAGCGGGTAGAGTCGCGCGTTGAGGTGCGTGAGCAGGGCAGGCTCGAGCCCGGCCGATGTCAGCAATGCGCGCAAGGAATCCTCGGTGTAGCGGCGGTGGTGGCCGTTCCGTTCGTCGTGATCGGACCAGAGCCGGGGATTGGCGGGGACGGTGATCACCAGCTTCCCTCCGGGCGCGAGCGCGGCGGCCGCCGAGGCCAGCTCGGCGCGGTCATCCTCCACATGCTCCAGCACGTCGAGCAGCAGCACCACATCGAAGCTGCGGTTTCCCAGCGCCGAGCGGTCTCGTGTGTCGCCGGCGAGCACGCGATGCATCACCGACGGGCGCACGCGGGCGCGCACTGCGGCGTCGGGCTCCAGCCCCCACGCGTCAAACCGTGCGGCGAGCGCCTCGAGCGTGAACCCGGTGCCGCACCCGATGTCGAGCACGGAGGCGCCCGCAGGCGCCAGTTGTGAAACGAGATGCAGAATGATGGACCGGCGCGCGGTGAACCACCAGTGCCGGTCCTCGACCGCGCTGATCTCCGCCCAGAGCGTGGGATCCATTCAGCGGCTGGCGCCGGCGGTATTGTCGGTGTCGCGAACCACGTAGAGCGGGCGCTGCTTCACTTCATCGTAGATCCGGCTCAGGTACTCGCCGATGATCCCGATGGTGAGGAGCTGCACCCCGCCGAGAAAGAGGATGATCACCACGGTGGAGGCCCAGCCGCGAATCTCGAAGCCGCGGGTGAGCTTCTCGATCACGAAGACGATCACCAGCACGAAGCTCATGAGCGACACCAGCAGCCCGAGCCAGGTGGCAATGCGGAGTGGTGCCTTGGAGAAGGAGATGATCCCGTTGACGCCGAGCCCGAGCGACTTGCGAAAGGTGTACTTGGGCTCGCCGGCAAAACGGGGCGCCCGCTCGAACTGCACCGACGTCTGCCGGAAGCCCACCCATGCCCGGAGCCCGCGGATGTAGCGGTTCCGTTCCGGCAGGGCGATGAGCTGGTCCACCACCTTCCGGTCCATGAGGCAGAAGTCGCCGGTGTCGGTGGGGATGTCCACCGGGGACACGGCGCGCAGCACTCTATAGTAGAGCCAGGCCAGCCCCCGCTTGAGCGGGCCTTCCCGCTCCCGGCTCACCCGCTGGGCGTAGACCACCTCGAACCCCTCGCGCCAGCGGGCCAGCATCTGCTCCAGCAGTTCGGGGGGGTCCTGCAGGTCGGCATCCATGACCACGACGGCCTGGCCCGTCGCATAACGCAACCCGGCGGCGACCGCCGCCTGATGCCCGAAGTTTCGCGAAAAGTGGATGGCCCGCCACCTGGACCCCGCCTGGGCAATCCTCCTCAGCGCCTCGGCGGTCCCATCCCGGCTCCCGTCGTTGACCAGGAGCACCTCGTAATCGGGCTCGACCCGGTCCAGCACCTCACCCAGCCGCCGCCGGAGCTCGTCGACGGTGGCTTCTTCGTTGTAGACAGGGACTACGACGGAGAGTTGGGGCATGGATGCTGGGTCGAGGGTCGAGGGTCGAGGGTCGAGGGTCTCGCTGGCTACCCTCCGACTGCCCGGATCAGGCCGTGGAGCAACTTCCCGACCCGCTCGTTGGCATCGAGGAGGTCAGCCATAGCTTCGGCCGTACTCAGGCCAAGTTCAACCGAGAGCAGACTCTGGCATTCGAGTTCGCGTAGCGAGCCACGGGCAATACGCAGGAAATTGGCCAATTGGGCGTCGGTTCCCCGACCGGCGCCTTCGGCAATATTCGACACAATTGAGACAGCGGCGCGGCGCATCTGTGCCGTCAGCCCAAAGCGCTCGGCGGACGGGAATTGACTCGTCACGCGATAGGTGATGGCGGCTAGCGTCTGGCCCGCCTTCCACACCTCGAGATCACGGTAGTTGCCCATGTCTCGAAGATCGGCTCGAGTCTGGCCAGCCGCAGTACCCAAAGACTGCGAGACGTATCTTCTCGCCTCGACCCTCGACCCTCGACCCTCGACCCTCGACCCTCGACCCTCGACCGTCTTGCGCACTCCCGTCCCATTCCCTATCCTCTATATGCAATTCTTGTCGTATTTCTGCAACAGCTTTGATGCGGCGCTCCCCTTGGGCTCAGGCCCTTTTTGCGCCGGAAGGCCCTTCCGGATGGTGGAACCGTTTGAGTCACATGACTTTGAGCGTCCGGAAGAGAACCTTTTCTCCGGACTAGTACGGGCATGGAGGTTGCGCGTCAGCGAGGCTTACGCCGGCTGACCATGGCCTCCTGAGCCGCTCGGCCGCGTTTTTACGCATTAGAAGATGGTAGGCGAAGGTGGGTCCAGGTTCGAAGCTGCGAGCTATGAGCTTCGAGCTACGAGCTATAAGCGGTACGCTTGCGGCTCACAGCTCACAGCTCACAGCTCACAGCTCACAGCTCGCAGCTCACAGCTCACAGCTCGCAGCTCGCAGCTCACAGCTCGCAGCTCACAGCTCGCAGCTCAACAGGGTCGGGCGGTCGTACGGGCAGGCATCTTCCATTCACAAGGGGCAACGTATGAAGGCGGTTCTCAGCAAGTTCATGAAGGACGAGTCCGGCCAGGGCCTGGTCGAGTACGCCCTGATCATCGCGCTCGTGGCCATCGGCCTCATCGCGATCCTGGTGCTCTTCCGGAACGCCATTGGCAACGTGTTCAACGAGAGCAAGAACCGTCTGAACAACGCGCCCTCGGGCAGCTACTGATCGCAGCAGTGCACCACGCTGGTTAGGGTTGTGGCTCCGGTCATCACGGCAGTCCTGGTGCTGACCATGGGCGCGGCGGCGTTCTTCGACGTCCGCGCCCGGCGCATCCCCAACTGGCTGACGCTCGGCGGCCTCGCCGCCGGGCTCGTGCTCCGCGCCCTGACCGGCGTCCACCCGCTCCTCGATGGGCTGGCGGGCGCCGGTCTTGGTTTCGGACTCGGCATTCTCTGCATGGTCCTCGGCGCCCTGGGCGGCGGGGACGGAAAATTGCTCATGGCAGCCGGCGCCTTCTTCGGCTTCAGGCCGTTCATCGGCGCCCTGCTCCTGATTGGCGTACTTGGCGGGCTGCTCGGGATCGTCGAGGCGGTGCGCCAGCGTGCCATCCTGCCGGCCGCGTACAACGCCGGCGGGATGCTCAAGCGCTGGGCCACCCTCGGCCGGTCGGCCGGCCCGGTCCGGACCCTGGAGAGCCCGGGGGCGGTCAAGGTTCCGTATGGCGTGGCGATTGCGCTGGGCGCGGTCGTCTGGTGGTTCTGGGGAGTACCGATTCTATGACAACGCGCACCCTGACGCGTTTTGCGAAAAGAGATGACGGACAGGCGCTGATCGAGTTTGCCCTGATCACGCCGTTCCTGCTGTTGTTCCTCGTGGCCATCATCGAGTTCGGCCGGGCGTGGAACGAGCACCAGGTCCTCACCGACGCGGTCCGCGAGGGCGCCCGCCAGGCAGCCATCTACGATGATGCCGGCGTGGTGACCCAGGACTCCATCGAGCACGTGATCAAGCGGGTCCTGTTCTCCAATAACATGGAGCCGGACAGCGCCAACATCACGCTGACCAACTGGAATGGCGGCAGCGGGACGCCGCTCACGGTCTCGGTCCAGTACCCGTACCGCTTCATCTTCTTTGGTGAGCTGGCCTCGTGGGCGCTGAATACCCGCAAGGTCATGCTCAATTCGTCGTTCACCATGCGCAACGAATAACGAGGCCACCCCCATGGCTCGACGCAACCGCGCGCTCATCCTGCTGGTCTTCGCCCTTGCATCGGGCGCGCTGGCTGCGTTCCTGGCTCTCCGCTACATGCGGCAGCAGACGGCACCGCTGTCGCCCCAGGAGCCGCCTCGCCAGCAGATGGTAGTGGCGGCGCGCGCGCTCCCGGTCGGTGCCGTGGTGACCCAGGAAGACATCAAGACCATCTCATGGACCGGCGGCCAGCTGCCGCCGGGCTACATCGGCAGCCCTGAGCAGGTGGTGGGCCGCGGACTGGTGACCTCGGTCGAGCCCAATGAGCCGATCCTCGCCGGCAAGCTTGCCGCCGAGGGCGCGGGCGGCGGGCTGCAGGTGCTGATTGACGAAGGGATGCGCGCCATCTCCATCGGCGTGGACCAGGTGGTGGGCGTGTCCGGCTTCGTGCTCCCCAACAGCAGGGTGGACGTGCTGCTCACCATGGCCCAGGGCGGCGGGTCCAACGAACAGACCACCAGGATCATCATGCAGGACGTGAAGACCCTTGCGGCCGGCACCACCATCCAGCAGGACAAGGACGGGAAGCCGCTCGCGGTCCCGGTCATCACCCTGCTGGTGAGCCCGGAACAGGCGGAGACCCTGGCGCTCGCCTCCCAGCAGGGGCGGATCCAGCTGGCCCTCCGCAATGCGCTCGACACGGCAACGATCCGGACGCGGGGCACCCGCGTCAGTGCGCTGATGGGCAACGTGGCCGCAGCGCCTTCCCGGCGCCGCAGCGCGCCGGTGCGCACCGGCCCGCCGGTGCCGACGCCCACGACGGTGGAAGTCTATCGCGGCGGCCAGCGGTCGCTCGAAAAGTTCTGAGGGGCTGCAGCAGGGTTGGTCGAGGAGACTGTCACCCTGAGCGAAGCGAAGGGGCGGAATCACGGGGTGAGCCATGGCCCCTTCGCTCGCTACGCTCGCTCAGGGTGACAGGAATCAGGTGAATTGGTCATGCTCCGTGGACCCGGACGTCTTTAACCTGGCGGGTATCTGTGTCTGACACTCTCGTCCGTCGTGCCTTGACCGTCTTGACCGTCTTGACCGTCACGTCCATCTCGTCTGCGCATGCGCAGCGGGTATTGACCCAGCCCCAGCAGGTGATCTCGGTGTCCAAGGGCGCGAGCGCGCTGCTGCAGAACGGCACCAGCATCATCCGGCTCACGGTGGGCGACCCGAATGTCGCCGATGCCCTGGTGGTAAGCCCCACCGAGGCGGTGATCAACGGCAAGGCGCTCGGCTCCACCACGCTGCTGGTGTGGGACAACCAGACCGCGCCGCGCATCTATTCGGTGGAAGTGACCGCCGACGCACCGGCGCTGCAGCGCTACATCAAGGCGCTGCTGCCCGATGAGAACATTGCGGTGAGCTCCAGCGGCAACACGGTCACCCTGAGCGGCACGGTCAAGGACCCGTTCACCGCCGAGCGTGCGGTGGAACTCGCCAAGACCAGCGGGGCCACCGTCATTGACAACCTGTACACCCCGCCGGCCCAGCAGGTGATGCTCAAGGTGCGCTTCGCCGAGATTGCGCGGAGCACGACCAAGGACTGGTCGGCGGCATTCAGCACGCTCAATCCCCACAAGCTGAGCGACAAGGGTGACTGGTCGGGCACCACCAATTCCGACGGGCAGATCACCTTCCTGCTCGACAATGGCACGTCCGACCTGGCTGCGCTCATTACCGCGGCCAAGAGCAAGGGCGACTTCCGCAGTCTCGCCGAGCCCAACCTGATGACCCTGCCGGGGCAGGAGGCCTACTTCCTGGCTGGCGGCGAGTTTCCCTTCCCGATGCTGCAGAGCGCCACCGCCGGCAACGCGGTGACGGTGCAGTTCAGGGATTTCGGCATCAAGCTTCGCTTCACGCCGACCATCCAGCGGAACGGAGCCATCCGGCTCAAGCTGGCCCCGGAAGTGTCGTCGCTCGACTTTGCCAATGCGCTGGTGATCTCGGGCTTCGAGATCCCGTCCATCCTCACCCGGCGGGCCGAGACCAACGTGGAGCTGCGCGAGGGCCAGTGGCTCGCCATCGCGGGGCTGATGGATAACAACATGACCAACAACGTGACTAAGATTCCCATCCTGGGGGACATCCCCATTCTGGGAGAGCTGTTCAAGTCCCGCGGCATCCGCCAGCGGCGCACCGAGCTGCTGGTGCTGGTGTCGCCGGTGCTGGTGACGGCGTCGGACAGCGCGGCGCCCGTGCCCACCGCCGAGCCGTCGGCGTGGGGGCTGGACGGGTCGCTGACGAAGCCGATCAAGAGGTAGGTCGCAGGTCGCAGGTCGCAGGTCACAGGTCGCGAGACCTGCGACCTGCGACCTGCGACCGCTCGAACGGAGCTGGATCTCGAAATGGGCGCATGTCGTGGCCCGAACGTATCGCCTGCGGAGGCAGGTATGCGGAATGATCGTTTGTTGGGGCAAAGCCATGGCTTTGCCCGCCCGTTCCGGATGGTCGGCAACCGGCATGGCGCCGCATTGGCCATTGTCGCCATATCGCTGGTGGTGATCCTCGGCATGGGTGCCCTTGCCGTGGACATGGGGATGCTCATCAAGCAGCGGGATGACGCCCAGCGCGCCGCCGATGCCGCGGCGCTGGCCGGCGCGTCCGCCTTCCAGGATGCCAAGCCGCTCGAGGCGGTGGCCCCGGCCGGCCTGCAGGCGCGCGACTACCTGGCCAGGAATTACGTCGGCGGGACCTACATCGATACCACCGTGGTCTCCAGCTACATCAATGGCGGCAACCGCTACATCACCGAGCTCAACGAGGGCGTGGTGGTGGTGCTGCCCGACAGCCAGAAGGTGCGCGTCATCGTCCGGCGGCCCGCCGTCGGCACACTCTTTGGCCGGGTCATGGGATTCCTCAATATTCCCATCGCCGCCAAGGCCGCCGCCCGGGTGTTCGAGGCCGGCGCCGGCAAGTGCGTCAAGCCGTTTGCCTTCCCCGACTTCTGGGGCGATGCCGACAATGACCCCAACGCCAACCGGCTCGAGGATCTTGGTCCCGGCCAGGGCAAGGGCGGTGAGACCTGGGAATACGGTTCGTCAGTCAGCGACCACTACCGCGCCTACGGTGATGCCGATGGCACGGGAGAGACCACCGGCCTGGGCAGCGACTACCGGAACAACTCGGTGGCAGGCGGCGACAAGACCAATACCATGTACTGGGACGACTACGGCCGGCCCATCATCCTCAAGAAGAGCAACCCGCAGCAGACCTCGAGCCCGGGCTTCTTCCTGCCGTGGGTCATTCCTGGCAGCAACCCGGGTGCTGCCGACTACAAGGCCAACATCGTCGGCTGCAACCCCGCCGAGATCAACCTGACCACCGATTTCAACCTGGACGGCAGCGCCGACACGTCGAGCTACGACAACAAGCCCGGCAACATGATTGGCCCGACCAAGCAGGGAATGGATTCGCTCATCGCGCTGGACCCCGACGCGTGCTGGGCGCCGTCCACCGACTCGCTCCATGCGGGATACACCACCGGTTCCGTGATGCTCAAGTCGCCGGGCGGTACGTGCAACGTGCCGTACCCTGGCTGGATGTCGAGTCCGCGGGTGGCCGTCGTGCCGCTCTTCGATCCGGCCCAGATGCATAGTGGCAAGTCGCAGCTCAGGTTCAATAACCTGGCGCTGATCTTCATTGATCCGCAGCTCGACCGTCATGCACCGGTGGCCGGCCACTTCCTCTATTTCGTGAGGGGAACGTCCGAGCCGGGGCCGGAAAACGGCTCCCTGATCAAGACACTGAAGCTCGTCGAGTGACGGGCATTGCCACCATGCCATGACCGACCAGCGACTCCGTGCCGCGCTCATCTCCACCGACCCCGCCTTCCAGGATCAGGTCAGGCACCACCTGGCCGATCCGGAGTCGGGGGTGGAGCTGGCGCTGGAGTTTCCGGTCGGGTTCGGTGAGTTCGACGAGACCCAGGTTGAGCACCTCCGCAAGGCGGTTCCCGACATCGTCATTGTAGACCTCGAGGATGATCCCGACCTGGGGATCAAGTTCGTGCAGTTCCTCAATGACACATCCAGCTTCAAGGTCATCGCCGTCGGGCCCGAGCTCGCGCCCCAGCTGCTGCTGGCCGCGATGCGCGCCGGCATCGGCGACTATCTCCCCAAGCCCGTGACCCACGAGGCCATGGCGGAGGCACTCGGGCGGCTCACCAGCCAGCTCGGGCGCCAGACCGAGCGGACCCGGAAGCCCGGCAAGATCTACACATTCTTCAGTTCCAAGGGCGGCTCCGGGTCCACCACCGTGGCGGCCAACACCGCCATCGTGCTGCACCGGCTCACCGGCAAGCGCACGCTCCTGGTCGACCTCGACCTCGAGCTGGGCGAGGTGGCGCTGGTGCTCGGCATCCAGCCCCGCTTCAACTTCGTGGACCTGGTGCAGAACTTTCACCGCATGGATTCCGGGCTGCTCGCCTCCTATATCGAGCAGCATGAGTCCGGCGTCCACCTGCTCTCGGCGCCGTTCCATCCCGAGCGCGCCGAGGTGGTCTCGCCCGAGCAGATCCGGAAGATCCTCCAGTTCCTGCGGCAGCACTACGACTATCTCGTGGTGGACACGCCCAAGAGCTTCTCGGCGATGACCTTTGCGGCCATCGACCAGAGCGACCAGATCTTCGTGGTGGCCAACCTCGATCTTCCGTCGCTGCGCAACATTCAGCGCGGGCTGCCGATGCTCAAGCGGGCGTTGCCCCGGGGCGAGGAACAGATCCGCCTGGTGGTCAACCGCTACGAGGATGACAGCGACATCACCCTCCACGACGTGGAGCGGACCCTCGGGCTCAAGGTCTACCGCACGCTGTCCAATGATTTCGCGGCAGTCATCGATTCGATCAATCGCGGCAAGCCGGTGGTCCTCAACGGCAAGTCGCCGTATTCGCAGGACATCAAGTCACTGGTGGCCCAGCTCACCGGGCTCCGGCCGCACGATGATCGCGACGCCAAGGGCGTGATGGGACGGGTCATGGGCCGCTTCCGCAGCAAGTCAGAAGGGAAGAAATCATGACGGAACCCGCCAAGCCCGTCTCCGACGAAGGCGGCCGCCCGCTCCTGCCCTGGGAGCGCGCGGCACGTCAGTCGCAACCCAGTGCTGAACCAGCCGCCGAGCCGCCGAGCCGCCGAGCCAGGCGAGACCCACCAGTCCTTCCAGGGCATCAAGAGCCGCATTCACCGGCGGCTGCTGGAACGGCTGAACCTGTCCAACCTGGACAAGCTCACCCGCGAGCAGGTGACCGACGCCATCCGCAAGGTGGTGCTCGACCTGATCGGGCAGGAGTCGGTGCCGCTCAATTTCGAGGAGCGGGAAGAGCTGGTGAAGCAGGTGCTGGACGAGATCTTCGGCCTCGGTCCCATCCAGCCGCTGATCGAGGACCCCGATATTTCGGACGTGATGGTCAACACCTGGAAGAGCGTCTTCATCGAGCGGCAGGGCAAGATCGAGAAGACCGACGTCCGCTTCCAGGATGACCGCCACCTCCTGCAGGTGATCGACCGCATCGTGAGCGCGGTGGGCCGCCGCATCGACGACTCCTCGCCCATGGTGGACGCGCGGCTGCCCGATGGCTCCCGCGTGAATGCCATCATCCGGCCGCTCGCCATTGACGGGCCGCACCTCTCCATCCGCAAGTTCAAGCGCGACGCCTACGCGGGCGAGGACCTGGTCCGCATGGAGAGCCTTACCGACCCGATGCTCGAGATGCTGCGCGGCATCGTGAAGGCGCGGCTCAATATCCTGATCTCGGGCGGCACCGGCGCCGGCAAGACCACGCTGCTCAATATTCTCTCGTCCTTCATCCCGGCCAACGAGCGCATCCTCACCATCGAGGACTCGGCCGAGCTGCAGCTGCGCCAGCCCCACGTGGTGCGGCTGGAGACCCGCCCCGCCAACATCGAGGGCGAGGGCGAGGTGTCGCAGCGGCTGCTGCTGGTCAACGCCCTCCGCATGCGGCCCGACCGGATCATCATGGGTGAGTGCCGCGGCGCCGAGGCGGTGGACATGCTGCAGGCCATGAACACCGGCCACGACGGCTCCATCACCACGCTGCACGCCAACAGCCCGCGCGACGCGCTGTCGCGCCTCGAGACCATGATCTCGATGGCCAGCCTCGACCTGCCGGAAAAGGCCATGCGGCAGCAGATCGCCAGCGCCATCCAGGTCGTGATCCAGGCCCAGCGCCTGTCGGACGGCACCCGCAAGATCAGCTCGATCTCCGAGATCGTGGGCATGGAAGGCGACGTGATCACGATGCAGGAAATCTTTGCCTTCGAGCGGATGGGCATCGACGAGAACGACCGGGTCATCGGCCGCTTCAAGGCCACCGGCATCCGGCCCCGCTTCACCGAGCGGCTCAAGGCCTATGGCATCGACCTGTCGCACCTGCTGTTCTCCAACCTGGAGCAGCAGTCCAAGGACAAGAAACATTCGGCCCCATGGGAGCGCCGGTGAACATCCCGCTCGATACCTGGATCACGGCGGGCCTCGTCTTCGTGGCGGTGGCCTTCGGCGCCATCGCGGTGGCGCTGGTGTTCGAGTTCCTGGGCGAACGCCGGCGGCAGAAGGACCTGGTGGGCCAGCTCCAGAAGTTCGAGAAGGGGCTGATGCAGGCCGGCACCGAGGGCAGCGGGCTGCTCCGCCGCGCGGTGCGCGAGAGCCAGTTCATGCAGGACCTTACCGCCTCGGTCCCCACCCTCGCCGACCTCCAGCTCATGATGCAGCAGGCGGGCTCCAGCATGACGGTGGGCTCGTTCCTGATGCTGATCGTGGGCATGGGACTGGGCGGCGGCCTCGCCGCGCTGCTGCTGAGCTCGCGCATCCTGGTCGGCATCATCGTGGCGTTCATCTTTGCCTGGCTGCCCTATCTCTGGATGCGACGCCGGCGCAAGCGCCGGCTCTATGCCTTCGAGTCGGAACTGCCCGAGGCCATTGACCTGCTGGGCCGCGCCATCCGCGCCGGCCACCCGCTCTCCTCCGGCATGAAGATGGTGGCCGACGAATCGGGCGAGCCGATCTCGGGCGAGTTCCGCCGCACCTTCGAGGAAAACCGCTTCGGCGTGCCGTTCGACGACGCCATCCAGGAGATGTCGGACCGGGTGGACATCGTGGACGTGCGCATCCTGGTGACCGCCATCTTGATCCAGCGGGAAGTGGGCGGCAACCTGGCCGAAGTGCTCGACAACCTGGCCTCGGTCATCCGGGCCCGCTTCACCATCCGCCGCCAGCTCCGCGTCTTCACCGCGCAGGGCCGCATGAGCGGCTACGTGCTGGCGCTGCTGCCGATCGTGGTGGGCACGATCATCTACCTGATGAATCCCGAGTACGGCTCCCGCATGTTCGTGCACCCCATGGGGCGGCTCATGCTGGGCATCGCGTTCGTCATGCAGATCGTCGGATTCCTCTGGATCCGCAAGATCATCAACATTGATATCTAGATGCTGATCTTCGCCGCCATCTTCATCGCCATCGCCGTCGGCGCCACGGTGCTCTTCTTCGTGGAGCTGGCGCCCTCGCGCTCGTCGGCCGTGACCGCCCGGCTGGAAGAGCTGCGGGCCGGTGCCGGCACACTGCCCGACATCATGCGCCGCCGCCGGCGCCAGGAGCAGGCCGAGCGGCTCACCGGCATCATCCAGGCGCTGGGCGAGAAAGTGGAAGTGGGCCACCGCGACACCAGCGCGCTCCGCCTCCGCCTCATCCAGGCCGGCTATCCCAATCCCAGCGCGGTGCCGCTCTACCTCGGCCTCCGCATCGGGCTCCCGCTCACACTGGGCGCGGGCATGCTGCTGCTCCTGCCCGCGCTGGGCCAGCGCTGGAGCGTGGCGGTGCTCGCTGCGGTGTGGGCTGGGCTCATGGGCTACATCCTGCCCACCTTCTGGGTCCGCTCCCGCATCAGCCGCCGCCAGCGGGAAATGCAGAAGGCGCTGCCCGACGCGCTCGATCTCTTCGTGGTGTGCGTCGAGGCCGGCCTCGGCCTCAACCAGGCCATCTCCCGCGTGAGCGAGGAGATCGAGCGGGTGAGCCCGGTGCTGGCGGAGCAGCTGGCGCTGGTCAACCTCGAGATCCGCGCCGGCACCGCCCGCGACGAGGCGTTCCGCAACCTGGGCGACCGCACGGGACTGCAGGACATCAAGTCGCTCATGGCCATGCTGATCCAGACCGATCGCTTCGGCACCTCCATTGCCCAGGCGCTGCGCACCCATTCGGAAGTGATGCGCACCAAGCGCCGCCAGCGCGCCGAGGAAGCGGCGGCCAAGACCACCATCAAGCTGGTCTTCCCGCTGGTGCTGTTCATCTTCCCGGCGCTCTACGTGATCATCCTGGGCCCGGCGGTGATCCAGATCCTGGAGACGTTGTCGAATTTTGGGTGAAGGCAGGGCGAGCAGGTTGACAGGGCGAACAGGGCGAGCGAGACGGCCCAGCATGTCATTGCGAGGCAGCGCAGCTGCCGAAGCAACCTTGCAGCCCGAAGGCGATCCCTTGGCCAATGTCGGCATGCGCCACGGTGCGCCGAGTTCGGACCAAGCTTTGTCGGGAGATTTCGGTCGGGCTGCAAGGTTGCTTCGCCCCTTCGGGGCTCGCAATGACAGCGCGTGGTTAAACCTCGACCCTCGACCCTCGACCTTCAATCAATGACCGTCACCAACACCACCCGAAAGGCAGTCCTCGGCATTCGGGTGCAACACGCCCGCCGCTGGTACCAGCGCCTCCGCGGGCTGCTGGGGCGCGATGGGCTGGGCGAGGGTGAAGGGCTGCTGCTCGAGCCCTGCCGGGCAGTGCACATGCTGGGGATGCGGTTTGCGCTCGACGTGCTCTTCGTGGATCGCAACGGGATGGTGGTCGCGGTGTATCCCGGCCTCGCGCCGGGAGCGCGCACCCCTTATCACCGCGCCGCGCGCGCCGCGCTGGAACTGCCGACAGGAACACTCGCTGCCACCGGCACGGTGCCGGGCGACCGCCTGACGTACGTGATGGAGGAGCATCCATGACCGCATCCCAGGCGCTCGGCGCCGCCGCCTACCGCGGGCCCGGCGTCCCGGACCGCCCGCCGCCACCGCACACGGTGGAGGAGACCGGGCTGTCCAGCGAGTTCATCACCGATCTCCTGCTCAAGACGCTCTACACCCAGGGTGCCCGGACCGGGCAGCAGCTGGTAGACGTCATCCGCCTGCCGTTCGATTTCGTGGACAGCCGCCTGCTCGACCTGCAGCAGCGGCGGCTCGCCGAGGTGCGCGGCACCACCGGCCACAGCCGGGCAGGGTACGTCTTTGATCTCACGAGCGAAGGGCGCGATCGTGCCCGCGGCGCACTGGAGGCGAGCCAGTACGTGGGTGCCGCCCCGGTGCCGCTGGCGCAGTACGGCCTCTGGACCATGCGGCAGTCCATCCAGCACGTGAAGGTCACCCGCGCCGACGTCGAGCAGGGCTTCCAGCAGATGGTGCTCGACCCCAAGGTGTTCGAGATCATCGGCCCCGCCATCAACTCGGCGCGCTCGCTCTTTCTCTATGGCGGCCCCGGCAACGGCAAGACCTTCATCTCGGAGCAGATTGCCGGGATGCTCGGCGGTGGCATCTACATCCCCTACGCCATTGAGGTCGATGGCCAGATCCTCCTGCTCTACGATCCGGTCTATCACCACGAGATTCCGGAAGAGGGACTCGAGGGCGAGGGCGGCTGGATCAAGGAGGCGGAGCCGTTCGACCGCCGCTTCGTGCGGGTGCGGCGTCCGGTGGTGATCACTGGCGGCGAGCTCACGCTCGACCAGCTTGACCTGCAGTACGACCACTTCTTCAAGATGTACCAGGCGCCGTTCCAGCTTAAGGCCAATGGCGGCGTGCTGATCATTGACGACTTCGGCCGCCAGCGGATGCCCTCGCGCGACCTGCTCAACCGCTGGATCGTGCCGCTCGAGAAGCGGATCGACTTCCTGACCCTGCATACCGGCGGCAAGTTCCCGGTGCCGTTCGACTGCCTGCTGATCCTCTCCACCAACCTGGCGCCCAAGGACCTGGTGGAAGAGGCGTTCATGCGCCGCATCCATTACAAGATGCATGTGCTGGGCCCCGACATCGAACGCTTCACCGAGATCTGGCGCCGCTGCTCCGCCGAGCGCGGCATCCCGATGGAAGAATGGGCAGTGCCGGCGGTGTACAAGGATGTGTACCGCAGGCTGGGCGTCGAGCCCCGTGCCTGCCACCCGCGCGACATCCTGGATCATTTCCTGGATATCGCCGCCTTCGTGCAGGCGCCGCCCCGGCTCACGCCCGAGCTGCTCGACCGCGCCTGCCGAGCCTACTTCCTGGACGACACGGAGCAGGGATGACCAGCCCGACCGCACTCGACGCGCGTCTCGCCGCAGTGGAGGAGGACAACCGGCGGCTCCGCCGGCTGTCCATCGCCCTCATCGTCATCACCGCCATCCTGGTGGGCCTCGCGGTGGCCCTCATGTTTGTGGCATCGCGCTACGGGCTGCCCGGCAGCACCGCCGACATCGTGGCGGCGCGCCAGTTCGTGATGCGTGGCGCCGACGGCAAGGTGCGCGGCCTCTGGGGCACCGATGAAAAGGGCGCCGTGCGGCTCGTACTCCAGGACGAGGGCGGGCAGCCGAGGATGCGGCTCAGCCTGCTGGATGATGGCGCCGCCGGCTTTGCGCTCATCGATTCGGCCGGCCACAACCGCGCCGTCTTTGCCATGCTGCCGGACCAGAGCATTTCGCTCGCGCTGGCCGACGCCACCGGCAAGACCCGCTCGGTGCTGGGCCTGGCCCGCGACGGCTCGTCGTCGCTGATCTTCACCGATCGCACCGGCGTGCCGCGCACCACCATGGCGGTGGATGCGCGCGGGATCGGCACCATCAGCGCGTCGGACCGGGGCCAGGCCGCCCCCGCCGACGACCAGCCCGAGGACAGCAGCCCCGCGGACAGCAGCGGCAACTGACCGGTCATGCGCCGGCCCTCACCGTGGGCAGTGCTGAGCGCCGGCGCGCTGGTGCTGGCCATTGCCGGCGTGATCAGCGAGTTCCGGAATCCGGTTGGCGGTGACCCCGCGAGCCTGCTCTACGGCGCCGGGCGCGTTCTCGACGGCGCGAAGCTCTACACCGACCTGGTCGATCTTAATCCGCCTTTCACATTTC
This sequence comes from Gemmatimonadales bacterium, assembly GCA_035707845.1. Lineage (GTDB taxonomy): Bacteria > Gemmatimonadota > Gemmatimonadetes > Gemmatimonadales > GWC2-71-9 > CAMLHP01. The sequence continues at coordinate 3,629 of DASSTP010000142.1, read as the reverse complement.
TCTTTCATACCCTGCCTGTGCTCGCGTCCCGCGTCCTGGGACTTGAGACCATTCTGTGCTTTCGTGTTTTCGTGTGCGCCCTTGTTACTGTCAGCGGACTGACCCTTTTCGCAACGCTGCGCCGCGCTCCGATCGGCGCCGGCACCTGGCACGCGTTCATCGCCGCCTTTCTCCTCGGCTCGCTCGGGCTGGTGGTGGGATTCTTCGGCGAGCGGGAGCACATCCAGCTGGTGCTGGTCTTCCCGTACCTCGCGCTCGCCTCGCTGCGTGTGCTGGGGCTCAAGCCCTCGCGCACGCTCATGGTCACCTGCGGTGTGCTCGCCGGCATCGGGCTGGGGCTCAAGGTGACGGCCGGCATGGTGCCGGTGCTGGTGGCGGCGACGCTATGGCTCACGGCGCGCATCCGCTCCGATGAATCGCTGGTGGCGCTGGCCACACTCGCCGCCGCCACCGGCCTGGGGCTCGTCTGGGCGCCGGGTTACCTGCACACGGTGGAGCAGTTCGGCGGGTTCTACCGGGGTTTCGCGCTGGTGCCCGCCACGCGCCTGCTGCTGAGCCCTGCCATGGTCTGGCCGCTGCTGGTGGCGCCATTGCTGCTGCTGGTTGCCCTGCCGGTGATGCGCTTCCGCGCCGGCGCGCTGGTCTGGTTTGCCGCTGTTGCCGGTTTTGCGCTGTCGGTCACGGTGCAGGGCAAGGGATTCCCCTATCACTACTATCCCGCCCGCATCGGCACGCTCACGGTGATTCTCCTGGTGCTGGCCACGACTCGCGACCCGCGACTCGCGACTCTCTGGCGCGATGCCCTGCGCCGAGCCCTGGCCGGTGCCGCGCTGGTGCTGATGACGGCCATCCCCGCGGTGGTGGCGTGGGCCCGTCTCACGGCGCCCGAGCGGGTGGTGGATGATTTCAGTGCGAATGCCTTTCGCCTGCTGGAGGCGGTTCCATCGGGTACCACCGTCGCCATCCACTCGTCACGCCTGGGTGATCCGTTTCCGCTGGTGCTCATTCGTGGGCTCGACATGACCGGCCGCTTTCCCCACCTCTGGTTTCTCTACCCCTACGATTCCTCGGCGGTGTACCATGGGCGCGGGGTGCGGCCCTATGCCGACTCGGTGCTCACGCCGGTGGAGCGTGCACTTCGCCACAACGTGGCCGAAGACCTGGCGCGGGACCAGCCCGTGCTGCTGCTGGTGCGCGACCCGGGGACTGACCGCGTGGTCCTCCGGTACCTCTGTGATGATTCGCTGTATCGCCGGGTGGCGGGTGCCTACCGGCTGGCCGCGAGCGATACGGTGATGCAGCTCTTTCGGCGGGATACCTCAATGCAGGGAGCAGGCGCATGCGCATCCTCGTGACCGGTGGCGCCGGATTCATCGGTTCGCACCTCTCCGAGCGGCTGGTGGAGCAGGGGCACGACGTGATCTGCCTCGACAACCTCTTTACCGGCAGCCACGCCAATGTGCGGCACCTAGAAGGGCGGCCCGGCTTCCGCTTCGTGGAGCACGACGTCTGCGAGCCGCTGCTGGTGGACGTGGACCGGATCTTCAACCTCGCCTGTCCCGCGTCGCCCATTCACTACCAGGTCAACCCGATGAAGACGGTGCAGACCAACGTGATGGGTGCGCTCAACATGCTGGAGATCGCCCGGCGCATGGGCGCCCGGATTCTCCAGGCCTCGACCAGCGAGGTCTACGGCGATCCCGCGGTGCATCCGCAGGTGGAAACGTACTGGGGCAACGTGAATCCCATCGGCCCGCGCGCCTGCTATGACGAGGGCAAGCGCGTCGCCGAGACGCTGATGTCGGATTATCACCGGCAGGCGGGCGTGGACATCCGCATCGCCCGCATCTTCAACACCTATGGGCCCCGGATGGCGGAGAACGACGGGCGGGTGGTGAGCAACTTCATCCTGCAGGCGCTCAAGGGCGAGCCGATCACGCTCTATGGCACGGGGGAACAGACTCGTTCCTTCTGCTATGTGGACGACCTGGTCGAGGGGCTCATCCGCCTGATGGACGCCGATGGGATCACCGACCCGGTCAACCTCGGCAACCCCGGCGAGTTCACCATGCGCCAGCTGGCCGAGCTGACCTGCCGGCTCTGTGGCAGCAGCTCGGAGATCGTGATGCGGCCGCTGCCGCAGGACGATCCGGCCCGGCGCCGTCCCGATATTTCCCGGGCAAAGGCGCTGCTCGGCTGGGAACCGCACGTGCCGCTGGAGCAGGGGATCAGCCGCACCATCGCCGACTTCACAGCCCGGTTGGAAGCCAGGTCACAGTGTGGGACGGGGGGTGGGGGGTAGGTTTGGGTGAGGGGTCGAGAGGTCGAGAGGTCGAGAGCTCGAGAGGTCGAGGGGTTCGCCTGACGTGTCATTGCGAGCCGCCGCAGGCGGCGAAGCAACCTTGCAGCCCGACCGTGATCTTTCGGCCGATGCCGGCCCGCACCCGATGCATTGCTGACCTGCAGGCCCCGTCGAAGCCTCTCTTTCGGGCTGCAAGGTTGCTTCGCATCCCTTCGGGATGCTCGCAATGACACTGCGTGGCGAGATTCGCGACTCACGACTCACGACTCACGACCCACGACCCACGACCCACGACCCGCGTCCCTGCGACTTGCGACCTGCGACCTGCGACTCACTTTCAAGGAGATCCCCCATGCGTCCCCGGTCACTAGCACTCGCATTACTCCTGCTGGCCGGCTGCGCCACCAACCCGGTAACCGGCAAGTCGGAAATCTCCCTCGTCTCGGAATCCCAGGAAATCCAGATGGGCCAGCAGGCCGCCGAGGAAGCCAAGGCGGCGTATGGCCTGGTCGATAACGCGGCGCTGCAGCAGTACGTGAGCTCGGTCGGGCTCAAGATTGCGAAGACCACCGAGCGGCCCGACCTGCCCTGGGCCTTCTACGTGATTGACGACGCGTCGGTCAACGCCTTTGCCTTGCCCGGCGGTCCGGTGTTCATCACCCGCGGCATCCTGGGCGCCATGAACAGCGAAGCGGAGCTGGCGTCGGTGCTGGGGCATGAGATCGGCCACATCACCGCGCGCCACTCGGTGCAGCAGATCAGCCAGCAGCAGCTCGCCACGCTGGGCCTCGGCATTGGCAGCATCCTCTCGCCCACGGTGGCCAGGTACGGCGGCCTCCTGAGCCAGGGACTCCAGGTGCTGTTCCTCAAGTACAGCCGGGATGACGAGAGCCAGGCCGACGCGCTGGGCTTTCGCTACATGACCCAGAACAATTACGACCCGCGCGAAATGGCGGCGATGTTCCACACGCTCGATCGCGAGACGCCGGCCGAGGGCCGGCTGCCCACCTGGCTCTCCACCCACCCTGACCCGGGCAACCGCTACCAGATTGCCCTGCAGCGGGTGGACTCGCTCAATCGCGACCTGTCGAAGATGGTGGTGGACCGCACCGACTTCCTGCAGCACACCGACGGGCTGGTCTATGGAGCCAACCCTCGCGAGGGGTACTTCAAGGACGGGCGCTTCTTTCATCCCGACCTGAAGTTCCAGTTCCAGATCCCGTCCATCTGGCTCACCCAGAACACCAAGCAGGCGGTCATGGCCGCGAGCCAGCAGCAGGACGCCATCTTCCAGCTGACGCTGGGGCAGGGGACACCATCCAGTGCC
>DASSTP010000141.1:0-5303 GCA_035707845.1 Gemmatimonadales bacterium | reverse complement strand
CTGGTGCGGTTTGGCGAGGGCCTCCTCGAAGGGAAGCTGCTGTCCGATTCCACCCGCGCATTGCTGTGGACGCCCCAGCTCATGAAGAACGGCAGCCGGTCGGAGTACGGCATCGGCTGGTTCATCGGCAAGGACGGGAGGGGACGGACACGAGTGAGCCATTCGGGCGGCTCGGTGGGCGGCACCGCCTTCCTCGTGGTCTATCCCGAGCAGCAGGTGGTCGTGGCGCTGCTCTGCAACAGCGATGCGCCGTTCGTGGGGATGGCGCCGGGGATTGCGGAGAGGTTTGTGGACTGATGGTCGAGGGCCTAGGGTCGAGGCTCAAGGGCATCGAAGCTCTCCGGGTGTGTCATTGCGAGCGCGCCGTAGTGGCGACGCCTGCGTCGCCCGCAGGCGTGCGAAGCAACCTTGCAGCCCGAAAGCAATCTTTCGGCCGATGCGTGCCGATTTCTTCATTTCTCACATTTTGACTGAACTCCGCCGGAAGATCGCGGTCGGGCTGCAAGGTTGCTTCGGCAGCTGCGCTGCCTCGCAATGACAGACCGGACGAACCTCACGACCATGCCGTCCATTGGACGCCGCACATTCATCACTACATCCGCCACCGCCGGCGCGAGCCTTTTCCTGCCGCGGTTGCCTCGCATGCGGCCTCGGCCCACCGCGGCGCAGCTCAGATACCAGCGCGCCGAGCGGGCGCTGTTCCTGCACTTCGGGATCAACACCTTCACGGATCGTGAGTGGGGCGACGGGACCGAGAGCCCGTCGCTCTTCAATCCCTCGGCGCTCGACGCTCGGCAGTGGGCGCGGAGCGCAAAGCGAGCCGGCTTCAACTCGCTCATCCTCACCGCAAAGCATCACGACGGATTCTGCCTCTGGCCCAGCGCAGTGACGACGCACAGTGTGGCGTCGAGCCCGTGGCAAGAGGGCAGGGGCGACGTAGTGCGTGAGTTTACCGACGCGTGCCGAGCGGAAGGACTGGGCGCCGGACTGTATCTCTCGCCCTGGGACCGGCACGAGTCGAGCTACGGGGATTCGCGTCGGTACAACGACTTCTACATTGCCCAGCTCACCGAGTTGCTCACACGGTATGGCCCGATCACGGAAGTCTGGTTTGACGGCGCCAACGGCGAGGGATCCAACGGCAAGCACCAGGTCTATGACTGGGAGCGGATTCATCGCACGGTGAGAAAGCTGCAACCCGAGGCGGTGATGTTCTCTGATTCGGGTCCGGACGTGCGCTGGATCGGGAACGAGAAGGGCACTGCGGGCGATCCCAACTGGTGCACCGTGAATCCCGAGACTGTTCCCTATCCCGGCGTGTCGGGTCCGGCGGTTGAGGCCATGCTGCAGCACGGCGATCCGGCCGGCAGTGTCTGGCGTCCGGGCGAGGCGGATGTCTCGATCCGGCCCGGGTGGTTCTGGCACGAGGCGGAGAATGGGAAGGTGAAGACCGCTGATGAACTGGTCGAGCTCTATTTCATGTCGGTGGGGCGAAACGCCAACCTGCTGCTCAATGTCCCGCCCACACGGGATGGCCTGCTGCATGATGCAGACGTTGCCCAGCTGAGTGCTTTCGGAGACAGGCTCGATGCGATGTTCGCGACCGATCTCGCCGCAGGAGCGCGAGTCTCGAAATCATTGCGCGGTGTGACCCTCACGCTTCCCGAGCCGGCGCAGTTCGATGTGGTGGACCTGCGCGAGGCGATCGAGCACGGACAGACGATCGCGGGCTATCGCGTCGACGCGTGGAGCGGCGGCCGCTGGGCCATGATATCGCGTGGCACCACCATCGGACACCGAAAGCTCGATCGGGTGATGCCGATGCGGACGGATCGTGTGCGGGTGGTGGTGGAGGAGGCGGTGGGAAATCCGGTGTTCGGGAGGGTTGGGCTGTACTAGACGGCTGGACGGCTGGACGGCTGGACGGCTGGACGGCTGGACGGCTGGACGATCGAAGCTAAGGTGACGCTTCATTGCGAGAAGCACCCGACGGGTGCGACGAAGCAATCGGGCCGCCAACGCACCGTCGACCATCGACTGCCGACCCCCTGCCCATCTGGCCCGTCTGACCCATCGGTCCCGTCTTGCCCCTCCCGCCCATCTGCTCCACCTTGTGATATCACTGAGGAGATCTGATGCTCGTTCTCGCCCGGCGCGCCCTGTTCTGCGCCCTGGCAGGATTCGCCATTCTCAGCAGTCGCGCCATCGCGCAGGTCACCGCCGATCGCGCGGCGCTCGCGCAGCTCGCGTCGCGATTGCTAGACACCACCGCTCTGCTCGTGCCGAGCGGACCAGAGCCGACACTGCTCCCGGCATCCGGCAGCCCAGCGTCGCTCAGCGAGATGAGGCGTGGACTGCTCCTGCTGGGTTCGGCACGAGCTCATGGGGGGCGTGAAGACCTCGACGCCGCCCAAGCCGCCTTTGACGAAGCGATCTATCGAGCGCCGGAGAACTGGCCTTGGCCATGGTACGGCTTGGCGCTGGCGGACTTGGCACTTGAGCGCGGCGGCTACACTGTCAAGCCCTCCATGCACCAGCCGGCCGGTTTGTACTACCGGGACGCCGCGATTCATGCCCTCGGCAAAGCGCTGGAAGCGGATTCAACGTTCGCACCCGCCGCGAAACTCCTCGCCGAACGGCTCACGAGTACCACCGATCCCGCGGTCAACGATGAGGTGGTGCGAGCCATTCGCCGTTCGGTGGGCTCAAGTGGGGCTGGCCCCCAGCCATGGCTGGTATTCGCCCGGATGCAACGCTCCTTGGAGCATCCAGATTCGGCGCTTTCGGCTTTTCGCAATTATCTCGCCGCCGGTGGTGACTCCGCTGTAGCATTCATCGAGCAAGCCCGTTCGCTCCTGGCTTCAGGCGACACGGCAGCTGCGGCACCGATGTACTTGCGCGGAGCCACGCATGCTGGAACTGGCGAAGGAAAGGCGGAGTATCGGCGCGATATCGCCTGGGTGGCTTCGCCCGTGGAACTCGAGGCGTATGACTCATTGGCCTCGGACAGCGTAAGTCACTGGCTCAAGGCGTTCTGGGCCAAGCGAGATGCGGAGGAATTGCGGAGTCCCAACGAGCGGCTCACGGAACACGTGCGGCGATGGGTATACGTGCACGCGCACTTCATGGCGCCACAGCAGGCGACAAAGGTGGCACTCGCACTGCGCATGCCGCTGACTAGCCGTAACCCAAGCCAGCTGCCCGATATCACGCGCAATTTTGACAGGTTTGCCGTGGAAGACCTCAATCAATCCCTGGCATTGGGAACGAAGCAGCCCATCAGCCCGGCAGAGCTGATGCAGCATTCCTACCTCAACGTCGCCGCTGGTTCAAGCGAATTCCTCGATGACCGTGCGCTGATCTACATGCGGCATGGGGAGCCAGAGGGTGTGGTCCAGTCTCCTGGAAAGCCGGGTGAGGCGACACCACTCTCGTGGGGTTACGACACACCGGATAACGGCCGGCTGGTTCTGAGTTTCAAGTGTACAACCTACTGCCTCCTTGTCTCCTGGCCGATCTCCTTTGACGGCCTCATGGCGCTCGACGCTCATTATCTGATCGTTTCGCCAGTGCTGATACGAGATGTCCAGCACGATCTTGCCGCCGGTTTGGCGACTGACGGTTTCCCACCTCGTTTCGAGCACCAGCTTGCGCCCGAAGCCCAATTCTTTGCCACCGGCCAGCCGGGCCGGGCGCTCATCGTCTTCGCCCTCCCAGGCGAGAAGCTGAAAGCACTATCACTTACCGGCGGCGGTGCTGGCTATCCCATCGCCCTTCGGCTGATCGCAACGGACGCCCGTGGCAGGATTGCCAGGCTGGACACGACGCGCCATTTCCGTGCTGAGCACGAATTGACCAAGGGAGAATTCCTCTTTGGGTTGGAGGAGCTGCCCTTGTCGCCTGGGCGTTGGAACGTGCGCCTGGTGGTCAGTGAGAATGGGCGGGAGGTCGGTGGCGCCATCGGCAGAAACGGACTCTTCATACCAGGAAGCGATTCGCTCGCCCTGAGCGACCTCGTGCTGGGGCGTGAAGGTGCTGGGCTCACCTGGCAAAGTGCCGCTGGCCCAGTGCCGCTCAACCCGCTCGATGCCTTCCCGCCGAATGGCGCCGCGGAGCTATACTACGAGCTTCATGGTGCCGTGCCGGACAGCACCTACCAGACTGATATCGAGGTGAAGGGCGTCTATGGCGATGCCAAGGGAACGGTGCGCTTGACGTTCAACGAGAAGGCACACGGTTCGCTGGTACGAACGCGGCGGAGCATCGGGCTCGACAAGCTGGAGCCGGGCCAATATCAAGTGACCGTGACGGTGACGGAGCAGGGGACGGGCAAGACGGCGGTGCAGTCGAGATATCTGAATGTGAGGCGATAGGCGGGAAGACGGGAAGGCGGGAGGACGGGAAGGGGTCGCGGGGCGGCCCTCGAGCCTCGACCCCCTGCATTCCGTCTCATGCCGAGATCTGTTCAAACAGTTCCCGTAACCCGATTACCAGCGGCTCCTGTGCGGGATCCGGCTGCCACGAGAGAGAATCGACGGCAATGGTCGGCGTTTCCGCGTCAGGCGTCCACACCTCGACGATACGGGCATCCAGATCGACCACCCAGTAGGCCGGCACACCCGCTCGCTGGTACCATCGCCGCTTCACCACTCGATCATACCGAGCCGTCGCGGTAGACAGGACTTCGATCACAAGGATGGGGACACCAAAATCTTCCCACTCCACGGGCTCCTGCCCGTTGCGCATGGCGCCCACAAAGAGATCGGGCTGGAGCAGCTGCCCGCCACCGAAATCCAGATCCGCAGGTGACAGCGCCAGCGCACCGATCTCATGCTGCCGGATCCATGGCCCCAGCACCAGTGCCAGCGCAAGCACGGCACGCTGATGGACGCCTCGGGGGCTCGGGGTCACCAGCAGCTCGCCGTCCACGAGCTCGTAGCGCTGGCCGTCGTCCGGCAGCGCGAGCACGGCGTCCCGGGTCCAGCGCCTCGCGTCTCGCGTCTCGCGTCCAGCACTTCTTGGCATGCCCATACGGTACGCTCGGCGGCGAGGAGGGGGCAAGTGAACATCTCCCATGATGCGGACCCTGGCTATGACGTGCGTTACCGCATCAATGCACGACGGCGCAGAATGATGCTCGGCGGCTCGGCGGCTCGATGAGAGGTCGACGGTCAACGGTCAACGGCGCGTCAGCGACCCGATTGCTTCGCCTTCCTGCGGAAGCCTCGCAATGACGCGTTGACCGTCGTCCCGTCTTCCCGTCTTCCCGCCTTCCCGCCTTCCCGCCTTCCCGCCTTCCCGCC
>DASSTP010000140.1:0-19331 GCA_035707845.1 Gemmatimonadales bacterium | reverse complement strand
TGACCTGCGCCGTGATCGGCATCATCTACGGCGCCCTGGTGGCGCTGGTGCAGCCGGACATCAAGAAGCTGGTGGCCTACTCCTCGGTAAGCCATCTCGGCTTCGTGATGCTCGGCATCTGGGGGCTCACCCTCCAGAGTGTCCAGGGCGCGCTCATGGTGATGATTGCCCACGGGCTCTCCACCGGCGCGCTGTTTCTCCTCATCGGCATGATGTATGAGCGGCGGCACAGCCGGGATATCGCTGCCTTCGGGGGCATTGCACGCAGCGTACCGATCCTGAGTCTCCTGCTCACGCTGGTGGCGTTTTCGTCCATCGGCCTGCCGGGACTCAATGGCTTCATCGGGGAATTCCTGGTGCTGCTGGGCAGCTTTGGCCGGTACCCGTGGGCCACCGGCATCGCCGCAACGGTCGTCATCTTCGCGGCGGCCTACCTGCTCTGGGCCATCCAGCGGATCGTCTTCAACAAGCTGGACAAGCCGGAGAATGAAGGCCTGAAGGACCTGTCGGTGCGGGAACTGGTGGTGCTCGCGCCGCTGATCCTCGGCATCATCTGGATGGGACTCTACCCGGCACCGCTGCTGCGGCGGACGGAAGGGTCGGCGCGGCAATTCATCGAGTACGCACAACCTGGCCGCTCCAGCGCCATCAACCCCGCCGGCGTCGAGGTGCAGCCGTGAACGCCATTGACCTGACGACTCCCCTCGGCATCACCAAGGCGCTCCTGCCCGAGCTCATCCTGTCGGGTGCCGCGCTCATCGTGCTGCTGGTGGTGGCCTGGCGGCACCGGACACCCGCAGACAGCCGCCTCGCCGGCTGGCTCAGCGCCGTGGGGCTGGTGGCATCGGGTGGCGGGCTCGCCTGGCTCTGGATCACCGATGCGCAGGCAGACGGCCTGGCGCAGATGATCGCGCTCGACAGCTTCCGCTTCGCGGCCGCCGCCCTGATCCTCATCTCGGCGCTTGCCACCGTGCTGGTGTCGCTGCATTACCTCGAGCGGGAAGGGATGCTGGCGCCGGAGTATTATCCGCTGATCCTGCTCGGCACCGCGGGCATGCTGTTCCTGGCGGGCGCCGCCGACCTCATCGTCCTCTTCCTCGGGCTCGAGGTGATGTCGGTCGCCGTCTATGTGCTGGCCGGCTACGACCGGCGCAACGTCTTCTCGGCAGAAGCGGCACTCAAGTATTTCCTGATCGGCGCCTTCGCCTCGGGCTTCCTGCTTTACGGCATTGCGCTCACCTACGGCGCCACCGGCCAGACCAACATCCCGCTCATCGGCGCGGTGCTGGGCGTGGGCGCGCCGTCGCTGCTGGCCCGCATGGGCCTTGGGCTGCTGCTGATCGGGCTGGGCTTCAAGGTGGCAGCGGTGCCGTTCCACATGTGGGCGCCGGATGTCTACGACGGTTCGCCCACGCCCATCACGGGCTACATGGCCACGGGGGTGAAGGTTGCCGCGTTCATCGCGCTCACGCGGCTGCTGGTCGAAGCGTTCCCGTCGCTGGACCAGTTCTGGCAGCCGGTGATCGGCGTGCTGGCGGTGGTGACCATGGTGGTCGGCAACCTGATCGCGCTGGCGCAGCGGACGCTGAAGCGGATGCTGGCCTACAGCTCCATTGCCCACGCCGGCTACCTGCTCACGGCGCTCTGGCCGGGCACGCACCTCAGCGCGAGCGCGGTCATGCTCTACCTCGGCGCCTACACGCTGACGACGCTCGCCGCGTTCATCCTGCTGGCGTCGCTGGGCCGGAACGGGGAACGCGCCGTGCGGTTCGACGACATCGCCGGCCTGGCGCGGCGACGGCCATGGACCGCGCTCGCGCTCGCGGTCTGCATGCTCAGCCTGCTGGGTTTCCCTGGCACGTTCGGGTTCATCGGCAAGTGGTACATCATCCAGGCCGTGGTGGCGGCGCACCAGTACATCCTGCCGGTCGTCCTGGTGGTCACCAGCGTGATTTCGGCCGGCTACTACCTGCCGGTCATCATGGCCATGTACATGCGCGAACCCGGTGAGGAGGCGGAGTGGCACGGCCTGCGGCTGCCACGCCCGGCGGCGTGGGTCACCGGCATCGCGGTCGTGGCCCTCGTCGTCTTCGGTGTCCTGCCGCGCCGCGCCATAGACGTGGCAGTGCATAGCGTGCGGCAGCTGGCAAGGACCGAGATCCCTCGCGCCGGACGTTGATCCATGAAGGTGCCAAAGACCGTCTTCCGTGAGTACGACGTCCGCGGCATCGTGGATGAGGAGCTGACGCCCGACTTCGCGCGGGCGCTCGGCCGGGCGTTTGCGACAGTGGCGTGGGACAAGGTGGGCCACGCGCCGGTGCTGACGGTGGGACGCGACAACCGGCCCTCCGGTGCGGCGCTGGCGGCCGGCATCCGACAGGGAATTGCCGATGCCGGCGGCACGGCGGTGGACATCGGCATGGTGCCCACGCCCGCGCTCTACCTCAGCGTGCACGCCCTCAAGGCCGACGGCGGCCTCCAGGTCACCGGCTCGCACAACCCGCCCGAGTTCAACGGCTTCAAGATGGTCGCCGCCGGCGACTCGCTCCACGGCGAGGAAATCCTCCATCTCTGGGAACTGATCGAGACCGAGACCTGGCGCACCGGCACCGGGGCGGAGCGCTCCGATGCCTCGGTGCTGGGCCGATACCGCGACGCCATCTGCGAGCGTAACAAGGTCCAGCGCCCGGTGCGGGTGGTGGTGGACTGCGGCAACGGCGTCGCGAGTGTCATCGCGGTGCAGACACTCCGCCAGGCCGGTGCCGACGTGATCCCGCTCTTCTGCGAGTCCGACGGCACCTTCCCGAATCACCATCCCGATCCGACCGTGCCGGAAAACCTGGTGGACCTGCAGGCCGAGGTGCGGCGCAGTGGCGCGGAGCTCGGCATCGCGTTCGACGGCGACGGCGACCGCATCGGCGCGGTGGACGAGAGCGGCCGCATCCTGTTCGGCGACCAGCTCCTCATTCTTTTCGGCCGGGACGCCGTGCGGCGATTCGGCAAGGGCACGACCGTCATTTTTGACGTGAAGTGCTCGGACGTGCTGCCCGAGGCGCTACGCGCGGCGGGCGCGCGGCCGGAGATGTGGAAGACCGGCCATTCGCTCATCAAGGCGCGCATGAAGGAACTGGACGCGCCCCTGGCGGGCGAGATGAGCGGCCACATCTTCTTCGGCGGTGACTACTTCGGGTTTGATGACGCGCTCTTTGCGGCTGCGCGCCTGCTGGGCATCGTGTCGCAGGCGTCCTATGGGCTGGCCGCGCTCCTGTCCGATGTGCCCGCCACCTTCGCGACGCCGGAGATCCGGGTCGAATGTCCCGAGGACCGCAAGTTCAGGATCGTTGCCGACGCTGCGGCGTATTTTTCGGCGCGATACCCGGTCAATACAATTGACGGCGTGCGCATGTCATTTCCGGAAGGCTGGGGCCTGATCCGCGCCAGCAACACCCAGCCGGTGCTGGTGCTGCGCTTCGAAGCCAAGCGTCCCGAACTGCTCGACGCCTACCGCGACGAAGTGATGCACTGGCTCGCGGAGCAGGGTGTCCACGCCTGAACGATGACGCGCCGCCGGGCCTGGGTGCTCGGTGCCGCCGGCATCGCCATCCTCTGCCTTTTCGCCGGCCGCTTTCTCGCCGAACTTCTCGCCGATCGCTGGTGGGCAGCGCAATTCTCTGACGGCGCCAGCCGCGCCATTACCCGCTGGCATCTCTGGCAACTGGGACTCGGCGCCGCCGGCGTCGTGCTCGCCACCTCCTGGTTCATTACGCATATGCTCGTCGTGGTCCGCGCCGTGGGATCGGTCCAGATCCTGCGCGACGTGGGCGGCCTGCAGTTCCGTGAGGTCGTGCGGCCGACGGCACTCAGGGGCTTTGCGCTCGCGGCCGGCATCTGCCTCGGCGTGGTAACCGGCAGCGCCCTCGCCGGCGAGTGGCAGACGGTACTGCTGGCACTGCACGGCACGACGATGGGAATTTCCGAGCCGCTGCTGCAGCGGGATGCGGGCTGGTACGTGGCGCTGCTTCCGCTCTGGGCGCTCCTGCACACCTTCGCGCTGGCGCTCACGCTGCTCGCGCTCATGGCCGCCGTGATGCTCTACGCCATCATGGGGGCGCTTCGCCTGGAGCGCCGCCGACCCGCCATCAACGACCATGCGCGGCGGCACCTCGGAGTCCTGCTTGCCGCCTTGGCGCTGGTGATCGCGTGGGGCTTTCTCCTGCGCACCGATGCGCTGGTGGCGGGCGCGGCGTCAGCGGATCCCGTGGCGGCGTTCCGGCGCAGCGCCCTCGTCGGGCCAGCGCTGGCGGGGACCGCGCTCATGGTGGCGGCGCTCTCCGCCCTCTGGGCGTTGCGGGGCCGGCACGCGCTGGTTGCAGCCGGCTGGGCGGTACTGGGCGTGGCCGCCCTGGTGGCGCGGACAGGCGTCCCGCTCCTGCTGCCGAACGGGACCACGCTGGTGCCGGATTCTACCCTGCACGCGCTGGAAGACTCCGCCTTCGGCTTGGGCGGGGCCCAGGCCCGAGACACGATACGGCTGGCTGCCGCTCCGCTGCTCGACCGGGCCGCCGTGGGCCACCTGTTCGGCGCCGAAGCGCAGGTGCGGCAAGTCTCCGCGGCGAGTATCGCGGTGGACGGCATCGAGCGGCCCGCCTGGCTCGCCCTGGTCGAGCCCACCGCTGGCGCGGCGACCCTGGTGGCAATCTCGGCCGACAGCACTGGCGCCGGCGGCTCGGCGCTCGCATTCCGGCTGCAGGATTCACTGGCATACCCCACGCTCTACCCGCTGGTCACGTTCTCCACCGCAGCCGCCCGCCCGGGCGCTCCCCAGACGGCCGCAGTGGATTCGTCGCGCGGGGTTGCGTCCGGCTCGCCGCTTCGCCGCCTGATCCTCAGCTGGGCCACACAATCCCGGCTGGTATTCACGGTGCCGCGCACCGACTGGGCCCTGCATCCGCTGGCGCGCCTGGAGCGGCTGGCGCCATTCGCTGCGTGGGCAGGCGTCCGCTCGGTCGTGCTGGACGGCCGCGTGCTCTGGCTCGCCGACGGCTACGTCGCAAGCGGCCGCTTTCCCCTGACGTCGCCCGAGACGTGGCAGGGCGGGACCGACCGGATGGTCCGGGCCGGCTTCCTCGGCGTCGTTGAACCGGAAACGGGCACGACCAGCATCTATCTCCGTCCCGACGGGGGGGCGCTGGCAGGCACCTGGGCCGACATTGCCCGGGGCATCATCCGGCCAGCGGCGGATCTGCCGGGCGGGCTCGTCGATGTGGCCGGCCCGCCGTTGGCACTGGCCGACGTCCAGGCCAGGGTGCTGGTCAACCGGCTCGCCGAGTCCACCGGCGCCGATCCGTTGCTGCTGGCACAGGCGGGATCGGAGCCGGAACTGGCCTGGACCAGCGCGGCCCACCCGGTGGAGGTCCGTCAGGTGGCGCTGTCCGGTGCCGACCATCTCTTTGCGATATTCATCATGCCGGCAAGTGGTCCGCCGCGCGTCCTGCTGCAGGGCGAGTCGCCGCTCGGCTCGCCTTCTGCGCTGGAGCGAATGTGGGGACGGTTTGCCACCCTTGCCCCGATCGAGGATTCGGTAGCGGGCGATGGCGGCCAGATTACCGCCGGCAGCGTGCATCTCTGGAGCTCGCCGCAGGGACTCGCGGCAATGGAAGTGCTTACTGCAGCTCGGCCAGGGGCGCGCCCAGCCGTTGTCTGGGTCTCAGTGGCGCTGCCCGACCGGCTGGGTGCGGGCCGCACCCTGCCGCTCGCCTGGCAGAACCTGCTGGGAAATTCGAGCCCGCTCGCGCCGGGGCAGGGGGGAAGCACGCTGGAGGAAGCGCGTCATTGGATGCGGATCGCGGATGAGGCGTTGCGGAGCGGTGACTGGGGAGCTTTCGGGCGTGCGTTCGAGTCGCTCCGGGGAGTGCTCAGCGCCGGGAACTGATCGCCTCTTTCCAAACGTGGCTCGGGCCATAGCTTCAATTCCATCCGTCGTCGTCCAGTCAGACCCTGCAGCAGGAGATCCCCCTCATGTTCGCTCTCAATGATTCTACCACACCCCGGCGCGGATTCCTGGGACGCGTGGCGCTTGCCGCCGCCGCACTCGGGTTAAGTGGTTCGGCCCCGGCAGTGCTCGCAGCCGAACGTGCGCCGCGGACCGCATCCGGCACCGATCCGCAGCTCGACGCGTGGTTCGGCAAGCTCACCGGCAAGCACCGCCAGGTCTTCGACGCCCCCTTCGCGCGCGAAGGCATGGGTGCAGTCTGGCCGCGAGTGTACCTGCTCACGATGGACGCGACGTACCCGGGCGAAGCCGGCAATGCCATGGTCATTCTCCGGCATGAGGCCATTCCCCTCGCCATGCAGGATTCGCTCTGGGCCAAGTATCACTTCGGCGAGATGTTCGGCATCCAGGGCAAGGATGGCCCTGCCATGACCAATCCTTTCGCCACCATTACCGGGTTGCCACTGCCCAACCTTGGCATCGCCGAGCTGCTCAAGACCGGCGTCCTGATCGGGGTGTGCAACGCGGCGCTCACCGTGTACAGCGGCGCGGCGGCCCAGAAGATGGGTCTCGACGCAGCCGCCGTGAAGAAGGAATGGGTGGACGGGCTGTTCCCGGGCGTGCAGGTAGTGCCCTCAGGCGTGATGGCCGTGGGCCGCGCGCAGGAGCTGGGCTGTTCGTACTGCTACGCAGGCTAGTCGGTAGTCGAGAGGTCGAGGAGTCGAGACGGTCAAGGTGCTTCGATGACCCTTCGACCTCTCGACCCCTCGACCAGCTTGTTCCCCCTTACACCCCCCCGCTACCTTCCATCGCTCTCCTGACGCCCGGGGCTTTTCTCCATGACGCGAACGGCGGTGCTCGCCCTCGGTGGCAATGCCCTGGCGCGTTCCGGCGAGCGGGCCACCATCGCCAATCAGTTCCGGCACGCCCGCGAGAGCGTTGCCCCCATCGTTGAGCTGGCGCGCGATGGCTGGCGGATTGCCATCGTGCACGGCAATGGCCCCCAAGTCGGCGATGAGCTGGTCCGCCACGAACTGAGCAAGGCCGAGGTCGAGCCGTTACCCCTCGGCGTGCTGGTGGCCGGAACGGCCGGCTGGATCGGCTACATGCTGCAGCAGTCGCTCGAAAACGGGCTGGTGGAAGCCGGGGTCGATCGGGCCGTGGCCACGCTGATCACCCAGACCGAAGTGGATCCCGCCGATCCCGGCCTGCAGCAGGCCACCAAGCCGGTTGGCCACGAGATGCCGCAGAGCCGGGCCGATGCCCTGCGCGAGGCCGGCATCCCGGTGGGGAAGGACGGCGCAGGGCACTGGCGCCGCCTTGCGGCCAGCCCGCGTCCCCTGAGCGTCATCGAGGCGCCCCTGGTCCGCACCCTGCTCGATGCCGGGGTGATCGTGATTGCGGCGGGCGGAGGCGGCCCCCCGGTCTACCGCGACCCGCTGCTCGGCCTCGAGGGACTTGACGCGGTCGTGGACAAGGACCTGGTGGCAGCGCTGCTGGCGCAGCAGCTGGACGCCGAAGTCCTGATGATCCTCACCGATGTCGATGCCGTCTATCGCGACTGGGGCGGACCATCCCAGGCGCCCATCCGACGGCTCACCCTGGGCGACGCGGACGCCATGCTGCAGTCGGGCGTCGTGGCGGCCGGAAGCATGCGGCCCAAGCTGGAGGCCGCAGCAGGATTTGTTCGCGCAGGCCGCGGGCGAGCCATTATCGCCCGGCTGGCCGATGGACCGGCCGCCCTCCGGGGTGAAACCGGAACCACAATCGTGAGGGAGACGTGAATCTTCATGAGTACCAGGCGCGCGAGCTGCTGAAGGCAGCCGGCGTGCCGATGTTCGATGGTGGCGTTGCTGGCACACCCGAAGAGGCGGAGGCCATCGCCCGCAAGCTTGGCGGGACCACGGTCATCAAGGCGCAGGTGCATTCCGGCGGGCGGGGCAAGGCCGGCGGCGTGAAGCTCGCCAGGTCGCCCGAGGAGGCGCGCGCGCACGCCGCCGCCATCCTGGGCATGACCATCAAGGGCCTGGTGGTGCAGAAGGTGCTCGTGGTGCCGGCCGCCGACATTGCGACCGAGGCGTACGTCGGCCTCATCATGGATCGCGCGAGCCAGGGTCCCGTGTTCATGGTGAGTTCCGCGGGCGGCGTGGACATCGAGGAGGTTGCGGCCAAGACGCCGGAAAAGATCACCCGGCTGGCGGTGGATCCGGTGTACGGCCTGCTCCCGCACCAGGCGATGGGGCTCGCGTTCGCGCTCTACCAGGACTACGCGCAGGTCAGGACGGCCGCGCGCATCATGCAGCAGCTCTACCGGGTCTTCACGGCCAACGGCTGCTCGCTGGCGGAAATCAATCCGCTCGTGACCACGCCCACCGGTGAGGTGCTCGCGCTCGACGCCAAGGTCTCCATCGATGACAACGAGCTGGAGCGCCGCCCCGACCTGGCGGCCCTGCGCGACGATTCGGCCGAAGCGCCGAGCGAAGTCGCGGCCCGCGAGGCGGGTCTCACGTTCATCAAGCTCGACGGCAACGTGGGCTGCGTGGTGAACGGCGCCGGCCTCGCCATGGCCACCATGGATCTCGTCAAGTACTACGGCGGCGAGCCCGCCAACTTCCTCGATATCGGGGGCAGCTCCAATCCGGACAAGGTGGTGAACGCGCTGCGCATCATCACCGCCGATCGCGCGGTAAAGGCCATCCTCTTCAACATCTTTGGCGGCATCACCCGCACCGACGACGTGGCCAACGGCATCAAGACGGCGCTGGAGAAATTTCCGGTCACCGTGCCCATCGTGGTGCGCCTCACCGGCACCAATGAAGCCGAGGCGGTCAAGATCCTGCAGGGGATCGGCATGACTGCGCTCAGCGACATGGACCAGGCAGTGGAGAAGGTGGTGGGCATCGTGAAGGAGGCCGCGTGAGCATCTTCATCAACAGGGACACGCGCCTCGTGGTGCAGGGGATTACCGGACGCGACGGTTCCTTCCATACGAAGCAGATGATGGAGTACGGCACGCAGGTCGTGGCCGGTGTGACACCCGGCAAGGGGGGCCAGACGTTCGAGGGCAAGGTGCCGGTGTTCAACACCGTCGCCGATGCCGCCGAGAAGGCGGGCGCCAACACGGCAGTCATCTACGTGCCGCCAGTGGGTGCCGCCGGCGCCGTCATGGAGGCTGCTGACGCGGGCATCAAGCTCATTATCTGCATCACGGAAGGGGTGCCGGTCATGGAGATGACTCGGGTCATGCCCTACGTCAGCGCGCGCGGCGCCCGGCTCATCGGCCCCAACTGTCCCGGCCTCATCTCTCCCGGCCAGAGCAAGGTCGGCATCATTCCCGGCAATATCTGCACGGCTGGCCGGGTGGGGCTGGTTTCCCGCAGTGGCACGCTGACGTATGAGGTCGTCAATCACCTCACGAAGCGCGGCATCGGGCAGAGCAGCTGCGTCGGCATCGGCGGCGATCCCATCATCGGTACCAACTTCATCGACTGCCTCTCGGCGTTCGAGCAGGATCCGGACACCGATGCCGTCGTGATGATCGGCGAAATCGGCGGTACCGATGAACAGAACGCCGCACAGTTCGTGAAGGAAAGAATGTCCAAGCCGGTGGTTGGTTTCATCGCCGGCCAGACCGCGCCCAAGGGACGCCGCATGGGACATGCCGGCGCCATCATCTCGGGGTCGAGCGGCACGGCGGAGGAAAAGATGGCCGCCTTTGCCGATGCCGGCATCGCCGTCATGAAGCGCCCGATTGACGTGGTGGAATTGATCAAGGCCGCACTGTAAGGGCGGCATGCATGGCGCCCGTACCGGGCTCCGAAAACGGGAGAAATAGAGGATCCATGCCAGGCAATCGTACCCTCGCCATCATCAAGCCGGACGCCGTGCAGGGCGGAAAGGCCGGGGCCATCCTTGCGCTCCTGGAGCGCGACGGGTTCGCGGTCCGCGCCGCGCAGCTGATCCGCATGTCCGTGGCACAGGCCAGCGCTTTTTATGAAGTACATCGGGGCCGGCCGTTCTACGACGAACTGGTGCGCTTCATGTCCAGCGGGCCCTGCATGCCGGTCGTGCTCGAGCGCGAGAACGCGGTGGCCCGGTACCGTGAGGTCATCGGCGCCACCGATCCCGCGGAGGCCGCCGAGGGGACGGTGCGGCGCCTGTACGCGGAATCCAAGGGCCGGAATGCGGTCCACGGATCTGACAGCGACGAGAACGCGGCGCGGGAGATTGCCTTCTTCTTCCCGGAGGGTGAACTGGCCAGCCTGTGGGGCGCGTCGGCTTGACCTAACTTGTGTCGTTGTCTAGCTTTAATGGCTATGCTTCAAGTAGACTTGCGGGACATTCGGCGGGGTCCGGTCGTTACCGAGGCAGAAATCCCCGCCGATGATCCAATGCTCGAAGGACTGGCACTCCAGTTCGTAACGTCTGTGACAGTTACCGGGCGGGTACAGGCCACCGATGAAGGCGAATACCTCTGGCGCGGCACCATCTCGGCGCGGGTTGCCGGTGAGTGCCGGCGATGCCTCAAGCCGGTGGAGCAGGACGTGACGGTGGATGCCGACGTGCTGTTCAGTGCCGACCCCGACGCGGCCGACGACCCCAGCGTCTATACGCTGGCCGCCAGTGCCACGGCAGTCGAGCTGGGTCAGGCAGTGCGGGAAGAGCTGGCCCTGGCCGTCTCGCCATTCCCGCTCTGCCGGGAAGATTGTGCCGGTCTGTGCCCCGGTTGCGGTGCAGACCTGAATGCGGGTCCGTGCGGCTGCACGGCCTCCGCCGAACCTGTCTGAGGACTCAATGGCAGTTCCGAAGCGTCGTACCTCCAAGTCCCGCAAGCGGCTCCGTCGCGGCCACCACTCGGCCGCCGCGGTGGCGACCCAGGCCTGCCCGCGCTGCGGCTCGCCCCGGCTGCCCCATCGCGTCTGCGACTCGTGCGGCTACTATCGTGGCAAGAAGCAGGTCGAGGTCGAGGACCAGTAGCCGTGATCCGCGTCGCGCTGGACGCGATGGGGGGCGACAACGCTCCACATGCGGAAATTGACGGAGCGTTGCAGGCAATCGAGGAATACCCGGACCTGCAAGTCCAGTTGGTTGGCCAGCCGGACACGTTGCGGGAGGTGCTCGGCGAGCGGGCTGCCGCCGCCGGTGCACGGCTCGTCATCACGCCGGCCAGCGAAGTCATCGGAATGGACGAGAAGCCGCTTGCCGCCGTGCGCAGCAAGCGCAATTCCTCCATCGTCGTCGGGCTCACCCTGCAGAAGCGGGGTGAGTCCGACGCGTTTGTGTCGGCCGGCAATACCGGTGCCGTGCTCGCCGCCTCCACTATCCTGCTGGGCCTCCACGACGGCGTCGAGCGCGCCAGCGTCGCCACGCTCTTTCCCACTGCCGATGAGCCGGTCATCCTGCTGGACGGCGGCGCCAACGTTGACTGCAGCGCCCGCGAGCTGGCCGGCTTTGCCCTGCTGGGCACCGTCTACGTTCGCGAGATCTTTGGCCGCCCCAATCCTGCCATCGGCCTGCTCAACGTCGGCGAGGAAGAAGAGAAGGGGAACGCCGTGGTGCGGGAGGCCAACCGGCTGCTTCGCGCCATGCCTGGCATCCGCTACGTCGGCAACATCGAAGGCCGGGACATCCTCGCGGGCCATGAGAAGCATGGTGCCGTCGACATCGTCGTCTGCGACGGTTTCGTGGGCAACATCGTGCTCAAGTTCTACGAGTCGGTCGCCCGGCTGATCGTGCGCATCGTGAAGCGCCAGGCACCGGATATCCTCGACCGCGAGGATGTGCGCCGGGTCTTCCGCACGCTGGATTACGCCGAATACGGCGGCGCTCCGCTGCTGGGCGTCAAGGGTGTGTCCATCATCTCGCACGGTGCGTCGGGGGCCAACGCCATCAAGAACGCGTTACGAGTCGCCATGCAGGCGGTGCGCGCCGACCTGAGCGAGCGCGTGCGCCAGGAGCTGGCGCAGCGCGCCACGGTGGCCAGCACATGAAGGGTCCGCGCCGTCCCTTTGCCCGGATCGCGGGACTCGGCATTGCCGTGCCCGAACGGGTAGTGCCGAACAGCTGGTTCGAGGAGCGCCTCGACACCTCCGATCAGTGGATCGTGGACCGCACCGGGATTCGAGAGCGTCGCTTTGCCGGTCCCGAGGACACGGTGGCCAGTCTTTCCGCCACCGCAGCCACTGCGGCACTGGGCAAGGCGGGGCTCAAGGCCGAGGAGCTCGACGCCATAGTGCTCGGCACCGCGACACCCGATCGCCTGCTGCCCGCGACCGCCTGCGATCTCCAGGCCCTGCTCGGCGCTACCAACGCATTTGCGCTCGACATCGATGCGGCTTGCCCCGGGTTTCTCTTTGCGCTTTCCATGGCCGAGGGGCTCATCGCTTCTGGACAGGGTGAGAACATCCTTGTGCTTGGGGCGGAGAAGCTCACCGCCATCACCGATTTCGAGGATCGCAGCACGGCGGTGCTCTTTGGCGATGGAGCGGGCGCCGTGGTGCTGCGCAGCACCTCGCCGGAGGGAGCGACGCCCCGTGGCATCCTGTCCTCCTACCTCAAGTCCGACGGCCGCCTTGCCGACCTGCTCTATCGGCCGGGCGGCGGCTCCAGGCACCCGATCAGCAACGAGGTAGTGGCGGAACGGTCCCAGTTCATGAAGATGCAGGGCCGCGAGGTGTTCAAGGCGGCGGTGCTCGCCATGTCCGACGCGTGCGACATCGCACTGCAGCGTGCCGGCATGCGAGGCGAGGACATCGACCTGCTCGTGCCGCACCAGGCCAACCTCCGGATCATCGATGCGACTGCCCGTCATGCCGGGGTTCCGATGGACAAGGTGATGGTCAATGTCGAACGGTTCGGCAATACCTCGTCTGCCTCCATTCCGCTGGCGCTCGCGCAGGCCGAAGTCGAGGGCCGCATCGGCCCCGGCTCCGTGGTGCTCCTGGTGGCCTTCGGCGCCGGATTCACCTGGGCCAGCTCCGTCATCCGATGGTGAATGTGCTGGTCTGCCCCGGCCAGGGCTCGCAGAAGGTGGGAATGGGCCGGGAGCTGGCCCAGCAGTTCGCCGCGGCCCGCCAGGTCTTCGAGCGGGTCGATGCCGCGCTCGGCGAATCGCTCAGCAGGCTGATGTGGGAAGGGCCGGAAGAAGAGCTGACACTCACCCACAATGCGCAACCAGCCATCCTCGCACATTCCGTCGCCGCACTTGCCGCCGCGGGCAATGCCATCGAACCGGTGGCCATGGCCGCGGGCCACAGCCTTGGCGAATATTCCGCCTACGTCGCCGCCGGATCGCTCAGCGTCGAGGATGCCGCGAAGCTGGTGCGCCGGCGGGGCGAGCTGATGTTCGACGCGGGGCAGGCGCGCCCGGGTGCCATGGCAGCCGTGCTGGGCCTTGCGACCGCCGAGGTGGCGACTGCGTGCTCCGAAGCATCCGATGACACTGGCATCGCGGTGGCGGCCAATCAGAACGCGCCGGACCAGACGGTGATCTCTGGTGACCCCGAGGCGGTGGAGCGTGCCGGGGCGCGCTGCAAGGAAATGGGCGCCAAGCGTGTGATACCACTGAAGGTGAGTGGTGCGTTTCACTCGCCGCTGATGGAGCCGGCCGTGCCGGGGCTTGCCGCGGCGCTGGAGGCAACGCCCTTCGCGGATCCGCGCGTTCCCGTGGTGGCAAACGCCACGGCGACGCCGGTGCGTACTGCCGCGGAGGCACGGGCGCGCCTGGTGGAACAGCTGACGGCTCCGGTACGCTGGGTTGCGAGCGTAGAGACGCTGTCGCGCGAGGTCGCCGGTGCGCGCTTCGTGGAGGCCGGACCCGGCGCTGTGCTCGCGGGACTCGTGCGCCGTATCGTGCCGGGGGTCGAAGCCATTACCCTCGGCAGCCCCGAGGACGTCGCCCGACTGGTGGAGCATGGTTGAGCATTCGGCGTTCAGTCAGTCTCACACGCAAACACGAAAGCTCGAAACTGGATTCGAGACGCCTGGCATGACACAAGACCCACGACTCATGACCCTTTCGCTTTCGTGGTTTTCGTGCTTTCGTGATTTCTCATGACCGTTAACATGGATCTCTCCGGACAGGGCGCGCTCGTTACCGGCGGCAGCCGTGGCATTGGACTGGCCATTGCCAAGGCGCTCCATGGCGCAGGCGCGCGGGTGGCCATTGCGGCTCGCGACCGCGACCGGGCGCGGGCGGCTGCGGCCGAGATCGGCGACGGCACGCTGGCGCTTGCCTGTGATGTCGCGAACGGCGCCCAGGTGGAGCGGGCGGTGCAGGAGGCGGAGTCGGGCCTCGGCGCCATTGATATCCTGGTCAACAATGCCGGCGTCACCCGCGACAACATCCTGCTGCGCCTTGCGGACGACGACTGGGATACCGTCCTCGACGCCAACCTCAAGGGCGCCTTTCTCACCACCCGGGCCTGCATCAAGCCCATGATGAAGCGCCGGCGTGGCCGCATCATCAACATCACCAGCATCGTGGGCCTCACGGGCAACAAGGGGCAGGCCAACTACGCCGCGAGCAAGGCCGGCCTGGTGGGGTTCACCAAGTCGGTGGCCCGGGAGTACGCCAGCCGGGGCATCACGGCCAATTGCGTGGCCCCGGGCTACATCGCCACCGACATGACCGATGCCTTGCCCGATGAGGCGCGGAAGGCGTTATTAGACAGCATTGCGCTGGGCAGGCTCGGCACCCCGGATGACGTGGCGGGCACCGTCCTCTTCCTGGCGTCGGCGCTGGCCGCCTACATCACCGGGCAGGTGCTCGTGGTGGATGGCGGCATGGTCATCTGAGCGGGCTCTTAATTCCCAACACGAGGAACACATGGACAACCTTGAAGAGAAGGTCAAGGACATCATCGTGGAGGAACTCGGCGTCGAGCGCGACAAGCTGACGTCCGAAGCCAGCTTCATGGAAGATCTGGGTGCGGACAGCCTCGATACCGTGGAGCTCGTCATGGCCTTCGAGAAGGAGTTCGACATCGACATCCCCGACGAGGACGCCGAGAAGATGCGTACCGTGGGCGATGCCATGAACTACCTGCACTCGAAGATCGGGAAGTAGCTCGTTGGCGCGCCGCGTCGTCGTCACCGGCATGGGGCTGGTGACCCCGGTCGGCACCGATACCGAATCCACCTGGAGCGCCCTGTTGGCGGGGCGCTCCGGTGCCGGGCCCATCACGAAGTTCGATCCCTCGAAGCTCTCCGTCCGGTTTGCCTGCGAGGTCAAGGGCTTCGATCCCCTCCTGTACATCGACCGCAAGGAAGCGCGGCGCTACGACCTCTTTGCGCAGTTTGCGCTCGGGGCTGCCGCGCAGGCCGTGGCCCAGGCGGGCCTCGAGGGTGGTTTTCCTGCACCTGACCGCACCGGCGTGATCATCGGGAGCGGCATCGGCGGGATGCAGACCTACGAGGACAACTGCCGGGCCTTCATCGAGAAGGGCCCCGACCGCGTATCTCCCTTCTTCGTGCCGATGTTCATTCCCGATATCGGTGCGGGCCTCGTCTCCATGCGCTACGGCCTGCGCGGCCCCAACTTCGCCACCGTGTCGGCCTGTGCCTCGTCCGCGCACGCCATCGGGGAATCGTTCCGGCTGGTGCAGTCGGGACGGGCCGACTGCATGGTGACCGGCGGCTCGGAAGCTGCCATTACGGGGCTCACTGTCGCCGCCTTTGCCAACATGAAGGCGCTGTCCTTCCGGAATGACGATCCCGCCACTGCCAGCCGGCCGTTCGACCGGGACCGCGATGGGTTCGTGCTGGGCGACGGCGGCGGGATCGTGGTCCTGGAAAGCCTCGAGCATGCCCAGGCCCGCGGCGCCAGCATCCTCGGCGAAGTGGCCGGCTATGGTGCGAGCGGCGATGCCTATCACATCACCTCACCGCCCGAGTCCGGCGAAGGCGCGCAGCTCGCGCTCCGCCACTGCCTGGAGGATGGCGGGATAGCCCCCCAGGACGTGGGCTACATCAACGCCCATGGCACGTCCACGCCGGTGGGCGATGTCGCCGAGACGCGGGCGGTGAAGGCGGTCTTCGGCGAGCATGCCCGGAACCTCGTCTTCGGCTCGACCAAGTCCATGACCGGCCACCTGCTGGGCGGCGCCGGCGCGCTGGAATTCTGCGTGGCGCTCCAGACCGTCCGGACCGGCAAGATCCCGCCCACCATCAATCAGTTCACCCCCGATCCCGAGTGCGATCTCGATTCGGCCCCCAACACGATGCGCGAACGTGCCGTCAGGGTGGCGCTGAGCAATTCGTTCGGTTTCGGGGGGCACAACGCGACCCTGGCGGTCCGGGCGTTCGAGAAGAACTGAGACACACGAAAACACGAAAGAGTCATCGGTCGCCAGTCGTGCAGTTCCAGTCAGTACCGCCGGGCGACGACGGATCACCGATTTCGTGCTTTCGTGTTTTCGTGTGAGCGGTATAGATTGGACGGATAGGAACCGTCGCGCAGCCAGGAGTGAGGATGAAGGTTCAGTTGGAGCGGTCTCGTCTTTCCGATCCCGCACTGCACTCGATCGCCGACCAGGTGGAAGCAGGCGAGCGCCTGAGCCTCGATGCCGGAGAAGCGCTCTTCCGCACCAATGACATCCTGGGGCTTGGGACCCTCGCGGACTATGCCAACCGGCGTCGAAATGGCGACCGGGTCTACTTTTCGGCCAACCAGCACATCAATCCCACCAACGTCTGCATCCTCCGGAACACGTGCACATTCTGCTCCTTCGCGCGGATGCCGAAGGAAGAGGGGCACTACACCCGGTCGCTGGAAGAAGTGTTTCACGAAGCGGAGCGGGCTCGCGGGGCGCCGACCCGCGAGTTCCACATCGTGGGCGGCCTGCACCCCAAGCTCCGGCTCTCGTATTACACCGACATGCTGCGGGGCCTCAAGGAGCGGCATCCCGACGTGCACATCAAGGCGCTCACGGCAGTGGAGATTGCCCATCTGGCGCGCATCGAACGGATCACCTCGCGTGAAGTCCTGGCGGCGCTCAAGGCGGCGGGGCTTACCAGCCTCCCGGGCGGCGGGGCGGAGGTGTTCAGCACGGCTGTTCGCGCCACTATTGCCGAGCGCAAGCTGACCGGGGAAGAATGGATCCGGGTCCATCGGGAAGCGCACGAACTGGGCATTCCCACCAATTGCACCATGCTCTACGGCCACGTTGAATCGGCGCGCGATCGGGTGGAGCACCTCGATGCCCTGCGGCGACTGCAGGATGAGACCGGTGGATTCCTGACCTACATCCCGCTGGCGTATCACCCCGACAACAATGAGCTGGGTGAGGAACTGCACCGGGTGGGCACCGCCACCACCGGCTTTGAGGATCTCAAGGCCATTGCCGTGGGCCGGTTGTTCCTGGACAACATCCCGCACATGAAGACGCACTGGCCCATGGTGACCCCGTTCCTCTCGCAGATCGCGCTCAATTTCGGCTGCGACGACGTCGAGGGCACGGTGGTCTTCGAGCGCATTTACCACGACGCGGGCGCGCGGACCGAGCGCGGCATGTCCTACTACGATCTGGTCCAGCTGATCGTGGGCGCGGGGCGCAGGCCGGTCGAGCGGAACAGCCTCTATGAGGCGCTGCGCGACAATTTTGACGATCTCACGCCGCCCGAACGCGTGGGTCGCTCCCTGCCAGTGGTGCACGCCGCATGAAGCTGGGACGGATCCCGTGGATCAACTGTTATCCCGTCTACGGTGCCATGGTGCGGGGCATCGTCCAGCCGGGAGTGGACATGGTGAGCGGCACCGCGAGCGAACTCAACGACCTGCTCGCCGCCGGCGAGCTGGACGTGAGCGCGGTGTCGGCGGTGGAGTATGCCCGGAACGCGGCGCTCTACCACCTGCTGCCCGACCTGGCCATCACCTGCGACGGCCCCGTGCACAGCGTGGCGCTGTTCAGCCGCCGCCCGGTCACTGACCTGGATCACGGTACCATCCTCCTCACCGCGTCGAGCCGCACCTCGGTGCTGCTCCTCGAACTCCTCTGCCGCCATCGCTGGCACATCCGCCCGCACGTGGCCACCGTGCGCGCCGAGGCGGCCGATCTCGCCTCACTGGCGGGCTTCCCTCATGATGCGGTGCTGGTCATTGGTGACGCGGCGCTGCTCCTGGCCGACCGCGGGACGTATCCGTACTTCACCGATCTCGGCCTGGCCTGGAAACAATGGACCGGCTTGCCATTTGTGTTCGCAGTGTGGGCTGCCCGCCGGTCGGTGCCTCTGCCGCACGTGCAGCAGCTTCACTCCCGTCTGCTTGAGTCCCGTGCGTGGGGACTGGCGCATCTCGACCTCCTCGCGGCCGAGGCCGCCGAGGTGACCGGGGTGCCGGAGCGGACGTGTCGCGCCTACTTCGGCGATCTTGACTACGCGCTGTCGTACCGGCACCTCGCCGGGCTCACCGACTTCTTCCGCCGGCTGGCGCAGGACGGCCTGGTGCCCGACGGCTCGCTTTCGTTCATCACCGCTGCCTGATTGACTGCCATGGATACCGTTGATCGTTCGACGCCGGAGTTCCGCGAATACCTCGAGCTCTATGAGCGCGCGCCGCTGCTCGAACTGGGCCGCCTGGCCGACCAGGAGCGCTGGCGCCTGCATCCGGATCCGGTCGTCACCTACATCATTGACCGCAACATCAATTACACCAACGTCTGCGTGGCAGATTGCCAGTTCTGCGCCTTCTATCGGCGGCCCAAGGATGGCGAGGGCTACGTCCTGAGCTACGAGGAAATCGGCGCCAAGATCGACGAGTGCAAGGAAATCGGCGGGGTACAGATCCTGATCCAGGGCGGCCACAACCCCTACATCCCGTTCGAGTGGTACCTGGACCTGATGCGCTACATCAAGGCCAACCACCCGATCCACATCCACGGCTTCTCGCCCTCCGAGGTGGTCTTCTTCAGCGAGCGCTTCCGCATCCCCATGCCGGAGGTCATCCGCCAGCTCCGTGAGGCCGGGCTCGACAGCATCCCGGGTGGCGGGGGCGAGATTCTCGTTGACGCGATCCGCGAACGGGTCGCCAGGAAGAAGGCGCAGACCGACGAATGGCTCGGCGTGCAGGAAGAGGCGCACCGCCAGGGCATGCGCACATCGGTCACCATGATGTACGGCCTGGGAGAATCCGCCGCCGACCGGATCGAACACCTCTTTCGGGTGCGCCAGGTGCAGGAACGCACCGGCGGCTTCACGGCCTTCATCTGCTGGCCCCTGCAGCCCGAGGGCACGCCGGGGATGTCACACATGGAGAAGACCGACGCGGTCACCTACCTGCGCACCCTGGCCATCAGCCGCATCATCCTCAAGGACGTGCCCAACATCCAATCGTCGTGGGTGA
>DASSTP010000139.1:0-24573 GCA_035707845.1 Gemmatimonadales bacterium | reverse complement strand
TTAAGGCTTACGGCTTAA
Source organism: Gemmatimonadales bacterium (assembly GCA_035707845.1). Lineage (GTDB taxonomy): Bacteria > Gemmatimonadota > Gemmatimonadetes > Gemmatimonadales > GWC2-71-9 > CAMLHP01. Next base: position 24,555 of record DASSTP010000139.1, on the reverse strand, counting down.
GGCTTAAGGCGGCAGGGTTGGGAGCGGCCGATGCGATCCTCTTGGACAATCGCTCTTCTGCTGGGTCTGGCGGCTGCCGCGCCGCTGGGCGCCCAGTCTCCAGCTGACCGGGTGGCGCTGGCGCAGGGGACTCTCGATTCCGCTTCCGCCGTGTCCACAACCACCCAGCTCATCCAGCAGGGCCTGCAGCTCCTCCAAACTGGCAAGCAATCGGGCGATCGCGATGCGCTGTTCCAGTCGCTCCGTGACTTCGATCAGGCCCGCCTCCGCGAGCCGGCCTGGCCGTGGCCGCGATTCGGGCTGGCGCTCGCCAAGCTGGCGCTCGATGAAGACGGCGCGATCTCCCGGCCCGTGCTGGGCGGCCAGCTCACCGGCGAGAGCTATCGGGAGGGATTCTGGCGCAGCCTGGAGGAGACCTTTGCCCGGGACTCGATGTTCGAGCCCGGGCTTCGCTTTGCTGTTGCCCAGGCCGCGGAGCAGCGTGATCGGGTCCAGCCCGACGCCATCGCTCGCGCCGTGGTGCGCGCCGCCCGACACTGGACCGATGACACGCTCACGCAGCTGGCCGCGGGCTACGTCAACCGGACTGCCCTTCGGTACAAGGACGCGGCAGGAGCTTTTCGCCGCTACGGGGCGCTTGGTGGGGACACGGCGATTGCGCTGCTGGAGGAAGCCCGCTCCCTCGCCGGCGATACGGCGCTGGGCCGTGCGGCCGAGCTCTACCGCGTCGGAGCGCGCCACCTCAGCGATTCCGCCCGGGCCCGCTATCGCAATGATCTTTCCTGGGTCGCCACTGGGCGAGAGCTGGGCCAATTCGACGCCCTGCCGCGGGACTCGGTGTCGGCCTGGCTGACCCGGTTCTGGCAGAAGCGGGACGCACTGGCCCTCCGCTCTCCCGGCGACCGGCTGGAGGAGCACCTCAGGCGCTGGGCCTTCGTGTACCGGAATTTCAGGGTGGATGCGCCCGAGCGGTGGTCGGGATACGTTCGGGTTTGGGGGCCCGCTCCCGGACTCGAAGGCACATGCAAGCGGATACTGCCGGACAGTCTCAATGAAATCGTACTGAACGACGACCGCAGCCGGCTCGACGATGCCCGGGACGAAGAGGCCGTGCTCGATCATCGCGCCATCATCTATATGCGGCATGGCGCGCCGGCGTGGGGCATGCCGGCGGAGCCGTTGCTCGCTGACACAGGCGTCAGGCTGGCGATGGGCACGCGCAGCACGCTCGACTCAGTGCTGACAGCGAGCTCGAACTTCGCCTTAGACCAGACTCGGCGCTCCGCGCTCTGGGTGTACTGGTTTCAGGGGCGAGTGCGCGCCTATTACTTCGTCCCAGGCATGAGCGCCTCACCTGCGACAATCGGAAGCGCGCTCGGCCCGATGACACTCGCCACGGCGGTGCCCGTCAGCCTCGCACCGTATCTTGCCGAGCTCGATCCGGTCTACGACCGTGCGGCGCACATGTACCGTGCGTACGGCGACGGTCTGCCCCACGCCGCAGGACTGCTCTGCTCACCGCTGGTGCAGCCCATGCTGATCCAGAGCGAGAAGGACGTAGAGACCGCGGTCCGCACCGACAGCTACACCCTGCTCTTCTCGCACCAGCTCAATGCACTGATGCAGGTCTACGCCGTGGGCAGCGCCTACCGGGGGAACGCTCGGCTCCTCGTCACGGCCGCGGTGCCAGGAGCGCGACTCGATTCGATCGTCTCCCGAATTGACGGCTGGCTTGAGTGGCCTCTGCACATACGCATCACGGCGGTGGATACGTTCGCCGGCACGGTGGCGCGCTCTGACACGATCCGGACCTTCGCCCGCCGCGTGCCGTTTCGTCCCAACGAGTATCTCGGCTTCACCACGGAGCTACCGGTACGGGCGGGGCACTACCTGACCCATGCCGCGGTGTTCGACTCCACCGTGACGACGGGGAGCGCCGCCGAGTGGGGGAACGTGGTCGTACAGTCCTCGGCCTTCAGCATCAGCGACGTGGTGCTGGGCGCAGAGCATGGAGGCGTGAGGTGGGAGAACAACGGTGACCCGCTCCAGGTGAACGTGACCGGCGCCTACCGCCGGGGCGAACCTGCGCCGATCTACTACGAGATCTACGGCCGCACGCCGGGCCGGTCATATCACACCACGATATCAGTGCGCGAGTGGGGCAAGCGGGACGACGGCCATGTGGCGGTCGAGTTCAGCCAGACGGCGGACCGGCCCGATGTCCACGTCCAGCTCACGCTCGATCTCTCCAAGCTGACGCCGGGCTTGCACCAGGTGACAGTGACGATCAGGGATGAGGAGACGGGGTCGGAGGTGAAGACGGCGCGGGTGGTGGAGATACGGGACGCAGGTCGCAAGTCGTAAGTCGTGCGACTTGCGACCTGCGACCTGCGACCTGCGACCGCCTTCAGAACCACGACCTCGTCCGGGTCGTCCGCCGAGTCGCGCGGACACCCAGCGCACCCAGAAGCCCGCGAACGATGGCGTTTCCCACCGCCCGGCCGACGGATGTTCCCATGGCACCGAGTACGCGCTTGGTCGTTGTCTGCATGGCGGAGTCTCGCGCCGGCTGGCGTCGGGACTCGGCGGCTCGCCCCTGCGTTCGCAGGGGTGACGGGCTCGACGGCTCGGCCTCCTCGACCCTCGACCTTTGACCCTCGACCCGCTTTTCCAGCATCTCCCGCGCGCTCTCCCGGTCCACCGCCGTGCCGTACTCCCGCATCAGGTCTGACTGTGAAAGTTCGGCCTTGAATTCGTCGGGCGTGAGGGTGTCCATGCGCGCGGCCGGCGGGATGAGGCGGCAGGCCACCACCGGCGTCGGCACGCCTCTGGGATTGAGCCCGCTCACCACCGCCTCGCCGGTGCCCAGCGTCGTCAATGTCTCTTCCAGGTCGTAGAACTCGGTCTTCGGGTAGGTGCGTGCGGTCGCCCGCAGGGCCGCCTCATCGTCCGGCGTATGCGCCCGAAGGGCATGCTGCACCCGGTTCCCGAGCTGGGCCAGCACGTCGGACGGGACATCCTTGGGCGTCTGGGTCACGAAGAAGATGCCGACGCCCTTGGAACGGACCAGCCGTACCACCTGCTCCACCTGGTCGAGGAACGCCTTGGGCGCGTCGTCGAACAGGAGATGCGCCTCGTCGAAGAAGAACGCGAGCTTGGGCTTGGGGAGGTCACCTGCTTCCGGCAGCGTGTGATACAGCTGGGCCAGCAGCCACATCATGAACGTGGAGTAGAGCGCCGGCTTGTCCTGGATGTCAGCCACTTCGAGGCAGGTGATGATGCCGCGGCCATCGGGCGCGGTCGCCAGGAGGTCGTGCACGTCAAACTCCGGCTCGCCAAAGAATCGCTCGGCGCCCTGCTCCTCCAGCTGCACCATCTTCCGGAGCAGCACACCCACGCTGGCGCGGGAGAGCGCGCCATATTCGCGCAGCTCATCCTTCGCCTCATCCGACGTCAGGAACTGCAGCACCGCACGCAGATCGCTGAAGTCGAGCAGGAGCAACCCCTGGTCATCGCAGTACTTGAAGACCATGGCGAGCACGCTGGACTGGGTCTCGTTGAGTTCCAGCGCCTTTGCCAGCAGCAGCGGGCCAAAGCTGCTCACCGTGGCGCGGAGCTGCGCGCCGAGTTTCCCCGTGAGGCTGACAAACTCGACGGGAGAGGCGGCCGGCTTCCATGGGTAGCCGATATCCGCCGCCCGGCTGGTGATCCGCTCGTTGCCCTCCCCCGCCACGGCCAGTCCCTGCAGGTCGCCCTTGATGTCAGAGATGAAGACGGGGACGCCCGCGTTGGAGAGCTGCTCTGCCATCAGCTGCAGGGTGCGGGTCTTCCCAGTTCCTGTCGCGCCAGCCACGAGGCCGTGGCGATTGAGCATGGCGAGCGGAATCCGGATCTTGGGCTCGGGGTGGGTGGTGCCGTGCTCGATGGCCGCCCCCAGCGTGATAGCCGGGTCAGCGAAGCCGTAACCGGATGTGAGGATGTCGGAGAAGGTGGTCATGGGCTGTGGTCGCAGGTCACAAGTCGCAGGTCACAAGTCGCAGGTCACAGGTCGCAGGTTGCAGGTCGCAGGTCGCAGGTCACACCCGCAGGTCGCGGGTCACGGGTCGCGCGGCTCACGACCTGCGACCTGCGACCTGCGACCATCCAGCACTTCCACCACCCTCTCCATCTCATCCATCGAGTTGAACAGGTGCGGGGCGAGGCGAATGGCGCCCTCGCGAAAACTGGCGATCACGCCGGCCTCGCGGAGCGCGTCGTAACTGGCCCGGGCATCGTCGGGCGCGACGCACACGATCGCCGACCGATGCTGGTCCAGCGGGGAGACGATGCGAACGCCATTCTCCTGGGCCCACTGGATGAGCGGCTCCTGCAGCGCGCGCGCGTGCCGGGCGATGGCGGGCACTCCGTGGTCCAGTACCAGCTCCAGCGACCGGTTGAGGGCGTCGAAATCCTGGTACGGCAGCGTGATCATCTCGTAGCGCCGGGCGTTGTCGCGCAGGGTCGACTGGTAGTCCGTGAGCCGGGTGAAATCGTCGGTCCCCTCGAAAGCCATCCAGTCAATCAGCGGCGGGCGCAACGACTCCATCAGCTCGCGCCGCACATACGCGAACCCGGTGCCCCACGGGCCGAGCAGCCATTTCTGCCCGCCCACCGCCAGCACGTCAACCGGCGTCTGCTCCAGGTCCACCGGCAGCTGCCCCACGCCCTGGATGCCATCCACCACCAGCCAGGTGTCGGTGGCCCGCGACTCGGCGGAGAGCCGGGCGAGATCCACCGCGTAGCCGTTACTGAACTGCACCAGCGACACGGCGACCACCCGCACGCGCGGATCATGCATCCGCTCCACCAGCCGGTCTTCGTCGGGCCATCCCGATGCCATCACCGGCACGCGCTCGACCATCACGCCGCGGTCGGCGAGCGACAGCCAGGGATAGGCATTGGCGGGAAATTCCCGGTCGGAGAACACCACGACGTCGCCCGCCGAGAGCGGCAGTCCCATGGCCGCCAGGTTGAGGCCGAAGGTGGTGTTGACGGTGAGCGCGATCTCCTCCGGACTCGCGTTCAGCAGCCGCGCGATGAGCCCGCGCGACTGGTCGAGCATCGCGAACACTTCCTCATCCGGCAGCAGGTGCGGCGCGCCCCGCCGCTGATTGAAGATTTCCAGTGCTCGGCGCGACCGCTCCGGCAGCGGCCCGGTGCTGGCGCTGTTGAGGTAGATGGTCTCACCCAGTTCGGGGAACTCCGCTTCACGGAGCGCCCTCGGATCCCAGCGTGCCGGTGTCATCGTTCACTCCGGAGCCGGGGGTCAAAGATTTCGCGCAAGACTTCCCCCACGACGTTGAAGCCCAGCACCGCCAGCCCGATGGCAATGCCGGGCGCAAAGGAAACCCAGGGAGCGGTGCGCAGCAGGTCGCGCCCATCAGCCACCATGGCACCCCAGCTTGGCGTCGGCGGCTGTGCGCCGAGGCCGACGAACGAGAGCGCCGCTTCGGCCATGATGGCGCCGCCGATGCCAAGGGTCGCGACGATGATGACCTGGGCCCGCACGTTGGGCAGCAGGTGCCGCAGCAGGATGCGCCAGTCGCGTGAGCCGAGCGCCTCGGCCGCGATCACGAACTCGGTGCGCTTGAGCGCCAGCACCTGGCTGCGGACGATGCGCGCCATGGCGGCCCAGCCCACCGCACCGATGACGACGAAGATCACCGGCAGCGACGGCTTGACCGCCGCCGCAACGGCGATGAGCAGGAGCAGCGTCGGGAAGGCCAGCGTGATGTCGGCGAGCCGCATGACGATGGCATCCACCCAGCGTCCATAATAGCCGGCCAGCAAGCCCATGGTGACGCCGAGCAGGATGGCGACCGCCTGCGAGATGACGCCGACGCTCACCGAGATGCGGGCGCCGTACAGCACCCGGCTGAGGACGTCGCGCCCCTGCGTGTCGGTGCCGAGCAGGTAGTGCGGGCCCGGATGCTGCAGGTAGGCATTGCGCAGGTCGCCGGAATAGGGATCGTGCGGCGCGAGCAGCGGCGCGAAGAAGGCGGCGGCGAGCACCAGCGCCACCAGCACGAGGCCAAACTGGAAGAAACGATCCCGGCGCAGCCGTTCGTGGAGGGGAGATCTGGGTCGCGAGAGGGACATTCCCCGGCCGATTAGATTCGGGATGATGGCGCCGGTACGAGGCGCCATGCGAGCGCCTCAAATAAGCCCTCATCATCATGGTGGAGCAAGCGGATGACGGCACAGCCGGTGACGCTGGTGCTGGGCGGTGGCGGCCTCAAGGGACTGGCGCACATCGGCGTGCTGCGCGCCCTCGAGGCACGCAACATCGAGCCGCAGCTCGTCATCGGCACCAGCATGGGCGCCCTGATCGGCGCCACCTGGGCCAGCGGCATGCCGACCCGCGAGATGGCGGTGCGGGCGCTGCACGTCAAGCGCCGCAACGTGTTCCAGGTGGCGCACTACGACATGGCCTTCAAGCGCATGCGCAGCCCCGCCATCTACCGGTCGGAACCGCTGGACGAACTGGTGACGAGCCTGGTGGGCGAGGTGACGTTCGAGGCGCTGCGCCGGCGCCTGCTCGTGAATACGGTGGACCTGCATTCGGGGCGGCAGCTTTTCTTCGGACTGCCCGGCACCCGGACCACGGCGCTGGCCGATGCCGTCTTTGCCTCGTGCGCGCTCCCCGGGATCTTTCCTCCCCGTGAGATCGCGCACCGCCACTACATCGACGGCGCCGTGGTGGACAATCTCCCGGTCCGCATCGCCACGTCACTCAGCACCAACCCCATCATCGCCGTGGCACTGACCGCGCCGGGCGTGGAACGCTCGCCGGCTGATACCGACGGGTTTGCCGCCACCTACATCCGCGCCCTCGAAATCATGATGCAGTCCCAGCTGGCCAGCTCGCTCCGCACCTGGGAGGGGCCGCCCGTGCTGCTGGTCGCGCCGGATGTGGCCAACGTGCCGATGTTTTCCTTCCGCCACACCGAGGCACTGATGGCCGAGGGCAAGCGCGCAACCCTGGAAGCGCTGGATGGTGTGGGCGCGCCGCTGGCGGAGTTGGCGCCGGGCGTCCATCCGCGGACCGCCGTGCATCTCGGCGTCAATCCCGCCGTCTGCATCGGCTGCGGCCTCTGCGTGGAGCGCGCGCCGGCGCTGTTCAAGATGGAAGGCGGCAAGGCCGTGGCAATCTCGCCGGAGCAGACCTGGTCGCCGGTGGACGGCGGGATCGTGCACGAGTGTCCGGTGGGGGCGATTGAAAGTCGTAAGTCGTAGGTCAGATGTCGTACGACGTACGACTTATGACTGACGACCGAACTCTTCTTCAATCCCCTTCAAATCCCCCACCACTCGATCCCAGTTGTAATACCGCTCCACTTCCGCACGACCGGCGTCGGCGAGGCGGCGCGCGAGCTGGGGCTTGTCAAGCAACCGCTCGATCGCTTCCACGAGCGGACCGGTGCGCTCCGGATCCACCAGCACCCCGGTCTCACCATCGCGGACCAATTCGGGAATGCCGCCACTGCGCCCGGCAATGACCGAAAGCCCTGAGGCACTGGCTTCGGCGAGTGCGATGCCGAAGCCCTCGACGCTGCGGCCATCTCGGCGGGAAACTCCGAGATAGAGGTCGGCGGCGCGGTAGAGGCCGGGCAGCTCGGCTTCGGCGACGTCCGGGATGAAGACGACACGGTCGGCGACACCATGTGCGTCGGCGAGCCGGCGGAGCGCCTCGGTGTGCTGGCGGGCGCCGGCCACGGCATAGCGCAAGGCCGGGCGGCCCTTCTTCAACTCGGCGAGGGCGCGAAACACGGTGTCCACGCCCTTGTGCGGCGCGCTGGCGCCAACGGTCAGCAGCCAGGTTCCGTCGGCCATGCCATGCCGCAGCCGCACCGGTGCCGCATCCACGCCCGGGTGGAAGTGGGCCGGATCAGCGCCGAGGGGAACGACACGTATCGGGACATCGACGCCCAGCTCACCGGTGAGCGCACGCGCCTGGTCGCGGGTCCACTCGCTCACCGCCACCAGCACCGCAGCCGAACGGAGCAGCGCCGCCACCGTTGCGCGCTGGATAGGTGAGCGATGGATGCGGTGCTGCACTGCGAGGAGGTCGTTGCCGTACACCAGGATGCCGTAGGGCACGCCGGTACGCTCGCGCGCCCAGCGGGCCACGTAGGCGGCGGGCTTCAGCGATCCGGCCCAGACAAACCCGGCGTCGCGTGCCCGCACCAGCGACGCCACCCGCCGGCCCCAGAGCAGGAGGCCCGGAACGACGCGAAGCTGCCGCACCGGCAACGGCACCCGGTCAATCTCGACGTCATCCAGCATGCCGTCCGCGCGGGACGAGGGCACCCGCCCGGTGGACACCACGAGCGTCCCGGACGGATAGCGGCGGGCCATCTCGCCCATGACGCGCGCAACGCCGCCGCGCGCCGGCGGAAAGTCGTACGCAACGAGCACGCTCGGGCGCATGGCCTCAACCCCGTCTGGGCGTCAGCAGGGCAATCGGCAGCACCACCTCTTCCGGTGATACGCCGCCGTGCAGGAAGGCGCCGCGGTAGCGCGCCTGGTATTCACGCAGCTTGGTGGGATAGACGAAGAAGCGGTCGCCGGTGGCCAGCAGGAGCCGGGTGGATGGCGTCCGGGCCGGCAACCCGAAGCTGGGGAGGTCTTCCACCAGCACTGCCGCCTCGGGATCCTGCGCCTTGAGGTCCTCGCCGAACTTGTAGCGCAGGTTGCTGGTGGTGTCCCGCTTGGCGAACACGGTGGCCGGCGTATGGCAGTGTATCGAGCCATGATCGGTGGTGAGCAGCACCGGCACGGATCGACGTTCGGCTTCGCGCAGCGCATCCCAGAGCGCCGAGCGCTCGAACCAGGTGCGCGTCAGGGTGCGAAGTGCGGTCGTGTCCCGTGCCACCTCGAACAGGGTCGAGTTCTCGGTGCGGCCGTGGGTCAGCTGGTCAATGAAGTTGAACACCAGCGCGGTAACCCCCTGGCGCGAGAGCGCGGCCGGCAGCCGTTTGAGCAACGCCTCACCGTCGGCGGCAGTGAAGACCTTCTCATAATGGACCGGCACCGACTGGCCGGTGAGTTCGCGGAGCTGCTCGCCCAGCAGCTCGGCCTCATGTGCGTTGAGACTCGCCTCGTCGTATTCGGCCCACCACTGCGGATGCCGGGACTTGATCTCCACGGGAAAGAGTCCGCTGAAGATGGCGTTGCGGGCAAAGGGCGTGGCAGTGGGCAGGATCGAGAAGTAATGCGCCGTCTCGACGTCGAACCGCTCGGTGACGATCGGCCGGATCATGGCCCACTGGTCAAGGCGCAGGCAGTCCACCACCACGAACAGCACCCGCCCATGGGCCTCAAGTACGGGCCGGAGAAACTCGGCCCCCACATCCACCGAGAGCGGCGGGCGGTCAGCGCGGCTGTCGTTGATCCAGCCCGCATAGCGCTGGCCGAGAAAGCGGCCGAAGTCGTCCCGCACGCTGGCCTGCAGGGTGCGGAGGGCGTCCTGCAACCCCGGCTCGTCCGCTTGCCCCAGCCGCACCTCCCACTCGGCGAGTTCCACCACCAGCTCCACCCACTCCCGCCACGCGAGATCGGTGCCCCGGCGCGACTCCAGCTCGCGGAACCGGGTGGCGAAGTCGCGCGACAGCCGCTGCTGGCGGATGCGGTCGCCCTCGAGCAGGCGCGTCACGACCGACAGGATCTGGCGCGGATTGACCGGCTTGACGAGATAATCGGAGATCTCGGATCCGATGGCGTCCTTGAGCGTTTCCGGCTCTTCGCTCTTGGTCACCATGACGACGGGCGTCGAGACATCGAGGCCACGAATGGCGCGGAAGATTTCCATGCCGCGGCGGCCCGGCATCTGCTCGTCCAGGAGGACGACGCCGTAGGGCTGGCGCTGCAACAGCACGAGCGCATCATCGCCATTGGCGGCAGTCTCGACCGCAAATCCCTGCTCTTCAAGGAAGAGCACGTGCGACGTGAGGCTCGCCACCTCGTCGTCCACCCACAGGATGCTTCTGGGACGTGGCATGAAAGGAAGGTTAGGGCAGGTGCAGGCGGGTGGCAACGCGGTGGCGGTGACTGCCGCGGTCCGGTACATTGGCGCCGGTGAACCCCTCGACGACGCCGCAGCCCGCTCGCGCTGAAGACCAGCTGCTTGAACTGGTGGCCGGCAGCGCCCGGGGACCCAGGCGCGACGGCCTCTTTGCCCTCTGGCTGCTGCTGCGGGTGCTCCAGGACATGCGGCGGGAACCCTATGCCGACCGCCTCCAGCGCCGTCGCGTGGCTGCCCTGGAGCGCCGGCTGGCGTCCGTCACGTTACCGGCGCCGTTCCGGCGGGCGGTGACGTCCGCGATGGCCGCGCTGGCCACCCCCGCCACCGCCAACCCCGCCGTGATCCTGGCGCAGCTGGTGGCACCGGTGCGGGAATCAGTAAATGTAGAGGCGGGGGAGTTGTTGGAGGCGCTACGCGCCAAGCGCTAAGCGCACAGCGCTCAGCGCTCAGCGTGGACGCAACGAGTTGCTCGAATCCTTGGCAGCTGCCGAGCGCCGGACATAGCTGGTATCGCGGTCGGGAACCGCCCCGAAGAGCTCCACACGCGTTCCGCGGTCCGCCGGAATGATACGCACCCACATCGGCTGATTGGTGGCGCTCCAGTCCACATGCATGGCGATGACGCCGGCCGAGTCCGTCAGGTCACTTACGATGGACCAGCCCGCACGGGAGAATTGCGAGCGGTAGAACTGCGCGACGTCATTGGGCGTCGCCGTGGAGTGGAACACCAGCTGCAAGGCATCCGCGCTGCCGGATTTGGATTCGACCGTCGCATCCGGCGGAAGTATGATCGACGAAAAAGCCTCTCCGGCCGTGGGAGGCTGGACGTCATCGGCGTCCTGCTTGCAGGCCGCGGCCAGCAGCAGCAGCGCACACGATAGAACCACATGGCGACGAAACATAGGCTAGGAGACTAGCGGCCCGGCTGGTTTGCCGCAAGATGTGCCGCCGCTTAACTTTCCCTCTGCATTCCGTGGGCATTTCCGCAGGGCGAGGAGCATCATGGCAGGCCACAGCAAGTGGAAGCAGATCAAGCGCAAGAAGGCGGTCACTGACTCGCGCCGCGCTTCGGCGTGGACCAAGGTGATCCGCGAGATCACGGTGGCGGCCCGTGCCGGCGGGGGTGATCCCGGCGGCAATCCCCGGCTCCGCCTGGCGGTGGATGCCGCCCGCGCGGTCAACATGCCCAAGGACAACATCGAACGCGCCATCAAGAAGGGCACCGGCGAGCTCGAGGGCGAGGCCTATCAGGAACTCACCTACGAGGGCTACGGTCCGGGTGGGGCCGCGGTGTTCATCGAGGCCACGACCGACAACCCGACGCGCACCGTAGCGGAAATCCGTCACGCGTTCAGCCGCAACGGCGGCAACCTTGGCGCCACCGGTTCGGTGGCCTGGATGTTTGATCACCTGGGCCAGATCGTCCTCGATGCCTCCCGCAGTGCGGAAGAAGCCACCCTCGACATGGCCCTCGAGGCCGGCGCCGACGACTTTGCCCGCGATGGCGACTACTACGTGATCAGCACCGCGCCCGCCAGCTTCCATGCGGTGCAGGACGCGCTGCGGACGTCGGGCCTGGAGATCGAATCGGCCGAGGTGGCTATGGTGCCCCGGAACACCGTCCGGGTGGAGGGCCCCGACGCCGACCGCCTGCTGCGCCTGGTGGAAGCGCTGGAAGAACTGGACGACGTGTCGAAGGTCTTCTCGAATTTTGACATTGACGCATCCCAGCTGGCGGAGGCCGACGCCTGACGCGGCACCCGGCGTGAAGGTCCTTGGCGTGGACCCGGGCACCGCGGTGCTCGGGTATGGAGTGGTGGAATCAGTGCCCCGCCGGGCCGGCCGCCTGCTGGAGTGCGGCGTCGTGCGTACCACCAGCCAGGATTCACTGCCTGCCCGCCTTCGGATCATTCACGAAGCGATCGCCGATCTCATCGCCCGGCATCAGCCGGACACGCTGGCTATCGAGAAGGCCTTCTATGGCCGGAACGTGCATACCACGATGGTGCTGAGTCACGCCCGTGGTGTCATCCTGCTCGCGGCGGAACAAGCCGGCCTCACGGTCGGCGAGTACGCCCCGGCCGTGATCAAGAAGACCATCGTCGGACGCGGCGCTGCCCTGAAGCCGCAGGTGGGATATATGGTGCAGCAGCTGCTGCACCTCACGGCGGCGCCCGAGCCGGCCGACGCCGCTGATGGCGTGGCCATCGCGCTTACCCACCTGCTGCTCGCCGGCAGCAGGGTGCCGGCGGCCAGATGATCGCCCTGGTGAGCGGGACGCTGGTGGCGCGGGATGGCGACACCATCACGGTCGAGACCACCGGTGGCGTTGGTTACACCATGACGGTGCCCACCGGGACCATGGCTCGGCTGCCGGCAACGGGCCAGGCGGTCCGCCTGCACACCGAGCTCGTGGTTCGGGAAGACGGCTGGATGCTGTTCGGCTTCGACGAGCCGATGGATCGCGCCGTCTTCCGCCGGCTGCTTGGCGCCAGCGGGTTCGGCCCGAAGCTGGCGCTCGGGCTGCTGGCCGAGCTGGGAGCGGAGCGCGCGGTGCGCGCCATCCGCGCGCGTGACCTCGCCGTGCTCTCGAGCGTGAGCGGCATCGGACGCAAGAAAGCGGAGCGGCTGGCGCTGGAACTGTCGGACCGCTTCGATGACCTGGAATTTGCCGCCGCGCCCGCACCGGGCCGTGGCTCCGAGGAAGCAGTGCGCGCCCTCGTGGCGCTGGGCTACACTCCCGCCGCGGCCGACGACGCCGTCCGCTCGGCGGCGCGCGAGGTCGCGCTGGAAGACACACCGCAACTGATCCGGCGGGCGCTGGCCCAGCTCGCCGGTGCCCGTTCTGGGAGAACACTCTGATGACCGTCGTCGCCGTGACCGCCGAGTGGCTTTGCAGCCGCTGCGGGACATCCAACCGCAAGCTCGTGAGCGATGACACCGACCGGGCGGTGGATCGGTGCCAGCACTGCAGGGCCCGGCACGTGATCCGGCCGGGCCTGCGGCCGGTGCGCTGGGAGTCGGAGCTGGATGATTGACGTGAACCGCCTGGATGTCACCACCCCGGCCGAGCTCCCGGAAGAATCCGGCGCCGACGCCGCCCTGCGGCCGTCGCGGCTGGAGGATTTCGTCGGCCAGGAGCAGGTCAAGACCTCGCTTCGCATAGCGGTGGATGCCGCGCGACAGCGGCGCGAGGCGCTCGACCATGCGCTCTTCTTCGGGCCGCCGGGCCTGGGCAAGACCACGCTCGCCATGCTGCTGGCGCGGGAAATGGGCGTGCAGCTGCGTACCACGTCGGGCCCGGTGCTGGAAAAACCCGGCGACCTGGTGGGGCTGCTCACCAGCCTGGGCCCCGGTGACATCCTCTTCATTGACGAAGTGCACCGGCTGCGTCCGGCCCTGGAAGAATTCCTCTATCCGGCCATGGAAGATTTCCGGGTGGACGTGCGCATTGCGGAAGGCCCCAATGCGCAGACCATCCCGATGGCGCTGGAACGCTTCACGCTGATCGGCGCGACCACCCGCTTCGGCCTGCTCACGCCACCGATGCGCGCACGCTTTGGCCTGGTGGAGCGGCTGGCCTTCTATCCGGCTGAAGACCTGGCCACCATCGTGGCGCGAAGCGCGTCCATCCTGGGTGTCCCGACCGAGCCGGAAGGCGCGCTGGAGATAGCGCGACGCAGCCGGGGCACGCCGCGCGTGGCCAACCGGCTCTTGCGCCGGGTGCGCGACTATGCCCAGGTGCGCGCCCAGGGACGCATCACGGTGCCGGTGGCGCGTGAGGCACTTGCGCGGCTCAACGTGGATGAGTTCGGGCTCGATGACATGGACGCCCGCATCCTGTCCACCATCATCGAGAAGTTCGGTGGCGGACCGGTGGGGCTCGGCACCATTGCCGTCGCGGTCGGTGAAGATGCCGGCACGCTGCAGGACGTATACGAGCCGTTCCTCATCCAGCAGGGCTTCCTCGAGCGCACCCAGCGCGGACGGGTGGCCACCGCCAACGCGTACGCCCGCCTGGGCCTGGCGCCCCCGGACCGCACGGCCGATGGCTGACCGGCAGGGCGCCGGCCTCCGCACGTCCGACTTCGATTACGCACTCCCCGCCGAGCTGATCGCGCAGCACCCGGTCGAGCGGCGCGGCACCAGCCGGCTGCTGATCGTGCGGCGCGCCGATGGCACGTTCACCGACGCGGAATTCCCCGCCCTGCTGGATCTCATCCCGCCCGGCGATGTGCTGGCCCTCAACACCACGCGGGTGCGGCACGCGCGCTTCCTCGGCACCCGACCCTCAGGTGCGCCAGCCGAGGTCCTGTTGCTCCATCCCGGGCCGGATGACACGTGGATCGCGATGGGGCGACCCGGCAGCGCCCTCAGGCCCGGCAAGCGAATTGATATCGGACCGGCAGCATGGATCGAGACGGTGGCAGTGCTCGATGATGGCCTGCGGCAGGTGCGCTTCGGCGGGATGAGCGCGGTCACGGCCATTGAGCGCTTTGGCCGGCTCCCGCTGCCGCCCTACATCACGCGGGCTCCCGAGGCGGCGGACGAAACGCGCTACCAGACGGTGTACGCCGACCGTGAGGCGAGCGTCGCGGCGCCGACGGCAGGGCTGCATTTCACTGATGATCACCTGGCCGCGCTCGCCGCGCGCGGCGTGACGCTGAGCCGGCTCGAGCTCGAAGTGGGCCCGGGCACCTTCAAGCCGGTGGAAACCGAGCAGCCGGCCGAGCATCCGATGCACGAGGAACGCTTCGATATCCCGGCCGAGGCAGCCGAGGAGATCAACGCCGCGCACCGCCGGGATGCCGGCGTGTGGGCAGTGGGAACGACGGTGGTTCGTGCGCTGGAGAGCGCCGTGAATGAAGCGGGTGAGCTGCGCGCCGGCCCGGATGCCACGCGGCTGCTCATCACACCGGGATATCAGTTCCGCATGGTGGACCGCCTGCTCACCAACTTTCACCTGCCCCGCTCCACCCTGCTCATGCTGGTAGCGGCGTTTGCGGGCCATGACCTCATGATGGCCGCGTACCGGCACGCCGTCGAGCAGCGCTATCGCTTCTATTCCTACGGCGACGCGATGCTCATCCTATGACCGCGTATCAGTTCACGCTGGAGCGATGTGACGGCGCGGCCCGCGCGGGGACGCTCACGCTGCCGCACGGCGCGGTCCACACCCCGGCCTTCATGCCGGTCGGCACCCACGGCACGGTACGCGGGCTTCATCCCGATGAAGTGCGCGCGGCGGGCGCCGAGATCATCCTGGGCAACACCTATCACCTGCACCTGCGGCCGGGCGAGGACGTGGTGGCCGCGCTGGGCGGGCTGCAGCGCTTCACCCACTGGAACGGCCCGATGCTCACCGACTCGGGCGGGTTCCAGGTGTTCTCGCTGGAGACGCTGCGCACCATTTCGGAGGAAGGCGTGGCGTTCCAGAGCCACGTGGATGGCTCCTATCGCACCATCACGCCCGAGCGCTCCATGGAAATCCAGTGGGCCCTGGGCGCCGACATTGCGATGCAGTTTGACCACGTGGTACCAGGCCAGGCGGAGCATGCGCTGGCGCGGGAAGGGATGGAGCGGAGTCTCCGCTGGCTGGCGCGCGGGGCGGCGCATCATGCGCTGCTGGCGCGCGACAGCGGCGAGCCGCGCCAGGCCCTCTGGCCCATCGTCCAGGGCGGGACCCATGCCGACCTGCGGGCCGCATCGCTGCAGGGCATCCTGGACCTGGGCGACTGGACCGGCATCGCCATCGGGGGCCTCTCGGTGGGCGAGCCCAAGCCGGTCATGCGGCGCGTGCTCGAGGAGCTGGAACCGTCGCTGCCCCGGAGCGCGCCCCGTTATCTTATGGGTGTCGGCTTTCCCGCCGATCTCATCGAGGGAATTGCGCGCGGCGTGGACCTGTTCGACTGCGTCGCGGCCACGCGCAACGGGCGGCACGGCACCGCGTGGACCTCGGCGGGACGGGTCAACGTGCGGGCCGCGGTTCACCGACTCAGCGACGCACCGCTCGACGCCGAATGCGATTGCGAGACCTGCCGTACCGTCTCGCGGGCATACCTGCGGCACCTCTTCGTCGGTGGCGAGATCCTGGGCCTCCGGCTGGTGTCGCTGCACAACATCCGCTTCCTGATCCGGCTCGCGGAACAGGCACGGGCTCACATTCTTG
Source organism: Gemmatimonadales bacterium (assembly GCA_035707845.1). GTDB lineage: Bacteria > Gemmatimonadota > Gemmatimonadetes > Gemmatimonadales > GWC2-71-9 > CAMLHP01. The sequence goes on along the minus strand of DASSTP010000139.1, from coordinate 8,323 downwards.
ATGGCACCTTCGGCAGCTGGAGCGAGGCCTGGCTCGGGCGCCATCACCAACGGGGAACCACGTGACGCATTTCCTGCTCCTAGCATTGCAGCAGCCGGCGGGCGGCAGCAGCGGCGGGCTCATGATGCTGCTGCTGCAGGTCGTGGCCATCGGCGCCATCTTCTATTTCCTGATCCTGCGGCCCCAGGGCAAGGCACGGAAGGAACACGCGGCGCTGCTGGCGCAGCTCAAGCGGAACGACGAGGTCATGACCGCCGGCGGCATCGTCGGCAAGGTGAAGGAGATCAAGGACGTGGAGTCGAACGGCGTGACCGAATCGCTGGTCACGATCGAGTCCGGCACGACGCAACTGGTGGTCGAGCGGTCCCGCATCGTGCGCATCGGGGGCCCCGCGCCGGGGCGGCGCTGATGGCACTGCTCAAGCTGCACCTGCTCGGCTCGCCGGTGCTCCGGCAGCGGAGCGACGAAGTCGCCGAGGTCACCGACGAAATCCGGCAGTTCATCGCCGACATGTTCGCCACCATGGACGCGGCCAGGGGCGTGGGCCTCGCCGCCAACCAGGTGGGGGTCGACCAGCGGGTCGCCGTGGTGGACGCGGACGGCGCACGCATCGCCATGATCAACCCGCGGATCGTCGCAAGCGAGGGCCGGGCCACCCAGGAAGAAGGGTGCCTCTCCATTCCCGACATCTTTGCCGACGTCACCCGGCCCGCCGCCGTCACCCTCGAGGCGGAGGATGCGGACGGCCAGCCTTATCGCATCGAGGCCACCGGGTTGCTGGCCCGCGCGATCCAGCATGAGATCGACCACCTCGATGGGATCCTGTTCCTCGACCACCTCGGCCCGATGAAGCGGCGGATGCTGCTGTCCCGCTGGAAGAAGCAGCATCAGGATGATGCGTCGTTCATCAAGGAGGTGGCGGCCGAATCGTCCGCCCGGGAGTAATGCGAATCATTTTCTTCGGGACGCCGGAGTTTGCCGATGCGTCCCTCCGAGCCCTGCTTCGCGCCGGCCATGATGTCGTTGGCGTGGTGACCCAGCCGGATCGTCCGCAGGGTCGTTCCCGCAGTGCGCTCGTCCCACCGCCGGTCAAGCTTTCCGCGCTCGATGCCCGGGTGCCGGTGCTGCAGCCCGAGCGCCCACTGGGCGACCTCTTCCTCGCCGCGCTCCGCCGCCTGGAGCCCGACCTCGGCGTGGTGGTGGCCTACGGCCACATCCTGCGCCCGGAGGTGCTGGCACTGCCGCGGCTGGGCATGATCAACGTCCACGCCTCGCTGCTCCCGAAGCTGCGCGGCGCCGCGCCGATTCAGTGGGCCATCGCCAACGGCGAGCCCGAAACCGGCGTGAGCATCATGCGAATGGATGCGGGCATGGACTCGGGGCCCGTCTACCTCCGGGTGCCCACACCGGTAACCACGGACGACACCGGCGGTACGCTCACGGCGCGACTGGCGGAACTGGGCACCCAGGCACTGCTCGAGACGCTCAACGATCTTGTGCGCGGCCAGGCGGTACCCGAGCCGCAGGATGACGCGCTCGCCACCCTTGCGCCCAAGGTGACACGCGAAACCGCGCGCATCGACTGGACCCAGGATGCGGCCGCCGTGGCCCGGCGCGTTCGCGCATTCGATCCGGTACCGGGCGCGTGGACCACACTCGATGGCACCGACGTCAAGCTCTTCGGCGCGCACGCCACATCGGCAGGCGGCGCGCCCGGCACGGTGCTCGATGCCGGCGAGCGACTGGTCATCGCGGCGGCGAGCGGAGCGGTGGACATCGCCGAGGTGCAGCCGGCGGGACGGAAACGGATGCCGGTGGCGCAGTGGGCGCGCGGGCGCGGCGTGGAGCCGGGACGCCGGCTGGCGTGAGGCCGCTCGCACGAGTCCACGCCATTACCGATGCCGCGGTGCTCGCGCTCGATGATCTCGGCGTGCGGGCCGCCGCGCTCGCGTCGGGTGGCAGCGCGGTGGCACTGCATGCGCGCAACCATGCGGCGACCGCCGAGGAACTTGCCGGCGTCGCACATCGTTTCGTAAAGCTTGCACGTCCCGCCGAAGCGCAGGTATTCGTCAACGGGCGACCTGATATCGCCCGCGCGGTGGGTGCGCACGGCGTGCAGCTCACCGACGATGACCTCGCCCCCGATGACGCCCGGCTGGTGCTGGGCGATGGCCTGGTCGGCCGCTCGACGCACTCGGCGGACGATGTGCTTCGGGCGCGGGACGAAGGCGCGGATTTCGTGATCCTCGGCCACATATTCCCGACCCCGAGCCACGCTGGGCGGCCGCTCGGGCTGGAAGAACTGGGACGCGCTGTCGCCGCCGGTGTTCCGGTCGTGGCCGTCGGCGGGATCACGCCGGACAATGTTTTCCGTGTGCGCGATACCGGTGCCTGGGGTGTTGCCGCCATTCGGGCGCCATGGTACGCGGCCAATCCGGCGGAAGCGGTGCGCCAGATGCTGGCGCCATGGATGGAAGGACGCGATGAGCACTCTTGAACTGACCGTGACGCTGAATGGCGAGCCGCGCGCGCTCGCCGCTCCGCTGTCACTCGAAGGACTGCTGCAGCAGCTCGGCCTGGATCCGCGCGCGGTGGTGGTGGAGCACAACCGGCGGATCGTCCGCCGCGCCCAGCTCGCCGAGACCGCCGTGGCCCAGGGCGATGCCATTGAAGTCGTGCACTTTGTCGGAGGGGGATGAGACCATGACGGTGGACACGCCGTTCGAGCTTGGTGGCCGGGAGTTCCAGTCCCGGCTGCTGGTGGGCACCGGGAAGTACCGCAGCAACCAGGAGATGGTGGAAGCCATCGAGGCATCGGGTGCCGAGGTCGTGACCGTGGCGGTGCGGCGGGTCGATCTCGATCGCACCAGCGAGAAGGGGATCCTGCATCATCTCTCGCCCGAGCGTTTCTTCCTGCTGGCCAACACCGCCGGCTGCTACACCGCCGACGATGCCATTCGCTACGCCCGGCTCGCGCGCGAGGCGGGGTTCAACGAATGGGTCAAGCTGGAAGTGATCGGGGACCAGGAAACGCTGCTGCCGGACACCGAAGGACTTCTCGCGGCCACAAAGCAGCTGGTCTCGGAGGGGTTCAAGGTGCTGGCGTACACCAACGATGACCTCATCACCGCGCTGCGGCTGGAGGACGCCGGTGCCACTGCAGTCATGCCGCTGGCGTCACCGATCGGCAGTGGCCTCGGCATGATCAATCCCTTCAGCATTCGCACCATCAAGCGCCGGCTGTCGGTGCCGGTCATCGTGGATGCCGGCGTCGGGACGGCGTCCGATGCCTGCATCGTCATGGAGCAGGGCGTGGATGGCATCCTCATGAACACCGCGCTGGCCCAGGCCCGGGAGCCGGTCGCCATGGCGCACGCCATGCGGCTCGCGGTGGAAGCGGGCCGCGCCGCCTGGCTTGCCGGCCGCATGCCCAGGCGCGAGGTGGCCATGCCGTCGACGCCGGAAGTCGGGATGCTGGCGTGACGCGGACGGGTCAGGGCGGAAATCACGTCGCGCGCATGGTAGGGGCGGGTCTTAGACCCGCCCCTACATGCGCCCCGCGCGTGCGATCGCCCTGACCCGTCCGCGTCACCGATGTCCACCAAGTCCCGCCACACCTCCGGCATCCCGCCCCGCCGGGCCGCGCTGACCATCCTGGCGCAGGTCCAGGAGGGGCGGCCGTTTGACCAGGCGCTGGAGGATGCCGTGCGACGGCTGGCCGATCCTGACCGGCGGCTGGCGCACGAGATCAGCGCCGGCGTACTGCGGCGCCAGCGCGAGCTCGATTCCTCGCTCGCGCGCTTCATTCCCCGCGGCTGGCAGGCGGTTTCCCCCGCCCTGCAGAATGTCCTCCGCATCGGCGCATACCAGCTGAGCGCGCTCGACCGCGTGCCGCCCCACGCGGCGGTGAGCACCGCGGTCCAGCTCGCGCGCGAGACCGCCGGCGTGCGGGGCGCCGGCTTCGTGAACGCGGTGCTCCGGAAGGTCTCGTCGGCGCCGGCTCCAGCCGGCGCCGACGAGGCCGCCGCCGTGTCGCTCGCCGAGCGCCATTCCCATCCTGACTGGCTGGTGGAACGCTGGCTCCAACGCTTCGGCGCTGAGGAGACCGAGCGGCTGCTGCGCTGGAACAACACGGCGCCAGAATTGGTGCTGCAGCCGGCGCGATCATCGCTCGATGAACTGGAAAAGCGGTGGACCCGCGCCGGCATCCCGGTCCGGCCTGCCCCATGGGGCGCGGGGCTGGTCACCGACCGCAGCCGGCCCGATGAGCTCCCCGGGTTCGACGAGGGCGCCTGCTTCGTGCAGGATCCGGCCCAGGCACTGCTCACATGGTTTGCCGATCCGCCGGCCGACGCGAGCGTGGCAGACCTCTGCGCCGCGCCGGGTGGGAAGACGCTGGCGCTGGGCCGGCTGGTGCATCGGCTGGCAGCGATGGAGAAGCACCCGCGCCGGGCCCAGCGGCTGGTGAGCAACCTGGCGCGGGCCGGCAGCGGCCGCGAGACGGTCCTGGTGGGCGATGCCCTGCAGCCGCCCCTGCGCCCGGCCGACCTGGTGCTCCTCGACGCCCCCTGCCTCGGCACCGGCACCTTCGCCCGCCATCCCGATGCCCGCTGGCGTGTCAGCCCGGATGCACTCAGGGCGCTGGCCCAGCATCAGGAGCGCCTGCTCGACGCGGCGTCAACCATCGTCCGGCCCGGAGGCCTGTTAGTTTACGCGACGTGCTCACTCGAACCCGAAGAGAACGACCAGCAGGTCGGGGCATTCCTCGCGCGCCATCCGGAATTCCGGCGCGAGCCGTCCTCCGACTTTCCCGCGGCGCTCACCAGTCCCGCCGGCGACCTGACCGTGCTGCCGCAGCGGCACGGGATGGATGGCGCCTTCGCCGCCCGGCTCCGGCGCGAGTGAGCGGCTGATGCGATTCCGGCGTCACATGCGTCCTGACATCGCGTCCGGGCCTCCGGTGGAGGAGCCCGGCGAGCCACAGCCGAAGCGGCGGTCCGTCCTGCGCGACGTCCTGCTGGTGCTGCTCGTGGCCGTGGTCGGTTTCCTGGTGGCGGCACTCTGGCTCTCGCCGGTGTCGCTCTTTGCGCATGATGATGCGGTGCCGCTGCTGATTGGCTCCGGGCTCTCCGACGCGGAAGCCCAGCTCGCCGGGCTCGGCTATCGGGTTCGGGTGGCGCCGGCGGTGGAAAGCCCCGAGATCGAGCGCGGCAAGATCATGCGGCAGGATCCGCCTGCCGGCACGTTCGCACCCCGCAGCACGGTGGTGATCGTGACGCCGAGCGCGGGACAGATGCCGGTCGCGGTGCCGGACCTGGTGGGGCTGGAAATGAGCCAGGCCATCAAGGTGCTGGGCGCGGCCGGCCTCAAGCCGGGCGCCATTGATTCGGTCATCGACCGGCAGGAAGACGGCGGCGTGGTGCTGGGCACCCGGCCGTCGGCCGGGGCCGGCCGGATGCCGGGCAGCACAGTGGACCTGATCATCAACGGAGCCAACCAGTGACCCTCCGCATAGCGCCAAGTGTCCTGAGCGCCGACCTGGGGCGGCTGCGCGAGGAAGTCCAGGCGGCGCTCGATGGCGGCGCCGACTGGCTGCACGTGGACGTGATGGACGGCCACTTCGTCCCCAATCTCACCTTCGGGGCGCCGATGATCCGGGCGCTGCGCGCCATCACCGACGTGCCGATCGATGTGCACCTCATGGTGGAGCGGCCAGAGATGTTCATCGCCGCATTCAGGGACGCGGGCGCCTCGGCGTTCACCTTCCATCCGGAGGCGACGATCCATGTGCAGCGGCAGCTCGCGCAGGTGCGCGAGCACGGGATGCTGGCCGGGCTGGCGCTCAATCCCGCGACGCCGGTGGCCCATGTGACCGAGGTGCTGGACGACCTGGACCTGGTGCTGGTGATGTCCGTGAATCCCGGATTCGGGGGCCAGCGCTACATCCCGGCCGCCACCGGGAAGATTGCCCGGCTGCGTGCCCTGCTGAACGCGTTCGGGTCGCGGGCCGCGCTCGAGGTGGATGGCGGTATCGATACCGAAACCATCGGCGCGGCGTATGCCGCCGGTGCCGATACTTTTGTCGCCGGGACGGCGGTGTTCCGCCAGCCCGACATTACCCAGGCCGTGCGGGACCTCCGCGCGGCGTGCAGCGTGAAGGTGTGATCCCGTGAGCAGCTCCGCCCGTCAATGGCTCGTGGTAGGCCTGGTGCTCGCCGGTCTGGGCATCGGCGTCTGGGTCCTCACTCATGTAGGGCAGGAAACGGCGCGCGTCGAAGTCGGCGCCAGGGCGCCGGACATCGATGTGGTGAACCTTGCCACGGGCGACACCGTCGACCTGCGTGACCAGTACAAGGGCAAGGTCACCCTGCTCAACATCTGGGCCACCTGGTGCGTCCCCTGCCGCCAGGAGATGCCGTCCATGCAGAAGGCCTACGCCCGGCTCAAGGACGAAGGGTTTGCCATCGCCGCGGTCAGCATCGATGAGGGCGGGCCCGAGGATGTGCTTGCGTTCACGCGGGAATTCGGGCTCACCTTCGACATCCTGCACGACCGCAGCGGCCGCATTTCCACGTTGTACCAGACTACCGGTGTGCCGGAGAGTTTCCTCCTCGACAAGGATGGCGTGATCATCAAGCGCGTCATCGGCGCGCATGACTGGTCATCGCCCGCCAACATCGCCCTCATCGAGCGCCTGCTCGGCAAGGTCCCGCCCGCTCCCGCCGATTCGGTGGTGGTGAGCCCGGAGGAGCGTATCTGACCCGAGTTCTCGGTCTCGAGACATCGTGCGACGAGACGTCTGCTGCCGTGCTGGACTACGGCGAGAGTCCGCAGCCCGATCTCAGGAGTCTCGTCATTCTCTCCCAGGATGTTCACGCGGTGTTTGGTGGCGTGGTGCCGGAGCTGGCGAGCCGGGCCCATCTCGAGGCCGTGGGTCCGGTGGTGCGGCAGGCGCTGGAGCAGGCGGGCACCACGCTGGATGAGATTGACGGTATCGCCGTCACGGCGGGGCCGGGGCTGGTGGGTGCGCTGCTGGTGGGACTCATGTATGGCAAGACCCTGGCGTGGAGCCGGGAGATCCCGCTCATCGGCGTGAATCACCTGGAAGGGCATCTTTTCGCGCCCGCGCTGGAAGATCCGGAGCTCAGGCCTCCCTTCGTGGCGCTGCTGGTGAGCGGTGGGCATACGCTGCTGCTCGATGTGACGGACTGGGGGCGCTACCGGCTGGTGGGACGCACGCTGGATGACGCGGCCGGCGAGGCGTTCGACAAGGTGGCCAAGCTGCTGGGCCTCGAGTATCCCGGCGGTCCCAACATAGAGCGCCTCGCCGCCGAAGGCCGGCCCGGCCGCTTCAATTTCCCCCGACCGATGCTCGCCGAACTGGGCAGCGATGGGCCCAATCGCTTCAACTTTTCCTTCAGCGGGCTCAAGACCGCCGTGCGGCGCGCTGTCCAGCAGAGCGGCGACCTCGAACGGGATCGGGCCGACCTGGCGCGCGGCTTCCAGGATGCCGCGATTGACGTCCTGGTGGCCAAGACGGCCGCACTGGTGGACGAACTGGGCTACCATGCCGCCATCATCGGCGGTGGTGTTGCCTGCAACCGCGCACTCGCTGATGCGCTCCGCCGCACGCTGGCGGGCACCGCGCGGGTGAGCATAGCTTCCCCCCGGCTCAACACCGACAACGCGGCGATGATTGCCGCGGCAGGAGCCTGGCACCTGGCGCGAGGCGAGCAGAGCGACCTTGCCCTCGAGCCGCGTGACGACCTGCCGATTCCCGGACTCTCCGACGGGGCTGTGCGCACATGACCGTTTATCCCTTCATCATTCACCTGGGGCCGCTGCCCATCACCGGCTACGGCCTGATGATGATGGTCGGCTTCCTCATGGGCGGCTGGCTGATCACGCAGGAACTGCGGCGACGGCAGCTGCGCGAGGAGTATTCCGCGGACATCGTCCTGGCCGCCCTGGTGGGCGGCGTGGTGGGCGCCAAGCTCTGGTACTTTGCGCTCACCGGCAATCCGGCAACGCTGCTCGACCGGGGCGGGCTGGTATGGTACGGTGGGTTCATCGGCGGCGCGCTGGCAGTGATCCTCAACGGCTGGCGGCGGCGGGTGCCGCTGCGCTGGACCATGCAGCTGGCGGCGCCGGCGCTCGCCGCCGCGTACGCGCTGGGGAGGGTGGGCTGCTTCCTCATCAATGACGACTACGGCCGGCCCACCTCGCTCCCGTGGGCGGTCAAGTTTCCGCAGGGCTACCCGCCTTCCACCGCCGGCAACCTTGCGCACCTGGGCATCGCGAGTCCGCCGGGGACGGACCCGAC
>DASSTP010000138.1:0-3182 GCA_035707845.1 Gemmatimonadales bacterium | reverse complement strand
ACGCTGACGAACGAACTGCCTCCCTACGAGACCTACGGGTTGGGCCAACAACTGCGTCGTAGCGCCGTGTCGGTGGTTTCAAACATCGCCGAAGGACATGGGCGGGCTCACCGTGGCGACTACCTTCACCATCTCTCTATCTCCCGCGGATCACTGGCCGAGCTCCAGACCCAACTCGAGTTGGCCTCGCGGCTGCATGCTGACCACGCTCATGAAGCGGTTGCGTCCCAGCCCCTAACCCCTAATCCCTGACCCCTAATCCCTACTCATCCTCCCCAGAATCCACCCCTGCCTCCACCGCATCCGGCCCGGGTGGAATGACGGATTGGATTCGAGCGGGAACGGCAGCGAGCCGGCGAGGGCCGCAGCCTGGACTCGCGAGAGCCGGTCGGGCGGACGCTGGAAATAGGCCTCACTGGCGGCATCCACGCCCCAGACACCGGGCCCCAGTTCCACCACGTTCAGGTAGAGCTCCAGGATCCGGCGCTTGCCCAGCGCCAGCTCGAGCCGGTAGGCCGTGACTGCTTCCTTGAATTTCCGGAGCGGATTGCGTGACGGGGAGAGATAGAGGTTCTTGGCCAGCTGCTGGGTGATGGTGCTGGCGCCTCGCAGGTCATCACGCCGGCTCCAGAGGCTGCCCAGGGCGCGGGCCATGTCGCGGAGGTCGCGCGCGCGGGTGAACGAGAACTCATCCCGCTGGTAGCCCACAGCATGGCGCAGCTCGACGAAATCGAGCCCGGAATGGATCCAGAAGCGGTTGTCCTCGCCCAGGATTACCGCCTGTGCCAACAGCGGCGAGATGCTGTCGAATGGAATGGGGCGATAGGCAACCGTCTTCACCCCGCTCCGCTCCCGCATCGCCATGAAGGCGGTGCGGCTGGGGAAGTGAGTGGCATACCAGACCGGCGGGGGCCACACAGCAAAGAGCCAGGCGATGAAGAGCCCGGCTCCTGCTGCAAGGACGAGAATGACGCGGCGGATGATCCGCACGTCAGCTCATGGCGCGCGGATGACGCTGATCCGGAAGGAGGCGCGCTGGTCGGCGCTGAGCGACTGCCCCACCGCCGGCACCGTCACGGTCACCTTGCTCGTTTCTGTCCCTTCCGCGCCGGCCGGCGCGCCCTCGGTCGCGAGATAGAAGGTGAGCTGCCGCTGGCCGGAGGATTGATACTGCATCGGCTGGTCGTACTGCGATCCGGTGCCGGTGCGGGTGAAGGTTCCGTTGCCGCCAATCACCAGCACCGTTTCATCGCCACGCACCGCCGGCCCGGTCACGATGTAGTCGGTCCGTCCCGTTTCCTGCACCTCGAAATTCTGGGCCCGGGTCGGCACCGTGGCCGAATCAGTCCACGTGGTGCCTGAGCGCACTTCCCCGCCCGGCACCGGCGGGTAGAGATAGCGCAGCATGGCCTCGAACTGCCGGGCCACCGAGCTCTCGCGATCGGTCTCGACACTCGAGAGCTTGCCATCGGTCGCCAGGTGCGCCGTCCAGCGGGTGCCCCGCGCACTGTCCAGCGCGGGCTGCAGGAGCGGCACGCCGGAAACCGCGACCTCGAGCGAGTCGAGCGTCAGCACCAGGTGGTACCCGCCGGTCTCCGCCGAGGCTCGGCTGTTGATCCATGCGCTCCAGCGGTAGGATTGCGTCTGGGTGCTGCTGTCGGGCAGCTGCAGCTCCATGGTATCGGCGCGCTCCAGCCGATACCGCGTGAACGCCGGCGGCTTGAGGGCAATGGCCTTGCCCGTCGGCTTGCTCGGCGCCGGGGGCGCCGGCGCTTCCGCACCGGGCGCGGGTGCCGGTGCGCCGGGCGCCGCTCCGCCCGTCGCCGACGAGGCGCAGGCGCTGATCGCGAGCGCGGCCGCTGCCAGGAAGAATCGCATCACAGCGTCAGGGCAGGAGCGTGATCGTGGACGTGGTCTCGTTCACGATCGGAATCGGCATCGGCGCCTGCGGGCTCGTCGCATTGATGTTTACCTGTCCCGAATTCTGGCCCGAGACGATGTGGCCGGCCCGGCTCACCGTGAAGGTGCCGTTGCTTCGCCCATTCCCCTCCACCGCCACGCCGCTCTGGGTGCCGGACACGGTGTAGGACGTGGCGGCCACCAGCTTGAGGGTGGATTCACCTTTCCACTTGTCGCCCGCCGAGGCGGTGTAGTTGGTCACCACATTGCGTGAGACGGCGCCGCCCATCATTGAATCGGTCACCGCCGCCGTATCGCTCCAGGTGTCACCGGGCCTGGCGCCCTTCTTCACCGCGGGGTAGACCGCCTGCATGAGCTGCCGGAGTGCGCCGCCCTTCGGGTCGGCTGGAAATCCGGACACCTTGCCCTTCGCATCCACGAAGCCGGAGCCCGCGGCGTCCTTCATCTGTGCGGTGAGGGTGGCGGCCACCTGGGGATCGGCGCCGGCCGCCGGGATCAGCGAGTCCACCTTGACGGCAACGGCGTGCCCGCCGGCGCTGTCCTGGCTGTTGATGGTCACGTAGACATCATAGTCAGCCGCGCCCGACTGGGTCTCGCCGCCCATGGCAGTGAGATCGATGGTCTGGGAGAAATGCTGGCTGACCTTGTACTTGAGCGTTATGGGCGCCGAACTGGTCACCGGCAGAAACAGGACCGCCAGCAGGGCGAAGGGGGCAGAGCGGCTGAGCATCGGTTCCTCGGGCTGTGAGCTATGAGCTGTGAGCTGTGAGCTATGAGCTATGAGCGGTGCGCACAGCTCGCAGCTCGCGGCTCACAGCATAAAATTAGACCCCCGTTCCCGCCCAAGCAAAAACAAGGCCCCCGGACACTGATCCGGGGGCCCGTGGGCCAGGCCGTAAGCCGAGTTCTGTTTCCCTTGCGGGAGATGGTCATCTCTCTGGGACGGCCGTCACCGGACGCCTCAAGCAACCTACCCGCGGCTTCCCTTGCTTGCGCTCAGGATGGTCGGTGCGGGCCGCACCTCGCCGCTTATTTGGTCTTGCTCCGACTGGGGGTTACCGTGCCCCCTTGCTTACGCTCGGGGCGGTGGGCTCTTACCCCACCGTTTCACCCTTACCCCGTGCTTGCGCACGTGGCGGTCTGTTTTCTGTGGCCCTGTCCGTCGCCTCTCGGCGCCCAGGCGTTACCTGGCAGTCTGCCCAATGGAGCTCGGACTTTCCTCGAGCACGTTTCCGCACCCGCGACCATCGCGCCCGGCCCGG
>DASSTP010000137.1:0-12739 GCA_035707845.1 Gemmatimonadales bacterium | reverse complement strand
GGGCCAGCCGGTGCTCGGCATGGTGGCCGACCTGCCCACGCTGCTCCAGGCGCACCGGATCGAGGAGCTCATCATCGCGATGCCGACCGCTCGCGGCGGCATCATCCGGCAGATCATGAATGCCGCCCGCACAGCCGGCGTCCATACCCGGACCGTGCCCAGTCTGTTCGAGTTGATTTCCGAGAAGGTCAGCGTCACGACGCTGCGCAAGGTCGAGATCCACGACCTGCTGCGTCGCGAGCCGATCGAGACCGACCTCAGCCGCATCCGGGCGGACGTGGCAGGACGGACCGTGCTGGTCACTGGCGCCGGCGGATCCATCGGCTCCGAACTCTGCCGCCAGCTGGCCCCACTCGGCCCACGCCGGCTGCTCCTGCTGGGCCACGGCGAAAACTCCATCTTCGACATCCACAACGCCCTCGCCGAAGCGCACCCTGGCCTCGAGCTGGTGCCGATCATCGCCGATGTGCGCGACTACCGGCACACGCTCGAGATATTTGCCCGCTATCTCCCCGACCTGGTCTTCCACGCGGCGGCGCACAAGCACGTCCCGCTGATGGAAGCGAACGTCGCCGAGGCCATCCTCAACAACGTGGCGGGGACCGACAGCCTGGTGCAGGCGTCGGCCTCGCTCGGCGTCGAGCGCTTTGTCCTGATCTCCAGTGACAAGGCGGTGCGGCCGTGCAGCATCATGGGGACCACCAAGCGGATCGCCGAGATGCTGGTGCAGGATGCCGGCCGGACCCTCAAGCGCAATTTCGTCGTGGTGCGACTCGGCAACGTGCTGGCGAGCCGGGGGAGCGTGATTCCCCACTTCCTGCACCAGATCCAGGCCGGCGGCCCGGTGCTGGTGACCCACCCCGACATGCAGCGCTATTTCATGACGATCCCGGAAGCGGTGCAGCTGGTGTTGCAGGCCGCGGCCCTGGGTCGCAACGGGAATGTGTTCGTGCTGGACATGGGCGAACCGGTGCGCATCCTCGACCTGGCGACGGACCTCATTCGCCTATCGGGACTCGAACCGAACCAGGACATCGAGATCCGCTTCACCGGCGTGCGACCGGGTGAGCGTCTCTTCGAGGAAATTCTCTTCTCCGGCGAGAGTGTCAGCCCGACGGACCACCCGAAGGTGCTCCGCGCGACCGATGTGTACCTGCCGGAGCGGCTGCGGCCCAAGGTGGCCCGGCTGCTTGACGCAGCGAACGCTCGCCAGCCGGAGCATGTGCTCCGCCGCCTCATGGAAGAGCTGGCACCGGAAGCCCGGGTGGCGAAGCCGAATTTTGCCGGGTTCCTCGACGCCGCGAGGCCGGCAGGCAGCTCGGGGCAGCATCTTGTCCCGGCCGAACCTGGCCCGGGCGTCTGACGGGGTCCTGATGTCCGAGACACACCCGACCCGCGGACTCGGAGTCGCCGGGGCCCTGGCGCAGGGCTGCCGCATGATGCTGCAGCGCCCCTGGCTCGCTGCGGGGCTGCTCAGTACCACGCTCGCCCAGGGCGTGCTCCAGGGCCTGCTGCTGGTGGCGCTGCGGAACACGTTGATGGGGTTTGATCACGTCGGCGTATCCGGCGGTCTGGGCCTGCTGCTGGGCGCCATCCTCATCTATATGATCTGGCTGGGCCGGGCCCTCACGACCGCCTCGGCCGAAGTGCTCTCGACCCGCCTCGCCGACTCAGTGGAAATCGCCGCCATCAAGCAGCTCATGGCCAAGCTGCTGACGCTCTCGGTCCGTTTCTACGACCGAAACCGGCAGGAAGACATCGTGCTGGCGTCGTACCACGACCTCAAGAGCATGCGGAACGTCACCCAGGCGGTCGGTGAGCTGGTGCTGCATGGCTCGCGCATGATCGGCCTGGTCGTGGTAGCGGCGATGATGAGCCCGACGTTGACGCTGATCGGGCTGATCATCGTGCCGCTCGGACTGCTGCCGGCCCACTGGTTCGGCGAACGCCTGCTGCGCTCGGCCGCCGAGCAGCGCAACGCCGTCGCGGCGCTTTCCACCGGCTTTCTTCACATCGCATCCGGCATTCGTCACATCAAGCTGAATCGTGGCGAGGAGCGGGTCCTGGAGCAGGCCACGGCGAATGCGGAGGCGTACCAGGTCAACCTGGAGCGGTCCACCCGCGCCGCCGCCGCCGCCCGGCTGCTGTTCGAGGGCGTCTCCGGCTTGGGGCTCGTGCTGGTGCTGACCCTGGGCGGACGGGACGTGGCCTCGGGGGCGTTGTCCTGGCAGTCGCTGCTGAGCCTGCTGGTCGCCGTGGTGGCGGTCTACAGCCCCATGCTCGGCATTCTGAACGTCTACGCGAAGGTACAGACCAACCTCGCCACCCTCGACCGGGTGCACCACATCATGCGTTCGGTGCCAGACATCCAGGATGCGGCCGACGCCCGCCCCCTCCGCGGTTCGCCATCCACCATCGAATTGCGAGATGTGTCCTTCAGTTATGGCGGCCGCGCGGCGCTGCAGCATGTGTCGGTGGCGATCCATCGCGGCGAGACGATCGGCATCGTCGGGCCCTCGGGATCCGGCAAGTCCACGCTGGTCGCGCTCCTGCTGCGCTTCTACGACCCGACGCAGGGTTCCATCGTGATCGATGGCGTGGATATCCGGCAGATCCGGTTGGCGGACCTCATCGACACCTTCGCCCTGGTCCAGCAGGACTCCTTCCTGCTCCAGGGCACCGTGGCCGAGAACATCCGCTTCGCCCGGCCCGACGCGTCCATGGCCGACGTGATCGCTGCCAGCAAGGCCGCCAACCTGCACGACGAAATCATGGCGATGGAACGTGGCTATGACACGCTGATCGGCACGGGGCCCGAGGCGCGCGGGTTGTCCGGCGGGCAGCGGCAGCGGCTTTGCATCGCGGCCGCGCTGCTCAAGAACGCGCCGGTGCTGCTCCTCGACGAGGCCACCAGCAGTCTCGACAGCGTCTCGGAAGCGACAGTGCAGGTCGCCATCAACCGGCTGATGCTGGGGCGCACGACGTTCATGATCGCGCATCGGCTGTCCACGCTCCGACACGCTGATCGTATCCTGGTGCTGGACGAAGGCAAGCTGGTGGGTGTTGGCCGCCATGACGACTTGCTGCGCAGCTGCCCCACGTTCCGGTCCCTCTGGGCTGCACAGGGCGGGCGCGGCCGCCCGCTCGAGGAAGGCTCCACGGAGAGCCGGCTCGCCCTGGAGGCGAGATGAGCGCCGCCACCACGGCGCCGTTGCTCGCGGTCATTCCGGCGCGAATCGGCTCGCGCCGCGTGCCGCGGAAGAACATCCGCCCGCTCGCGGGGCGGCCGGCGCTCGCCTACACGGTCGAGGCCGCGCTCGCTGCGAAGCTCTTCACCCAGGTAGTCGTCAGCACCGATTCGGAAGAAATCGCCGCGCTGGCGACGTCACTCGGCGCGACGGTGCCGTTCCTGCGCGACCCTGCGCTGGCCGACGACCAGACGCATGTCTCCGCCGTCACGCTCGACGCCCTCACGCGAGTCGACCCGGCGCACCAGACCGCGGCGGTAGCGCAACTCCTTCCCAATTGCCCGCTGCGCACTGCCGACGACATTCGCGCGAGCTGGACCGCCTTCCAGGAAACCGGCGCGGCGGTACAGCTCTCGGTAGCACGCTTCGGCTGGCAGACTCCCTGGTGGGCCTCGACCGTGGCCAATGACAACGTGCTATGGCCGCTCTTCGCCGACCGGATGAGGGAGCGAAGCCAGGACCTGCCGCCGCTGGTGTGCCCGACCGGCGCCGTCTGGTGGATCCGGGCGGACGTGCTGCGGCGCACCGGGACCTTCCATGTGCCGGGGCGGACGGGCTGGGAATTGTCGTGGCAGCATGCCATCGACATCGACACCGAGGACGACTGGGCACTGGCCGAGCTGCTGCTGCGCGCAGCCCGCCGGCGGAGGGTGCGCCATGCCCGCTGAGCGGCTCGCACTCTATACCACGGTGTATCCGGGCGTCGAGCGCTTCCTGCCCGAATGGTTCGCCTCGGTGCGACAGCAGACCGACGTCGACTTCGACATCTGGATCGGGCTTGACGGCCTGGCCCCGGCGGCGGTGAGCGCGATCCTGGGAACCAGCGAGGGCCTTCACTGGGTGCCGGCACCGGCAGGGGCGTCGCCGGCGCAGGTACGGGCCGGGGCGATCGAGCTGATGGTTTCCCGCTACCCCGGCATCCTGTTCGTGGATAGTGACGACGTGCTGCTCCCCGCGCGCGTCGCGGCTGCCCGCCGGATGCTGGCCACGGCGGACCTCGGCGCGTGTGCGCTCGAATTGATGGATGAGACGGGCGCCGCATTGGCCGGCGTGCTCGGAACGGGAGCAGAAGGCGACGCCGCCGCGATGCTGCCGCGATGCAATGTCTTTGGCCTCTCGAACACCGCATACCGGACCACCGCCCTGCGCGCGTGCCTGCCGCTGCCCGCGGACTGCGTCCTGATCGACTGGTTCCTTGCCACGCGCGCCTGGGCCAACGGCGCGGGGCTCGCATTCGATCCGGTTCCCCGAATGCGCTACCGGCAGTACGCGGCGAACATCGCACCCGTGCGCCCCCCGTTCACGCCTGCCCAGATCCGGGCGGCGACCGGACGCGTGATGGACCATTATCGCTGCGTCCTGGATCACGGCGGCACGTCCTTGAACGGACATCGCGCACTGCTCGAGGCGGAGCGGGCGCGGGTGCAGGCCTTCGCGTCCGCCATGGAGCGGGACCCGTGGCTGCTGGAGGCCTACACCGGCAAGCTCAACGCGCTGGCGCCGGGCACCGCGTGGTGGTGGCAGGTGGCGCATCCATCGCTGGAGGCATTGTGGATGAACTGACGATTGCGGGCCGCGCCGTCGGCGGCGCGCATGCGCCCTACGTGATTGCCGAGATCGGCGCCAACCACAACGGCGACATGGCGCTCTGCCGCCAGCTGGTGGACTCGGCGCAGGCTGCCGGCGCCGACGCAGTGAAATTCCAGTCGTGGACCCGGGAGTCGCTCATCTCCACCGGGGAATTTGCGCGCAACCGGCGCTACGGCACCGGTAACGGCAGCCCGAGCCTGGAAGACGCAGTCGTCCAGTACCAGATGACACCGGATCGCCTGCGGGACATCACGGCGTACTGCCGGGAGCGCGGCATGGTGAGCTTCGCCAGCTGTTTCTCAGCGGCCGAGGTGGCGCTGATGGAATCGCTGGGCGCACCGGCATACAAGGTCGCGTCCATGGACGTGAACCACCTGCCGCTGCTTCGCCATGTTGCCGCCACCGGCAAGCCGGTCCTGCTCTCGACCGGGATGGCCACGCTGGGTGAGGTCGAGCGCGCACTCGACATCCTGCGGCAGGGCGGACCGGTGGTGCTCCTCCACTGCGTCTCCATCTACCCGTCGCCACCCGAACTGGTGCACCTGCGCCAGCTCGACACCTGGCGGCGCGCGTTCGGGCTGCCCGTCGGTTACAGCGACCACACACTCGGCCTGGCCGTGCCGCTGGCCGCTGTCGCGCTGGGCGCCTGCGTCATCGAGAAGCATTTCACCCTGGACCGGAACCTGGCCGGGTGGGACCACGCCATCTCGGCCGATCCTGCTGAATTGCGTGCGCTGGTGGACGGTGCGCGGGCCGTGCACGGGGCGCTGGGACGCAGTCGCCGCACCGTGGGTCCGGAAGAACTGGAGAAGCGCAGGAGTTTTCGGCGCCAGATGGTGGCGGCGCGCGCGCTGCGGGCCGGCCAGCAGCTCAACGATGCCGACGTTGACTTCAAGCGACCCGGCGCCGGCATCCAGCCGGATGAACTGTCCTACGTCCTGGGTCGCCGGCTCACGCGCGACGTCGCGCCGGATGAGGAGGTCACGTGGGCCGACTTGTCCTGAGCCCGTTGCGGGTCCTGCTCCTGGGTGACGGCGCGTGGGCCACGGGCACCCTCACGATGCTCGACCGCTCGCCTCACACCGTCGTCGGCGTGCTGCTCCGCGCTGCGCCCAGCGATGAGGGGCTCGGCGCGCTGGCCGACCGCCTGCGGATCCCGTTGCTGCAGCCGGCGAACATCAACGCGCCCGACACGGTGCTCGCCATCCGGGAGCTGCGGCCCGACCTGCTGCTGTCAATCGCGTACAACCAGATCTTGCGCGCTCCGGTGCGGGCGGTGGCGCCATTGGGTGCGCTCAATATCCACGCCGGCAAGCTGCCCTGGTATCGGGGCCGGAACGTCATCAACTGGGCGCTCATCAATGGCGAGCCCGAGATCGGCGTGACGGCGCATTTCATGGATGACGGCATCGATACCGGCGACATCCTGCTCCAGCGCATCCTGTCCGTCGACTGGTCCGACACCTACGGCGACGTGCTGCAGCGGGTGGTTGCCGCAGTGCCGGGACTGGTGCTCGAGTCGCTCGACCTCATTGCCGCCGGCAATCCGCCGCGCCGGGCGCAACGCCATCTGGCGGGCAGCTACTTCGGCGGGCGGGGCGACGGCGACGAATGGCTCGACTGGAGCGAGTCGAGCGTGACGCTCCACAACAAGATCCGGGCAATCACCCATCCCGGTCCCGGGGCGCGGACCGAGCTCGACGGCCAGCGGATCACCATCTGGCGGGCCTTCTTCGATCCGGCGTGGCCCCACTACATCGCCACGCCGGGCCAGGTCGTCGGGCACGACGCCGCGGGTGTGCTGGTCAAGACCGGCGACGCGACCATCCGGGTGGAGCGTATCGCCCGGAACGATGGCGCCGAGATAGTACCGCAGTGGCCGATCGGCACACGACTCGAACCCAACCGTCTGATGGCCGCGCTCGCGCGCGACCGCGCGGCCGCGCCGAGGGTGTCCGCATGAGCTGGCCACAGGCCGAACGTCGGATTGCCAGTGTGAGTGTGGACGCCGCCACCCCGATCCGAACCGCGGTGCGGCGCCTGGACCAGGCCGGAACTGGTGCGCTGCTGGTGGTGGACGACAGCGGCACGCTGCGGGGAATTCTCACCGATGGCGACATCCGGCGCGCCATTCTCGGCGGGGTCTCGTTCGACTCGCCGGTGGCCGGCATTGCCAGTGGTGCGCCGCTGGTCGCCTCCGACAGCGTGACGCGGCAGGAAGCGCTGCGCCTCATGGATCACGGGCGTGAGTACCAGGTCAACCACCTGCCGCTCGTCGCCGACGACAGCCGGGCCATCGGCCTGCTGTTGCGTCGGGACATCGTGACGGACGAGGAGCTGGACCTCTCCGCGCTGATCATGGCCGGCGGGTTCGGCACCCGGATGCTGCCCCTCACCGAACTGGTGCCCAAGCCGATGCTGCCGGTGCAGGATCGTCCGCTGCTCGAGTGGACCCTGGCGCGACTGCGGACTGCCGGCATCCGGGATGTCGCCATCAGCACGCACCACCTCGCCGACCGCATCTCGTCGCATTTCGGCGATGGCGCGGACTTCGGCGTGGCGCTCCGCTACGTGCATGAGTTCGTGCCGCTGGGCACTGCCGGCGCCTTGCGGCTGGTCAGCGACGTGGACCGCCCCATGCTGGTGGTCAATGGCGACATCCTCTCCGGCGTGCCCTTTGCCGAGCTGCTGGCCTTTCATCGGCGACTGGGCGCGGGACTCACCGTCGGGATGCGGCGGTGCGAGCTCAAGCTGCCCTACGGCGTGCTGGAGCTCGACGGCGCCCAGGTCCGCTCGGTGCGGGAGAAGCCGGCGCAGGACTACTGGGTCAATGCCGGCATCTACATCGTCGAGCCATGGGTGCGCCGCAGGATCCCGGCCGGCCGTCGCTACGACATGACGGACCTGATTGCAGATCTCCTCGCTGACGGCGAGCCGGTGGCGGGGTTCCCCATCGTCGAATACTGGATCGACGTCGGCCAGCCGGCCGACTACATCCGGGCTCACGCGGACGTGGCAGCGCTGGAGGCAGTTTCATGAAAGTGGTCGTCACCGGAGGCGCCGGCTATGTCGGGTCGACGCTGGTCCCCACCCTGCTCGCCGCCGGCCATCAGGTGCGCGTGTTCGACAGCCTGCTGTTCGGCGGTGATTCCCTGCTCGGCGTGTGGTCAGAGCCAGGATTCCGCTTCACGCGGGGCGACGTCCGCGATCAGGACGCCTTGACGGAGGTCGTGCGCGGCGCTGAGGCCGTGGTCCATCTCGCGGCCATCGTGGGCGATCCCGCTTGCGCGCGCGAGCCCGGGCAGGCCCGGGCGGTCAACCTGGATGCGTCCATTGCCCTGATTGACCAGGCCCAGCGCGCTGGCGTGAGCCGATTCATCTTCGCGTCCACCTGCAGCAATTACGGGCGGATGGCGGAGGCGAATGGGCTGGTAGACGAGGACTCGCCCCTCGCCCCGGTGTCGCTCTACGCCGAAACCAAGGTGGCGATCGAGCGTGCGCTCTTCGATCGCCGGGGCGGCGGGATGGCGGTCACCGCGCTTCGCTTCGCGACGGTCTTTGGTGTGTCGCCGCGGATGCGGTATGACCTCACGGTCAATGAGTTCACCCGATCGATGATGCTGGATCGCCACCTGGTGGTGTTCGGCGAGCAGTTCTGGCGGCCGTACGTCCACGTGCGCGACGTGGCCCGCGCCGTGGGCCTGGTGCTGGCGGCGCCGGTGGACCGGGTGGAGCGCGACGTGTTCAACGTCGGCGACACCGACCAGAATTTCCAGAAGCAGCAGCTGGTGGACCTCATTCGTCCGTACGCACCCGATGCCGTGGTGGAATACGTCCATCGCGACGAGGATCCTCGCGACTACCGGGTGTCGTTCGAGAAGATCCGGCGGCGCCTGGGCTTCCGCATTTCCATACCTGTCGCAGACGGGATCGCTGAAGTGGCCCGGCTGGTCGCGGCCGGGGTGACGCCGGAGGTGGGCGTGACGGGAGTGCCGGCGTGACCACGTCCGCCCCTCCCTCACCCGCGGCGCCGGGCACCGGGCCCTTCATCCCGCTCTGTGTGCCCGAGATCCGCGGCAACGAGTGGGCGTACGTGCGGGAGTGCCTCGATACCGGCTGGGTGTCGTCAGCGGGGAGTTTCGTCGAGCGGTTTGAGCGTGAGCTTGCGAACGAGGCCGGTACCGCCCACGCGGTCGCCACCGTCAACGGCACGGCGGCACTGCACATCGCACTGCTGCTGGCGGGCGTCGAGCCGGACGACGAGGTCGTCGTCTCCGCACTCACGTTCATCGCACCCGCCAATGCGGTGCGCTACGCCGGCGCGTGGCCCGTGTTTATCGACGCCGAGCCGGACTACTTCCAGATGGACGTCGGCCGCCTGCGCGAGTTTCTCCGCCGGGATTGCGAGGTTCGCGCGGGCGCGGTGCGGAACCGGGCCACCGGGCGCCGGGTCCGCGCGCTCCTGCCGGTGCACATCCTTGGCCATCCAGTGGACATGGACCCACTGCTGGAGCTGGCAGGTGATTTCGGCCTGGCCGTGGTCGAAGATGCGACCGAGAGCCTCGGCGCACACTACCGCGGCCGGCCGGTCGGCGGACTGGGCGACATCGGCTGCTTCAGCTTCAATGGCAACAAGCTGCTCACGACCGGTGGCGGTGGCATGCTCGTCACCAACGACGCCAGCCTGGCGGCCCGGGCGCGCTACCTCACTACCCAGGCCAAGGACGACGCCGTGGAGTACGTCCATGGCGCGATGGGCTACAACTACCGCCTCACCAACCTGCTGGCGGCGATGGGCTCGGCCCAGCTGGAGCGGTGCGATGCGTTCCTCGCCGCCAAGCGCGCCATCGCGGCGCGCTATCAGTCGGCGTTTACCGCGGTGCCGGGCATTCGGACGATGGCAGAAGCTTCCTGGGCCCGCAGCGCGTGGTGGATGTACACCATTCTGCTGGATGAAGCCGAGTGCGGGATGGACTCGCGTGCACTCATGCGGGCGCTGGCGGCACGAGAGATCCAGACCCGGCCGCTCTGGCAGCCGCTGCACCGCTCACCGGCGCACGCCGGTTCACCGCCGGCCGATTGCCCGGTGGCCGAGCGACTCAACCGGATGGCGCTGAGTCTTCCCTGCTCCGTCGGGCTCGACGCAGCCAGCCAGGACCGCGTCATGGCCGCCGTGTGCGAGATTCTCGACGAGGCCCGACGGTGACGGCCACGTTGCGGGGCAACGCTGCAACTGCTGCTGCCGACCGGCTCGGGGCGGCGATGGTCGCGCTAGAGCAGGGCCTGCGCGATGCCGGCCTCCGCACGCGCGACGTCCTGTTCCTGCACGTCAACCTTGCAGCGCTCGGGCTCGACGATGACGCCCGAACCGCCGCAGCTGTCGTCGCGAGCGTGCAGAAGGTGCTCGGCACCGGCGGCACCATTCTCGTGCCCACCTATACGTTCTCATTCTGCCGCCAGGAATCGTTCGACCCGGCCACCACGCCGACTGCAGGTGGCCCGTGGAGTCCGTCGGCCGGCTTTCTCGAGTTCTTCCGTGCCCAGCCCGGTGTCGTCCGGTCCGTCGATCCGATTCATTCGGTCGCCGGACTGGGGCCGGCTGCGGCCGAATTTCTCGCGAACATACCTCCGACGTGTTTCGGGGCGGGAAGCGTCTTTGCGCGCCTGATCGAGCAGGACGCGCTGGTGTGCATGCTGGGCCTCGACCTCGACGAGGCGACCGTTCGGCACCACTCGGAAGAGATGATCGGCGTGCCGTTCCGCTTCCGGAAGCTGTTTACCGGCGAGCTGCGGGATGCCAGTGGCGCGCGTCGCACCGGGTGGGTGTACAACGTGCGTATTCTCTCCCAGAACGGCTTCCCTGACGGCAGGCGCCTGGCGCGGGCAGCGCGCGAGCGCGGCCTGGCCCGGGTGGCCAGTGTTGGGACGGGTGAGCTGGTTGCGGTGCGCGCCGCCGCCTTTCATGACCTCGCCCTCACCATGCTCCGGCAGGATGCATGGGCGACTGCCGCGGGTCCGGCGGCCGATGTGGTGGCGCTCGAATCTGGCCGCGTCGGCACGCGCGTCAGCACACCGACACTGGGCGCCGGTGCCTCAATGAACGAAATGATCGATGCGCTCTGGCACTTGCCGAGGGACATCGTCTCGGACGGGTATGATGCGGCGCTCGGCGCGCTGGCGGGCCAGGTGCCGCTCACGGTGCACGGCTATCCGTCAGGGATGGAGTGCTGGAGCTGGATCGTGCCGGAAAAGTGGACCTGCCATGAGGCCCGGCTCGAGACCGTCGACGGCCGGCAGCTGTTCTCCCACGCCGAGCATCCGCTGCATGTGATGTCGTACTCGCTGCCCTTCGAAGGTGAGGTATCGCGCGAGGAGCTGCTGCGGCACCTGCACGTCCATCCCCGCCTGCCGGACGCCATCCCGTTCATGTTCCGCTACTACGAACGCGACTGGGGGCTCTGCTGCACCCGGACGCTGCGGGACACGCTCGACGCCGAGCGCTACCGGGTCACCATCCGCTCCGAGTTCAGCCTCGGCACGCTCAAGGTGGGCGAGGTGGTGGTGCCCGGCCAGTCGCCCGAGACCATTGTCCTGTGCGCCCATCTCTGCCACCCGGCCATGGTGAACGACGACCTGACGGGGGTGGTCGTGGGCGTGGACGTGATGCGGGCGCTGCTCGCGGGTCCGGTGCCGCGCTACACCTACCGCCTGCTCATCGTGCCCGAGACGATCGGCTCGATCGCGCACCTGAGCCAGCATCCCGAGCTGCTGCCCCAGCTGCGGGGCGGCCTGTTCCTCGAGATGCTGGGCCGGGACATCCCGCACGCGCTGCAGCTCTCGTTCGCGGGCGACACCGAGCTCGACCGCTGCTGCGCACGTGCCTTGCGAGCGCATGATTCGCACGGCTGGACAGCGCCGTTCCGGGCCCTCGCAGGCAACGATGAACGGCAGTTCAACGCGCCGGGCGTCCGGGTGCCGATGCTTTCGCTCACCCGGCAGCTGGCGCCTTCGGACCCGGAGTTTCCCTACCGGGAGTATCACTCGAGTGCCGACATCCCGGAGCTCGTACCTCCGGGCGCGCTGGCCGCGTCGCGTGACCTGGTGCTGGCGATGATTCGCGAACTGGAGGCCAACGTCCGGGTCGCGTCAACCGTGCCGGGCGAGATCTGCTGCTCCCGCTACGGCATTCATGTGGATTACCTCGAGGATCCGGCAGGCCACCGGGTCCTCTTCGACGTGCTCTTTCTCCTCGACGGGACTCGCTCGGCGCGGGACATCGCCGAGACGTGTGACGTGCCGCTGGCATCGGTGCAGCGGATCATCGAGCAGCTCCGCAGCCATGGGCTGGTGGTGGAGCGCTGATGCGGATTCTCGTCGACCCCGGGACCCCCACCTGCACCAACATGGGCGATGTCGCCATGCTCCAGGTGGCTGTCGGCCGGTTGCGGGCACTCTGGCCCGCAGCCGTGATCTCGGTGCTGACCAATGCGCCTGAGCGCCTGCAGGCCTATTGCCCCGGTGTCGAACCGGTCCCCGAAGCGGGGCGGCGGGCATGGTGTGACGGCCGGCGGATTTCGCGACTCCTCGGCACCTGGCTGGCGGGACGGATGTTCGCGTGGCCGGCACTGGCGCTCGCCGGTGTCCGCAGCCTGCTGCCCCCGCGGCTTCGCCGCCGGCTCCTGCCGCGCGCGGATCGCAGGATCGAGCAGTGGCGAGCGCGTGGAGAGTTTCTCGGCGCCATGCATGCCGCCGACCTGCATCTGGTCTGCGGCCAGGCCACGCTGGCCGATGATGATCGCACGCGGGCGCTCCGCCTTCTGGATACGGCCGCGCTCGCGCTCGCCCGCCAGATCCCCGTCGCGGCCGTGGGACAGGCGATCGGGCCGCTGGCGGACCCGGAG